>NZ_QKTB01000002.1:0-284833 GCF_003234405.1 Curtobacterium sp. MCLR17_045
ACATCTCCGAAGACGCCGCCGGCCTGCTGAACAAGACCTTCGGCACCGACGCCGTCAAGCGCGGCCTCCTCGTCGGCACCGCCACCATCACCGCACAGATCAAGTAACACCCCGCACCACCACAATCGGCCCGGACCACGCAACAGCGTGGCCCGGGCCGACGTGCGTTGCGGCTCGTGCGTCGAGCGGAACCGGGTGTCCCTGGCGGAACCGGGCATACCTGGCGGAACCGGGCGTACCTGGTGGAACCGGGCGTACCTGGTCGGTGCTTTCGACCAGGTACGCCCGTTCTTGCGAACCAACGCGCGCGATGGGAAAGAACGGGCGCACAGACGGACGGGAGGCCCAGCGCCAGCTGGCACCGGGCCTCCCGTCCGTCATGTGCGGACGCCGGGCCGGCGGCCGCCGTCGTTACGGGCTGGGCGACACCTCACGTGCTCACGTCCGCGTGGTCTGTCGCTCAGCGCGAAACACAGCCCAGCCCGCAGCTATGGGCCGGGTGCAGGCGGCTCGACGGCCGTGCCGGGAGGGACGGTGCCAGCTGACACCGGGCCTCCCGTCCGTCCCGTGGTGCGCCGGGCCGGCGGCCCCCACCGAGACTCGGCCCGCGGACAGGTTGCGGGTGCCGGGACGCGCGGTCTGTCCAGCGGAGCGAGGCTCGGCCAGCGACGGCGACGCGCGCAACGAGCAACGCCCCGACCGGACCGGTCGGGGCGTTGCTCGTGGTGGTGCCGATCAGCGGATGATCGAGATGTTGTCCGCCTGCGGGCCCTTCTTGCCGGGCCCGATCTCGTACTGCACGTGGTCGTCCTGGGCGAGCGGCCGGGAGCCGGTCGCCGCGACGATGCTGGAGAAGTGCGCGAACAGGTCTTGGGACCCGTCGTCGGGGTGGATGAAGCCGAACCCCTTGCTGTGGTCGAACCACTTGACGGTGCCCGTGGGCATGGCGGTCAGCACGGCGTCAGTGGATGCGCAGCTGCGCGACCATGGGGCACGCGAAGGGGTCGCGGGCGGCGAGGCCGACGCGGTTGAGGTACCGGACGACGATGCCGTAGGAACGCAGCAGCGTGGTCTCGGTGTATGGCACGTCGAGGGTGTCGCAGTGGTCACGGACGAGCAGGCGGGCCTGCTTCAGCGCCGGACGCGGCATCGACGGGAACAGGTGGTGCTCGACCTGGTAGTTCAGGCCACCCATCAGGAACGACACCCACCAGCCGCCACGGATGTTGCGCGACGTGCGCACCTGGCGGGAGAAGAAGTCGACCTTCGCGTCGTGGGCGATGGTCGGCATGCCCTTGTGGTTCGGGGCGAACGAGGCACCCATCATCACGCCGAACACGGCCAGCTGCACCCCGAGGAACGCGCACGCCATCCCGAACGGCAGGAACCAGAACACCACCGTCAGGTAGATCGCGAAACGGGCAACGAGCAGGGCGCCTTCGATGAGGCGGTGCTTCTTGTCGGCCTTGGTGCCGTTGCCGGTGACGATGGACATCACGGCGTAGCGGTGCAGGTTCAGGCCCTCGAGCGTGAGGAGGGGGAAGAAGAGCCACCCCTGGAAGCGCATGAAGGTCTTCATCGCGCCACCCTTGACGGCGGCGGCGTCCTCCGGCAGGAACCGGATGCCGTCGGGGGCGATGTCCGGGTCCTTGCCGACGGTGTTCGGGTTGCCGTGGTGGCGGGTGTGCTTGTTCATCCACCACGAGTAGCTGAGGCCCACGAGGAACGTGCCGAGCCAGCGGCCCGCGCGGTCGTTCCACTTCTGGGACTCGAACACCTGACGGTGCGCGGCTTCGTGCGACAGGAACGCGAACTGCGTGAACAGCACGCCCAGCGCGCCGGCCACGATCAGCTGGAACCACGAGTCACCCAGGAACGCGAACGCGACCCAGGTGAGGGCGAGGCTGCCGACGAGTGCGCCGAACAGTGCCCAGTAGAAACCGGTACGACGGCGCAGGAGGCCGTTCTCCTTCACCTGCGCCAGGAGCGCGGAGTAGGTCGAGGTGCCCTTGCGGGCCCCCGTAGCGGGACGAGTGCGGGTGTAACCCGGAGCGAGCGGAGTGGTGGTCATGTGGACCGCCTTCCGGTACGGATCGGTCCTTCAACCGGTTCGAGGGAGTTCACGCGATTGCGCTTGCGGCGACCCTAGGGGCCGAACTTGCGTGTTCACCGTGGTGTCCAGAACACGTTGCGCAGTGCACGAACTCAGCCCGCGTGGCGCTCCGGACCGTCCGCGCACCGACCGGACGATGCACGCAACGTCTGCCCCGGGTACTCCCCGAACCGACGGAAGTACGTGCCCGAGAACCGCCCCAGGTGCCGGAAGCCCCAGGCCATCGCGGCCTCGCTCACACTCGTCTCGTGCCGGCTGCTGGACTCCAGTGCCGCGCGCACCCGATCAAGCCGCATCCGCAGCAGGAACGTCATCGGCGAGACCCCGTGTTCCCGCATGAACGCCGTCTGCAGGGTCCGCGGACTCACGCCCACGGCGTTGCAGATGTCGGCCAGGCACAACATCTGCTCGCAGTGTCCGTCGAGGTAGGCCTCGGCGAGCTCGACCGTCGACGGCGTCACCGCGCGGCGGAGGACCGCGGGCGTCCGCACGCCGAAGGCTCCGAGGACGGCCTCGACCAGCGCGACCTGCGCACCGGTCCGGGCACCGGACGTGAACCCGTCGCGCGTCGCGGTGACGGCCACCTGCTCGACGCACCGGCGCAGGTGTTCGAGGGCCGCGACGGCGGGCTCAGCACCCCGCGTCGGCAGTTCGGACGCTGCTCCCAGCGACGAGCGCACCTGGTCGAGGAGCGACCGGTCGATGCTCACGAGCTGCAGCGTGCCCTTCGGGGCGCGCACCGAGAACTCCCCGGACGTCGGCATCAGGACGGGCGTGCCCGGGCGGGTCTCGAGGACGACGCCGTCCTCGACGGCGATGCGGACACCTCCGGTGCTCGACCACCCGACGACGATGCGGTCGATGGGCTCGAAGACCCCGGAGAAGCCGGAGGTCGCCGACGCCGTGACGAGGCTCACGCAACCGTCCCGTCGGGTCCGGTAGCGGAACCGGAACGGCAGCCGGAAGGCGTCGTCCTCGACGTCGAAGCGCACGTCACGGCCGTGCCCGGCCTGGGCGAGCACGCGCGCGGCGAAGGCCCGGTCGGTACCGGATCGTTCGGTGCGGCGTCGCTGCGCGTCGATCCTCGCGGTGACGGTCCGGGCGGCGTCGATCCCGTGGACCGCGGTCAGCACGGTGCCTCGTCGAAGCGCTGTCCGCAGCGGTGTTCGAACCAGGCGCGGGCGTCCTGCAGGCTCGCTCGCCGGTCGTGCTCGTGCAGCGCCGCCATGAGCGTGCAGTCGAACCCGTCCACCGTGCGCTCGATGAAGCCGAGGAGCATGTCGGGGTCCCCCCATGCAGCTGCGGCGTCGACCACCCGCCAGCACCCGGCGTCGACCGGCTGCACGCGGATGTCCGTCGGGTCCGTCGCGGCGAGCGCACGGATCCGATCGGTGTGGACGACCTGCTGCCAGACGGCGGCCTCGGCCATCACGGTCGTGGATCCCTGGCGGTGTCCCATCGCGCCCTCCCTGTCGGTTCGATGTGGCGCATCGCTTCGACCGCGATGCACGAGACACTTTCAGTATCGACAGGACGATTCCGGTCATGTCAGGGGTTGACTTCGTACCGCGCAAGGTGGATCATCCGTCGCCTCGATCGGTGCCCTGGGAGCGCGCCATCGGCGGGTCCCGTACGGTCGGCGCATGAGCGACGGGAGCAGCGCGACCCAGGACGGCCCGCCCCGACTCTCGCGTGCGGTCCGGGATGCGATGCGGTTCGTCCACGAGCAGGCTGCGACCCACATCACCGTCGCCGACGTCGCCGCGGCCGTGCAGCTGTCGCCGCGGAGCCTGCAGAAGCGGTTCCAGGCCGAGATCGGGCAGTCCCCCGGAACCTTCCTGCGCGCCGTGCGCCTGGAGGGTGTCCGACGCGACCTGCAGGAAGCCTCCGGTGCGCCGGACCGGCGGACGATCGCGGAGATCGCCGAACGCTGGCAGTTCAGCAACGCGGGCCGGATGGCTGCGGCGTTCCGTGCGGCGTACGGCATCGCGCCGTCGTCGGCGCTGCGGTCCTTCGTTCCCGAGGACGACGAGGACGGCGCACCGAGCCTGTCGGACCGGAACCAGCGGCGCTTCCGCCTGGTGCTCGACTGCGAGGTCGACGTCGACGACGCGAAGGCGGTGCTCGCCGGTGCCCTGCAACGCGCGGGGACCGGTCCGTGGCGGGACTACCGTCCGGACGGCGGCAGCGAGGACCTGATGGCGTTCCTGCTCGGCAACGCGGTGCGGACGGTGGTGCGTGAGACCTCCGGCGTGACGCTGGTGGCCCTGGACGCGATGCTCCGGGTGCAGGACGAGCAGGGGTCGTACCCGCCCGCAGAGCTGCCGGCCTGGCGCGCCGGCCCACCGCCGAACGTGCCTGCGCCGTCCGGATCGTCCGACACCGACCAGCGCGTAGGATCGAGAGACGGCAGGGAAGGCGCCCATGGATGACGCATTCGAGCGTGCACTCCGTGCGCTCCGGTCGGCAGAGATCGCCGACGACGAACTCAGTCGGCCGTTCGCGCTCGCGCTGCCGATGGGCGGTGTCTCGATCTCGACCTTCGGTGACCTGTGCCCGAGCGAGACCGTGTCCGCGACCGACGAGGTCGCCACTCGCGTCGACGAGATCCAGTTCGACCTGTCCGAGGGACCCTGCTGGACCGCGCTCGCGACCGATGCTCCAGTGCTGGAGACGGATCTCGTGCAGCGTCCGAACGCCGCGTGGCCTGCCTTCAACGATGCCGTCCGGAGCGAACCCGTCGGCGCGGTCTTCGCGTTCCCGGTCGCCTTCGGGCCGTTCCCGCTCGGCGCGGTCGATGTGTACGTGCCGGAGCCCGCGACGATCGAGGACGACACCGTGCGGCAGGCCATGACCCTCGCCTCGGCCGTCAGCCGCCGGGTCCTGCGCCGCGCGCTCCGCTCCATCGCGGACGAGGACGACGCCCTGCTCGACCGCAGCCCGTCGTCGCGGCGCGTGGTGCACCAGGCCACCGGGGTCGTGCTCGCGCAGCTCGACATCAGCCCCGAGGACGCCTACCTGCTGCTGCAGGGCCACGCCTTCGCCCGCCGGACGACGATGCGGCGGGTGGCGGAGGAGATCCTCGACGGCACGGTCCGGTTCGAGAAGCGAGGCGACCTGATCGAGGAGGTCCAGTGACGACGGCAGGCAGAGAAGCCCGGATCCTCGAGACGTTCACGTCGCTCGCCGACACCCTGGTGGACGCCTACGACGTCGTGGAACTGCTGCAGACCCTGGTCGAGACGTGCGCCGACGTGCTCGGCATCGACGCCGCGGGCATCCTGCTGGCGAACGACGACCAGGAGCTCGAGGTCGTGGCCTCCACCTCCGAGGCGACCCGTCTCGTCGAGGTGCTGCAGCTCGATGCCGAGGCCGGCCCCTGCATGACCTCGTTCGCGACCGGACGGGTCGTGACGTGCCCGGACATCGAGGTCGCCCCGGCGGAGTGGGCGATGTTCCGCACGGGTGCGCTCGCGCTCGGGTTCCGCTCCGTGCACGCCGTCCCGCTCCGGCTGGGGAGCAACGTCATCGGCACGCTCAACCTGTTCGGGGCCGGCGTCGGTGCCCTCGCGGAGTCGGACCTGCGCGTCGCCCGGGCCCTGGCGGACGTGGCCACGATCGGCATCCTGCACGAACGCTCCCTGCGCGAGCACGAGGTCGTCCGCGCGCAGCTGCAGCGGACCATCGGGTCGCGCGAGGTCATCGAGCAGGCCAAGGGCGTCGTGTCGTACCTGCGCGGCGTCTCGATCGAGGACGCCTTCGCAGTGATCCGGGGGTACGCGCTCGAGCACCACGAGCCGCTCTCCGAGGTCGCCCGCGCGATCGTGCAGCGCCGACTCGTCCCCTGACGACCGCGGGCGAGCAACCCCGACCGCGGGCGAGCACGCACGACCACGGGCGAGCACCCACGGCCCCCTCCGCCCGCTACGGTGAGCGGATGGGCAAGGTCACGCTGCAGGACGTCGCCGCACACGCCGGCGTCTCGATGAAGACCGTGTCCAACGTCGTCCGCGGCTACCAGCACGTCAGCGACCCGATGCGCAGCCGGGTGCAGGCCGCGATCGACGAGCTCGGCTACCGCCCGAACGTCTCGGGGCGGTCCCTGGCGACCGGACGCTCGAACATGCTCGCCTTCGCGTTCCCCGACCTGCGGCGTCCGTACTTCGCCGAACTGGCCCACGTGTTCTCCCGGGTGTGCGCCGACCGCGGCTACCAGCTCCTGCTCGAGGAGACCGGCGGCGACCCCGACGGTGAACGCTCAGCGGTGCGGGGACGCGAGGCCGGTGTGGTCGACGGGGTCGTGATCCACCCGCAGGTGCTCACACCCGAGGCCATCGACCGGATCCGCGGGGACACCGCCGTGGTGTTCCTCGGCGAGGACGTCCGGCCCCCGCACGCCGACCAGGTCGTCATCGACAACGCCGGGGCCGCCACCGAGGCCGTCGCGCACCTGGTGGCGCTCGGCTGCCGCCGCATCGGGTTCTTCGGGCACGAGACCGGCCCGTCGTCGCGCACGTCCGGACTGCGTCTGGACGGCTACCGCGCCGGACTCGTCGCCGCGGGCCTGCCGCTCGACGACGCGTTGCTGGTCCCCCGCGAGGTCGGCGACGCCGCCGGTGCCGAGGTCGCCTTCGGTGCCGCGCTCGACGCCGGTCTCCGCGTCGACGGGCTGCTCTGCCGTGACGACCTGGCCGCACTCGGGGCGCTCCGGGCGATGCGCCTGCGCGGCCTGGACGCCCCCGGCGACGTCGCCGTCGTCGGGTGGGACGCGGTCGGACTCGGGTCGAGCCTGGTGCCGAGCCTGACCTCCGTCGCGCCCGACACGGTGGCCCTCGCCGACACCGCGCTCGACCTGCTGGTCGAGCGGATGGACGGCTCCGACGTCCCCGGCCGGCTGGTCACGGTCGGCCACCGCCTGCTCGTCGGCGAGAGCGCGCCGTACGCGGACGGCACGTCCGACCGGGCGGCGCACCAGCGCTCGTGAACGGCGGACGGGAGGCCCGTGGCGGTGCGGCCACGCGCCTCCCGTCCGCCGTTCCCCCGTCGACTGCCGTCAGCGGCCTGCGGGAGCCGACTCCCCCGGGTGCACGCTGCCGAGCAGCTCGACGACGACGTCCCGCAGGGCGTCGGGCAGCCCGACGGTGCCGAGCTCGACGATGCGGTCCGCACGCGGCAGGTCCTTCGCCACGACCTCCCACGCCTCGAGCTTCTCCGGGTTGTCGGCCTGCGCGCCCTCGAGGACCCACCGCACGGCCTCCCGAGCGTCGACACCGACGACCGGAGCGCCGACCAGCGTGACCGATCCGCCCGACGCCGAGTCGACGGACAGGTCGACCGAGAACCGGTCGGCCGCACGTGCCGACGTCGGCTGCCCGTCGGCCGGCGCGGCGAGGAACGTGATCCGCCAGTCGCGGTGGGCGGGGACGACGTCGAGGGCCCCGGTGGTGGCGTGCACCCGGAACTCGGCGTGCGCTGGGTCCCAGGTCAGGCGGGTCCGGGCGGTGCGGCTGCCCTCGCCCTCGTGGTCCTCGACCAGGGTGAACTCGCCGGTCGCACCCGGTGCGACGAGGACCTCGAACGCCGTCGGGTTCACGGTGGCGTCGAGCTGGTCGGCCGCGGCGAGCGGCAGGATCCCACCGGCGCGCAGCAGGACCGGCACCGTGTCGAGCGTGCGGTGCAGGTCGACGAACCGGTCACCCGCGTACACCGTGCCGGTGAAGACGTCGGTCCAGGTGCCCGGCGGCAGCCAGGCCCGGGCGACCCCGTGCCGGCTGACCGGGTCGCGCGGTGCCACGATCGGGGCGACGAGCAGCTCCGAGCCGAACGCGTAGGTGTTCGGCACCCGGTACGCCTCGTCGCGGCGCGGCTCCAGGTGGTAGAGCGGCCGGACCAGCGCGGTGCCCTCGGCGGTGCCGTGGTTCATCGTGTGCAGGTACGGCACCAGGCGGTGACGGAAGCGGAGTGCCTCCCCCATCGCGGCGCGGGCCTCGGCCGGGAACACCCACGGCTCCTTGCGGATGAACGGGTTGTTGGCGGAGTGCAGGCGCATGATCGGCGAGAACACCCCGAACTGCACCCAGCGGGTGGCGAGTTCGTCGTCGCGGACGCCGCGGGTGTGGCCGCCGATGTCGTGGCTCCACCAGGGGTAGCCGATGTTCGCGGCGGTGGCGGTGAACTCGGGCTGGAACGCCAGGGACGCCCACGACACGACGGCGTCACCGGAGAACCCGACGGCGTACCGGTGGCTGCCGGGGCCGGCGTAGCGCGAGAAGGTCATGCCGTCGACGGGGGCCGGGACCGCGGTTGTGTCGGTGTCGGTGTCCGCGGTGGTGTCTGTTTCCGCGGTCGTGTCGGCGGTTGCGTCGCCCGACGCCGCGTGTCGCGCCGAGTCGAGCAGGTGGAAGTGGTTGAGCAGCCACAGCGGGTCGACCCCGGGCAGCCCGGTCTCACGGCCCTGCTGCCAGTCGATCCACCAGAAGTCGACGCCCTGCTCCTCGAGCGGGCGGTGCAGCTGCTCGAAGTAGGCCTGCAGGAACCGCCGGTCCGTCGGGTCGAACGGGATCGGCTGCTCGGTCTCCGGGTCGACGCCCATCGCCCGCGCCACCGCGGGGTAGGCGTCCTCGAACGCCCGCACGCCGTCGGCCGGGTGCAGGTTCAGCGTCGTGCGCATCCCCCGGCGGTGCAGCTCGGCGAGGAAGGCCTCGGGGTCCGGGAACAGCGATGGCTCCCAGGAGTACCCCGTCCAGCCGTTGCCGAAGCGCGGCGGGACCGAGTCCACCCGGTGCCAGTCCATGTCGATGACGGCGACCGAGAACGGCAGGTCTTCGTCGGCGAAGCGGTCCAGCAGCTCGAGGTACGAGGTGTCGCTGTACGGGTGGTACCGGCTCCACCAGTTGCCGAGTGCCCACCGCGGCATCCGTGAGGGCGGCCCGGAGACGGCGTGGTACGTGCGGAGCGCGGCGTCGTAGTCGCGGCCGTACGCGAAGACCGTGACGTCGCGGCGCCCGGGGACCCGTGTGCCGATCCAGCCGTCGTCCGCGAACAGGAACGACTCGCTGTCGTCGAGCGCGGTGATGCCGTCGCGGGCCAGGATCCCCGACTCGAGCGGCATCCGGCCGTCGACGTCGTCGAGGGTGCGGCCGGTGCCGCCGAGGTCGCGCGGCTCCTGCCCCCAGCGCCAGCGGTTGGCGTCCGGACCGGTGGTCTCGACGACCAGGCCGCTCGGGCTGAAGGGGCGGCCGTCGTAGCGCAGGCGGGCGCGATCCGTGGTGACGACGACGCCGGCGGCGGTGCCGGTGCCGTCGGCGGCGGCCGTCCGCTCCACGGTGAACGCCGGCACGGGCAGGCGGCGGCGCATCGCGAAGGTCGACGCGCGGTCCTCGAACCCGCCGTCGTCGCTCCACTCGATGCGGAACGCCCCGGCGTCGAGCACGGTGATGCGCCAGTGGTCGCCGGTGACGACGGCCGCGGGGTCGGCGACCGGGTCCGACCCCGGGAACGGACGGATGGTGGGGAGGACGGCGCCGGTGGTGCCGGTCGTGCTGGTGCCGGTGGTGCTGCTGCTCACGTGGTGCCTCTCAGCTCTTGACCGCGCCCTGCGTCACGCCGCTGATGACCCAGCGCTGCGCGAACAGGTAGACGATGATCGTGGGCGCCATCGCCATCAGGTACGAGGCGAAGGCGACGTTGTAGTTGGTGCCGAACTGACTCTGGAAGATGTTCTGCACCACGGGCAGGGTCTGCAACCCCGGATCCGCCGTGATGAGCGACGGCATCATGAAGTCGTTCCACGATGCCAGGAACGCGAAGATGCCGACCGTCGCGTTCATCGGGCCGAGGAGCGGCAGGATGATCCGCCAGAAGATCTGCCACGTGGACGCCCCGTCGATGCGGGCGCTCTCCTCGAGCTCGACCGGGATCGACCGCAGGTACGCCGAGTAGAGCAGCACGCTGAACGACAGTTGGAACATGGCGTGCAGGATCCCGACGCCGATCGGGTTGTCGAGGCCGATCTCGGCGGTCAGCTTGATCTGCGGCAGCGCCACCACCGGGAACGGCAGGAACATCGCCGCGAGCAGGTAGACGAACGAGTACCGGAAGAACCGCTTGTGCCAGTTCCGGACGATCGCGTACGAGGCGAACGAGCTGAGCAGCAGCGTCGCGACGACGGTGAGCGCCGCGACGCCCAGGGACACCGAGAAGGACACCGGGAACCGGGTCAGCTGCCAGGCCTCGGCGAACGAGCCCGGGTTGAACGGGAACGGCAGCGAGAGCGCGTTGCCGTCGACGGACTGCTCGGTCGTCTTGAACGCCATCGAGAGCGTCACGTACAGCGGGATGAGCACGGTCAGCGACGCGAGGCCGAGGACCACGGTCAGCGTCCAGTTCGTGCCACCCAGTCGTCGGCGGGGGCCGCGGCCGGAGCGACCGGTGCCGCCGGTGGTCACGGCGCGGGTGTCGGTCGGGGGTCGTGTGTCGATGGCGGTCATGCGAGTCGCAGGTTCCTTCCGCGGGTCGCCGCGAGCTGCAGCACGGAGATGAGGACGGTGATGATGAAGAACACGGTCGCGTTCGCCATCTGGTAGGCGTAGTCGCCGCCGGTGAAGCCGCCGAAGATGGTCATCGCGACGCTGCTCGTCGCGCTGCCGGGGCCGCCGTTGGTCAGACCGACGATCACGTCGTAGGCGCCGAGGTAGCCCTTCACACCGAGCACGGTGTTGATGACGATGAAGCCGCCGAGCAGCGGGAGCGTGATCGAGCGGAGCTGCTTCCAGCCGGTCGCGCCGTCGAGCGCACTGGCCTCGTACAGCTCCTCGGGGATGGACGTCAGCCCCGCTGTGTAGATGAGGAGCGCGCCGGGCACGGTCTGCCAGGCGGACACGATCACGATCGCGAGCCAGGCGAGGTTCGGGTCGCCGAGGATGCTCTGCTCGAGCGGGCCGAAGCCGACGCTCGTGGCCAGGGCCGGCACGGTGTTCGAGAACAGGAAGTTGAACACGTAGGCGACGATGATCCCCGAGATCACCATCGGGATGACGAACACCGACCGCAACCCGGCGGCGAACCGGATCTTCTTCGCCAGGGCGATCGCCAGGGACAGCGCGACGACCTGCGTGACGACGACGGTGACGGCCGCGAAGCCGAGCGTGAACCCGTACGACGCCAGGATCGCCGGGTCGGAGACGAGCGCCTTGTAGTTCTCGACGCCGATGAAGTCCCACTGCCCGAACCCGAGGTAGTCGGTGAAGCTGTAGAAGACGCCGACGCAGGCGGGGGCGACGACGAACGCCGTGAACAGCACGAGGGCCGGCACGAGGAACAGGTAGTACATGCCCTCGGTGCGGCTGAGTGAACCGACACCGCGGGAACCCACACGCCGGTGCGTGCGGGCTGCGTCGGTCGCCGGACCGGAGGTGTCCGGGTCGGTGTCGCGGGAGAGCGGGGTCTGCATGGTCATGGTGACTCCTGTGTCCTGGTCCGGCTCAGACCGTCGCGGAACGGCCGGCGAGCCGCCGCCAGTCCGAGTCGAGCCGCTGCAGCATCGAGGTGAAGTCCCCGCTCCGGATCGCCGACTGCAGGTAGTTGCCGAGCGGGATCGACGTGGGGATGAAGGTGCCGGCGCCCTGGTAGAACGCGGCGTCGTCGACGTACTGCTGCAGGCCGGCGAGGCGCTCGTCCTGCTGCGGTGGTGCGTCGATGCGGGGCGAGTACGCCAGGTTGTCGCGGTTGTAGGCGTCGATGACCTCGGGCTGCATGAGGAACTCGACGAGCTCCTTCGCCTGCTCCGGGTGCTCGGACGCCGTGGGGATCCAGAGCCCGAGGTCGATGTTGACCCGGGCCTTGCGGTCGCCCGGGTCGTTCGACACCGGCAGGGCGAAGGTGGCGACCGGCAGCTTGTCGTCGATCAGCGCGATCTGCCCGAGCGCCCACGGGCCCTGCAGGTACATCGCGGCCTCGCCCTTGCCGAACGCCAGGTTGCCGTCGGCGTAGGCCCGGGTGGCGTGGTCGCGGTTGAAGAACGACGAGATGGTCTTCGCGCGCTCCATCGGCACCGCGAAGTCCTTCTCGAACGACACCTCGGAGTCCGGGCCGACGTCGGCGCCGAGGGCCTTCATCTTGCGGAAGAACGAGCCGGTGTCGACGAGGCTGCCCACCGAGTAGTCGAACAGGCCCTGCCAGAGCGTCCAGGTGTCCCGGTCGGTGGCGTAGATCGGCGTGATGCCGGCCTTCTGCAGGGTCCGACAGACCTCGACGAACTCGTCCCACGTCGTCGGGACCGGCAGGTCGTGCTCGGCGAAGATCCGCTTGTTGTAGATCACCCCGGCCGCGGCGAGCGAGTACGGCAGCACGCTCGTGCGGTCCTCGAACTTCGCGTACTGGTTCGTCAGGGTGTCGATGTCGGGGCGGACCCGCGCCGCCGACGGCAGGTCACCGAGGTCGCTGAGCACGCCGCGCGAGATGTACCGGGCGAGCTCGAGGTTGTCGTTGAAGCAGCCGACGTCCGCCGGTTCACCGCGCACGAACTGCGGGGCGATGGCCGCCGTGCTGTCGTGCACGACCGACAAGCCGGTGTGCTCCCCCTCGAACTTCCGCAGCAGCTTGTCGAAGTACGCGATGACCTCCTGCTTCTGCTCGTAGAAGCGGAGCGTCGTGGCTCCACCGGCGGCACGCCCCGGGGTCGCGCACCCGGCGAGCGCCATCGTGCCGAGTGCGATGCCACCGGCCGCGCCCGCGAGGAACCCCCGCCGGCTCACCGCCGCCTGGAGTGTTGCGGTCCTGCTTCCCACCATCGGGTCTCTCCCTCGTCGCGCATCGTCGCGCAGGCTCCTGTTTACAGCGCTGTAAAGCGTACGTCAACGTTGTAATCGCATGTGGCAGTAGTCGGTGCACCCTACGGACAGGAGGCACGGTGCCAGCCCGCCCCGCGCCTCCCGTCCGCCGCGCAGCGCGTCCACCGCCGCGCGCCGCCGCCCACCGGGACGGACACGGCACGGAGCTGGCAGGATCGTCTGATGGCTGAGGACGAACGGGACATCGCACTCCGGGTGGGGCACGAGGAGCTCCGCATCCGCGGGGTCTACGAGACCATCAGCATCATCAACGACGTGATGGTGGCGCTCTGGTTCATCGTCGGTAGCGTCCTCTTCTTCTCCGAGACCACCACGACGGCCGGCACCTGGCTGTTCCTGATCGGGAGCGTCCAACTGCTCATCCGTCCCGTGATCCGGCTGTCCCGGAGGCTCCACCTCGGTCGGGTCGGCCGGGGGAACCCCACGGAGTCCGCGCGCGATTTCTGAACCACGACACGCCTGGGCGAACACACAGGAACGCGAGCAGGCACCATGGAGGGATGGCAAGCACCACTCCTCCCCTGCCCGGACCCGTGACCACGACACCGCAGTTGCGGCGGTGGGTGTTCTGGCCCGCCGCCGTCATCGTGCTGGGGTTCGTGGCCTTCACCCTGATCTCCCCCTCCACCGCCGAGGCGCTGTTCCTCGGTCTGCAGGACGGCATCGTCAAGAACTTCAGCTGGTACTACGTGCTGATCGCCGCGTTCTTCGTCGGCTTCTCGCTGTTCGTCGGCTTCAGCCGCTTCGGTGACATCAAGCTCGGCAAGGACCAGGACGAGCCCGAGTTCTCGACCGGTTCGTGGTTCGCACTGCTCTTCGCCGCCGGCATGGGCATCGGCCTCGTCTTCTACGGCGTCTCCGAGCCACTCAGCCACTTCGCCTCCCCGCGCCCCGGCGTCACCGGCACCGAGAAGGAGCTCGCGCAGCAGGCACTGACCCAGACGTTCCTGCACTGGGGCCTGCACGCATGGGCGATCTACGTCGTCCTCGGCCTGGCCCTGGCGTACGCGATCCACCGCCGGGGTCGCCCGGTGTCGATCCGCTGGGCCCTCGAACCGCTGCTCGGCAACCGCGTCCGCGGCGGCTGGGGCAACCTGATCGACGTGATCGCCCTGGTCGGCACGCTGTTCGGCGTCGCGACCTCGCTCGGCCTCGGGGTGATCCAGATCGGCGCCGGACTCGAGAGCGCCGGCATCGCCGACAGCAGCATCGTCAGCCAGATCGCCATCATCGCGGTCATCACGGCCGTCACGATCGTCTCGCTCGTCACCGGTGTGACCAAGGGCATGAAGATCCTGTCGAACTTCAACCTGCTGCTCGCCGCCGCACTGCTGCTGTTCGTGCTCATCGTCGGCCCGACGCAGTTCCTGCTGCGGGACTTCGTGCAGTCGATCGGCTCCTACCTGCAGAACATCGTCGGCCTGTCGTTCAACGTCACCGCGCAGCAGGGCGCCGAGGGCGAGGCCTGGCAGGGCGCCTGGACCACCTTCTACTGGGGCTGGTGGATGTCGTGGGCGCCGTTCGTCGGTGTCTTCATCGCCCGCATCTCCAAGGGCCGCACGGTCCGCCAATTCGTGTTCGGTGTCCTGCTGGTGCCGACCGCGCTCACGTTCCTGTGGTTCGCCGTCCTCGGTGGCACCGCGATCCACCGCCAGACCGACGGTTCGGGTGGCCTGATCGGCTCGGACGGCTCGGTCGACATCGAGGGCTCGCTGTTCGCGGTCCTCGGCGACCTGCCCGCCGGCATGGTCCTGACCTACGGCGCGATCCTGCTCATCGGCGTGTTCTTCGTGACCTCGTCGGACTCCGGCTCGCTCGTCATGGCGATGATCGCGTCGGGCGGTGACATCGAGCCGAAGAACTGGCTGCGGGTCTTCTTCGCCGGTGTCGCTGCGCTGCTCGCCGTCGCCCTGCTGCTCAGCGGTGGACTGAACGCCCTGAAGACGGCGGCGATCACGACCGCGTTGCCGTTCAGCATCGTCCTGCTGCTCACCTGTTGGTCGACGATCATCGCCTTCACCCGTGAGCGCCGTGCCTACGACAAGGCCGAGCGCGAGGTCCTGCTCGAGCACGTCGGCGCCTACTACGGCCTCGAGGTCGAGGCGCCGACCGAGCGTCCGGCACGGTCCGGCCTCGGCCGCCCCTGGGCCGCGGTGAAGAACCGTGTGCGCGGCGGCCGCGGAACCGCGGCCCCGACGGTGGGCGCGGGCGCGCTCGACGAGTTCCCGGTGCGGCCCGAGTCGATCTCGGCTGACCCAGCGGTCGACCCGAGCCTCGACGCGCGACCGGCAGCGGACGACGGGCCCGCGACGGAGCAGCCGGAGCGCTGACGGGCGGTCGACGCGACCACCTGACAGACGGGAGGCACGGTGCCAGCTGGCACCGTGCCTCCCGTCCGTCAGTGCGTCAGGTGTCGGTCCGTGCGGACGCGACCTCGAGGGTCACGACGACCGCCACCACGGCGAGCGCCGTGACCGGCAGCGACACCGCCGGCACCGCGATCGACGCGAGGACGACGAGCACCAGGGCCACCACGACGGCGTTGGCCCGTGCCGACAGCGACGGCCGGATCGCGAGCGCCCAGATCGACAGCACGAACACCGCGACCGGCACCGCGACGGTCGCGGCGACCGAGGCGGACGACAGCGCGACGTGTCCGGCGGCGGCGCTGACGGCGACCTCGATGCCGGCGGGCAGGGCACCGGCGGCGGCGAAGACGAAGTAGTGGCCGTAGCCGAACACGAGCGCGGTGGGCAGCGAGCGGATGTGTGCGTGCTGCTCACGGGAGAAGTAGATCCACCACATGCCGACGGTGATCACCAGCCCGCACCCGGCGAGCGCCAGCAGGGCTCCGAGGTGCTCGGTGTGCGCGAGGGCGTCGATCACCGCGCCGGCCGACGCCACCAGTCCCTCGCCCAGGACGATGAGGGTGAACAGGGAGAACCGCTCGGCCAGGTGCCGGGTGTGCCACGGGGCCGTCCCCGTCGAGGTCTGCGCCCAGATCGGCACGGACAGCTCGGCGAGCACGAGGAACGGTGCGGCGTACCCCCAGACGTCGTCGGGCAGGGCGAGTGAGACCACCCAGAGCAGCTGCACGACCGTGATGCCGACGGCGTGCAGGATCGCTGTCCGCCGGTACCGGGTGGAGGACGCGGCGGCGCGGATCCACTGCCCGACCAGGGCCAGCCGCATGACAACGTAGCCGATGACGCCGATCGTGAAGTCGTTCTCGACCATGGCCGCGTGCACCCCGGCGGCGAGGACGAGCACCCCCGCCATCTGCACGAAGGTCATCACCCGGTAGAGCCAGTCGTCGGTGTCGAACGACGTGGCGAACCAGGTGAAGTTCATCCACGCCCACCAGATCGAGAAGAACACCAGCCCGTAGGCCAGGACGGCGGAGGCGACGTGTCCTTCGAGCTCGATCTCGTGCAGGTTCGTCGCGGCGAAACCGACCGCGACGACGAACACCAGGTCGAACAGGAGCTCCAGCGGGCTCGCGGCACGGTGTCGCTGGTCGGGGTCACGCGGCACCATCCGGCGCAGTCCGATGGTCGGCATGGGGCCAACGGTAGGGCATCCCCAGAACGCGGACTGCTGACGGCGGGACCGGCCCTGCCGATCTGTCCGTGTGCAGGCCCCGCACCACCAGACCAGCCCGTCTCGGCCGTGGACGTCGTGTCCGGCCGAACCCCTCCGACAGGAGTCCCGGTGACCTCACCGCGTCCCGCCGTCCGTCCCAGGTCGTTCCGCCGAGCGGCCGTCAGCGCCACCGCCGGCGCACTGACCGCCACAACGCTGCTCGCGTTCGCCGTCACCCCGGCGCACGCCGCGACCTCGGACACCCCGCGCTCACCGGCCGATCCGACCGCTGCGGTGGCCGCACCACAGGAAGACCCTGGAGGCTCGTCCCGCGTCGGTCCGGCCGCGGACGGCGTGCAGGTGGGTTCCGGCTCCTACGCGCCGGCCCCGCCGGACGAGATCACGGACATCGCGGACGTGCGGAAGACGCTCGACCAGGAGCTGTACATCGACCCGTCGAAGGCCGGCGAGCCGGTGCCGACGAACCAGTGGTGGACGGACCTGCTGGTCAGCAAGTACTCCGGCGACATGTGGGCGTACCCGTTCGTCTCGTCGAACAGTGCCGCGGGCACGAAGCTCACGATCCCGACGCGGTGGAACAACGACGGCACGGCGATGCGCCTGGAGTCCCCCGTGACGGTGGGCGGGACGGTGGAGCCGACCCCCGACGCGAGCGACCGCACCCTCGCCGACTTCGAGGACGGCCTGCCCGACGGCTGGACCGCGACCGGTGACGCCTTCACGGCCACCGCCACCGGGACGGCCAGCGGGCAGAGCGCGGTCTCCGGGTGGCTCGGCGGACGCTTCCTGAACTCGTTCAGCGACGAGGACGGCGACGGCGCGACCGGCACGCTCACCTCGCCGGCGTTCACGATCGACCGTTCGACCCTGGCGTTCCTGGTCGGCGGTGGCCGGCACCCCGACCACGAAGCCGTGCAGCTCCTGGTCGACGGCGACGTCGTGGCGAGCAGCACCGGGACGGACAGCGAGCAGCTGCGCTGGGACAGCTGGGACGTCTCCGCCCACCGAGGGCAGTCCGCGCAGCTGCGGATCGTCGATGACCTGCGTGCCGGGTGGGCACACGTGCTGGTCGACCAGGTCCTGCTCACCGACGCCCCGGACGGCCTCGCTGACCGCTTCGCGACCACATTCCGGGCGAAGCAGGCCGATGCGCTCCGCTGGGGCGACTGGAACGTCAGCTGGCGGATGCCGCAGGACGGCCCGGGCGGGCAGTACATGGACGTCACGAGCGTGCAGGGTTCGCCGTACGAGTGGTTCGAGTTCTACGGCATGACCCCGCGCCTCACCCTGCAGGACGGTGCCGAGATCACCGACGGGGACGGCGAACCGCTCGACCTGCCGGTGACGACGGACCGGTTCGAGATCCGCCAGGACGGCCACGTCTTCGGCGTGCACGCCCCCGACGGGACGACCTTCACCCGTGTCGGGAACGCGCTGGAGGTCTCATCCGGCACGCCCTACCTGGTGCTCAGCGCGGTGCCCGAGCAGGGGCTGTCCCTCGACGACCTGCACCGCACCGCCTTTGCGGTCCCCCGTGACACGACGATGACGTACTCGTACGACCCGGCGGCGGCGAACGTCCGCCAGCAGTGGTCGATCCGCACCGACACGCTGCAGGGCGACGACCACGACACCGTGCAGGGCTGGCTGCAGCACCAGTACGCCGACGCCACCACGAACCTGCGCTTCACCGGCGCCACCTACGAGACCCCGCGCGGCACCATGCGGACCACCGTCGGCCACGACGGCTGGACCCTGGACTACGCGTTCACGGGCATCACGCCGATCGGTGCCACGCCCGAGGCGGTCGGCGACGACCCGTACTCCGAGCAGGTCATGCGCGAGTACCTGCACGACTACGCCGCGAAGACGACGTACGGCGGGGACACCTACTGGGGCGGCAAGGACGTCCTGCAGCTCGCCGAGTACATGACGATCGCGCGGCAGATCGGTGCCACCGAGGACGCCCGGACGCTGCAGGACACCCTCGAGCGCGCCCTGACCGACTGGTACACGTACACGGACGGCGAAGCGGAGCACTTCTTCGCGATGTACCCGACGTGGAAGGCCCTGATCGGGTTCGCCGACTCCTACGGGTCGGCCCAGTTCAACGACAACCACTTCCACTACGGGTACTTCGCCGTCGCGACCGCGATGCTCGGCCGGGTCGACCACGAGTGGGCCGCGAAGTACCAGGGCATGGCGACGCTCGTCGCGAAGCAGTACGCGAACTGGGACCGCGACGACGCCCGGTTCCCGCACATGCGCACGTTCGGCGTCTGGGAGGGCCGGTCGAACGCCGGCGGCGTGTCGTCACCCGGCGGCAACAACCAGGAGTCGTCGTCCGAGGCGATCCAGTCCGAGGCGGGGCTCTTCCTGCTCGGCTCGGTCCTGGGCGACGAGGAGATGCAGGCCGCCGGTGCGGTGCAGTACGTCACCGAGCGCGCGGCCGTCCGCGACTACTGGCAGAACGTCCGCGGCAACCCCGCCTCGGCGTCGTACGACGGCAACGGCGCGTTCCCGGACGAGTACGAGCACGGGCAGGCGGGGATCCTGTTCGACTCCGGGCAGGCCCACGCCACGTACTTCTCCGGCGACCCCGCCTGGATCTCCGGCATCCAGTGGATGCCGATCGCCCCGTGGTTCGACTACTTCGGCTGGGACCCGGGCTTCTCGAAGGCCCTGATGCGCGAGATGATGGCCGCCCGCCCGGAGTCCATCGGGCAGGCCGGCGTCACCGACGGCAACGCGGCACGCATCCAGATGCTCACGAAGAAGTGGTGGGGCGTCGGCAGCTACGGCGACGTGAAGATCACCCGCGACCGCCCGGCCGCGATCGGTGAGTTGCAGGACGCGATCCGCGCGGTCGAGACGAACCACCCCGGGTACATCACCCGACGAACCGCGGCGAACCCCCTGTACGTCCCGGCCACCGACACCCTGCTGGTGAGCGTGGAGGACGACGGACGGGTGGTGTTCCCGGACCGGTACTGGACCCCGGAGAACCTGCCCGACTCGCTGGTGCCCACTGAGCTCGACGGTCCCACCGCCGACCGGAAGCCCCAGGACTGGCCCACGCCGTCCCCGCTGATGCCGTTCCTGGTGGACGACTTCCGCGCCGACACCGCGACCATCGACCAGCTGTACGGCGTCGACCTCACCGACCACACCCCGGGCGAGGACACCGAGCACGCCGCACGGGTGTTCAGCGGCATGGGTGACGCCCTCGGCAACGTCGTGCTCGGGTTCCTCGGGCAGTACGACCCGGACACCTACGCCGACGTGCACGCCGCACTGTGGGCCGCCGACGACCCGGCCGTGACCGGACAGTCGATGGCTGGCCTCGTCTACCACCAGGCGATGTCGAACCGGACCGTCGGCACCGAGGTCACCGACCGGCACACCTCGGACCCGCTCAGCCAGGTGTTCCGCGCACCGGACGGCACGATCAGCTACGTGCTCGACAACCCCGACACCGTGCAGCACACGTACGACGTCTACGAAGGCACCGAGGTGATCGGCCAGATCGCGGTCCCGGCCCAGACGCAGATCACGTCGCACCTGGACGCGCGGCTCACCGAGGTGGTCGTCTCCACCCAGGGCGCCCCGAAGACGATCGTCCCCGGCGCGACCACGACCTTCACCGCCACCGGCTACGACCAGTACGGCGCCACCGTCGCGCTGGACGAGGTCACCTGGTCGACCGACACCGGCACGATCAGCGCCGATGGCCTCCACCGCGCATCGGAGCGCGCGGAGCAGGCGACGGTCACCGCCACGATCGGCGGGGTGCACGGGTCGTACGCCTTCCGGGTCGCACCGGCACCGGTCCTCACCGGGTTCGACGTCACGCCCGGCTTCGACCGGCTCGTCGTCGGGACGCCACAGCGGTTCCGTGCCGCCGGCCACGACCAGTACGGCGACCCGGCGGCCCTGCCCGCCGACGTCACCTGGTCGTTCACCGGTGCCGGAAGCGCCGGGACCGACGGCACCGTGACGACCACCGCCGCGGGCTCCGGGTACGTCGTCGCGACCGGTGGCGGTGTCGAGGGCTCGGCGGTCGTCGCCTCGGTGACGTCGATCCCCGACGCCGCAGCGGCTGCCGACGTCGACGCGAGCTCCTCGGACGGCGGGAACGTCGCCGGGAAGGCCGTCGACGGGGACCGCAGCACCCGGTGGGAGAGCGCGCACGGTGTGGACGAGGTCGACTACACGATCGACCTCGGGCGGCTGACCGACGTCGACACCGTGCGGGTGGACTGGGAGAACGCCGCCGCCGCACGGTACGTGCTGCAGGTCCGGGACACCGCCGACGACCCCTGGCGCGACGTGCGGACCGTCGACAAGACCACCGCCGACGCGGACACGGTAGCCGTGGGCGAGACCGCCCGGTTCGTGCGCCTGCACCTGACCGACCGCCTCACCGGGTACGGGTACTCCATCTGGGAGGTGCACGTGTCCGGCACCCCGGCGGCCTCGACCGTCGACGTCGAGGACGTGCTCGTCGCACCGCGCAGCGCGACCGTCCGCACCGGTGACACGGTCCGGATGGCGGCCTACGGGTTCGACCACGACGGGTTCGGCGGGCGGCTCGCCGCGGACCGTCCGGAGTGGACCGTCGACGGTGGCGGCGGGGTCGACCGGGACGGTGTCGTCACCGCAGCGGCCGAGGGCGGTGTGACCGCGACGGTCACGGCCACGGTGCCAGGAGCATCCGGGACGGCCACCGTCACGACCCTCGCCGAGGCGACCGACGGTGACGACGACGGCGGAACGGCACCCGCCCGCTCTCGTGACATTGCCGCCGGCAAGCCCGTCACCACCTCGTCGGACGAGCGCGGCGACCTGTCCGGCGGCAACGCGGTGGACGGCGACGACCGGACCCGGTGGGCCAGCGCAGCACGCGACGGTGAGTGGTTGGCGGTCGACCTCGGGCAGGTCGTGCCGATCGACCAGGTGCAGCTCGACTGGGAGGCCGCGTGGGCCGAGGCCTACCGCGTCCAGGTCCGCGACGACGAAGACGCCCCCTGGCGGACCGTCGCGGAAGAAGCCCACGGGACCGGCGGCGAGGTGACCCACCGGTTGGAGGGCGACGACGTCACCGGCCGCTGGGTCCGGGTCGTCGCAGACCGCCGGCACACCGCGTTCGGTGTCTCCCTCTGGGACCTCCGCGTCACCTCGACGCAGGGCGAACCGACGCCGGACCTGGCACGACGGGCGACCGTGTCGTCATCGGCCGACGAGGGCGACGGCGTCCCCGCACGGAACGCCGTGGACGGCGACCCGGGATCGCGCTGGGCGAGCGGGCACACCGACGACCAGTGGCTCGCCGTCGACCTCGGCGCACCGCACCGGCTGCAGGGCGCGGTGCTCCGGTGGGAGGACGCCTTCGGACGCTCCTACCGGATCGAGGCGCGGAACGCGGACGACGACGGGTGGACGACGCTCGCCACCGAGACCGACGGTGACGGCGGGACCGACCGGCACGCCCTGGACGGCTCGTGGCGGTACGTCCGCGTGCACGGTGTCGAACGGGCGACCCCGTACGGCTACTCGCTGTACGACCTCGAGATCCGGTAGCCGGGGCAGCACCCGTCGGACGACGCCGCCGCGGTGCGGTTACGTCGTCCGACGGATGCCCCCGACCGGCCGGACCACGGATCCTGGCGGGACACCACCCGCACCACGTCAGGAGCACGGACCATGACCAGCACCCCCCTCGAGACCCTCGGCATCATCGGCGCCGGCAACGTCGGCGCGCAGATCGCCCGCCGCGCGATCGCCGTCGGTCTCGACGTCGTCCTCGCGAACTCCCGCGGGCCCGAGACGCTCGAGTCCCTGATCGACGAGCTCTCCCCCGGTGCCAGAGCAGCCACCGTCGCCGACGCCGCCCGGGCCGGTGACGTGGTCGTCGTCTCGATCCCGATCAACGGCTACCGGGACCTGCCGGCCGAGGCGTTCGCGGGCAAGGTCGTCGTCGACACCGGCAACTACTACCCGGAGTTCTTCGGACCGGTGGACGAGCTCGAGCAGGGCGCGGTGCCGACCACCTCCGAGCTGCTCCAGCAGTCGCTGCCGGATGCTCGCGTCATCAAGGCGTTCAACAACCTCGGCGCCGCCGACGTCACCACGGACGGGTCCCCCGCCGGAACGCCGGGGCGCCGAGCCCTGACCGTCGCCGGGGACGACGCGGACGCGAAGGCCGTCGTCACCGAGCTGCTCGACCGGTTCGGGTTCGACGTGGTCGACGTGGGACCGCTGAGCGAGGGCTGGCGGTACGAACGCGACCAGCCGGCGTACGGCGTGCGGCACGACCGGGCCGGCATGACCGCCGCTCTGGCGGCAGCGGCTCGCCGCTAGCCCGCCGCCGTCACCCGGGCGCCGCCTGCGCCTCGGGGTCGTCCCGCACCGCAGCCGCGACGAGGGTGTCGAGCAGCCCGGGCCAGCGCGCCTCGAGCGCGTCCCGGCGCAGCTGCACGGCGTGCTCGCGTCCCGTCACACGGGTCCGGGTCAGTCCGGACTCGCGCAGCACCTTGAAGTGGTGCGAGAGCGTCGTCTTGTGGATGTCGAGTCGGTAGTCGGTGAGGTTGCACGGGTGGTAGTCGCCGTCCGACAGTCGCTCGATGATCACGAGTCGCGCGGGGTCACCGGCCGCCCGGAGCACCCGAACGAGTTCGAGGTCGTCGACGTCGGGCAGCGGGAAGGGGTCGTGCCCGACCTTCGACTCTTCGTTTGACATGCATCAAACCTATCAGGAATGATCTCAATGGTTTGATGCTTGTCAAACAAAGCCGAGGCAACGACCTCGGAACCGAAGGAGTGACCACCGTGCCCACCACCACCGACCCCCGCGTCACCGACAACCGTGCCGCGATCCGCGCCGACCGACCGCCCATCGGCCGCATCGCGATCGTCACCGCGGACCGCGTCGAGGACGTCGAGTTCTTCTACCCCTACTACCGGTTCGTCGAGGCCGGCTACGACGTCGACGTCCTGACGCCCGACGGCGGGACCGTCACCGGGTACGTCGGCCTGTCCCTGCGGACCGGGCTGCAGCGCGTCGCGGACGCCACCGCCGAGCACTACGACGCGGTCTTCATCCCCGGCGGCCTGGCCCCGGCCGAGGTCCGGACCGTCCCCGAGGCCCTGGCGTTCCTCCGGGACTTCGCCGCCACGGGCCGACTCATCGGTGCCGTGTGCCACGGACCCCAGGTCCTGGCCTCCGCCGGGCTGGTCGACGGACGCAGCCTGACGTCCTGGCGCGAGGTCGCCGACGAGGTCCGTGCGGCCGGCGGCACCTGGATCGACGAGCCGGTCGTCGAGGACGGCCAGTTCGTCACCGCCCGGAAGCCCGGCGACATGCCGCAGCAGCTGGCCCGGATCCTCGAGCGGCTCGCCACGGCACGGACGGAACGCGACGATGTCTGATCCCGTCCGCACCCCCTTCTCCGCGTCCGCCACCGCGGCCGACGTCCTCGCCGACGTGGACCTGCACGGCCGCCGGTACCTGGTGACCGGCGGCGCCTCCGGCATCGGCGCGGAGACCGCCCGCGCCCTCGCCGGTGCCGGAGCCGAGGTCGTCGTCGGGGTGCGCGACACGGCCCGCGCGGACGCGGCGTTCGCCGACCTGGAGGCCCGTGGCCTGGTCGTGCCGCGTGCGCTCGACCTCAGCGACCTCGGTTCCGTGCGCCGCTTCACGGACGCGTGGCAGGGCACGGTCGACGGGGTGGTCGCCAACGCCGGCGTGATGGCCCTGCCCGAGAAGCAACTCGCGGCATCGGGTTGGGAGATGCAGCTCGCGACGAACCACCTCGGCCACTTCGCCCTGCTGCTCGGGTTGCGGGAACACCTGTTCGCCGCCGGGTCCGCCCGGGTGGTGACGGTGAGCTCGACCGCGCACCTGCGCTCCCCGTTCCACTTCGAGGACCCGCACTTCGCCGTGCGTCCGTACGACCGGTGGGCCGCCTACGCGCAGTCGAAGACGGCCGACGTGCTCCTCGCGGTGGGCGTCGCGGACCGCTGGGCGGAGCACGGCGTCACCGCGAACGCGGTCATGCCCGGCTGGATCACGACCCGGCTGCAGCGTCACCTCGACGACGCGACGCTCCGGGCGATGGGCGCACTCGACGACGACGGCAACCGGATCGAGCAGCCGTTCTTCAAGACCGCGGCGCAGGGCGCGGCGACGTCGGCACTGCTGGTCGCCTCCCCGCTGGTCGCCGGCGTGACCGGGCGGTACTTCGAGGACAACCAGGAGTCGCCCGTGCTCGACGACGGCACCGGCCACGACCGCGGGGTGGCGCGGTACGCGCTGGACCACGGTGCCGCGGAGCGGCTCTGGACGCTGGGTTCCGGATACGTCACCTGACGGATGCTGCCGGGACGGGCCTCCTGTCAGCGTGGAGCACGCCACGCACCATCCGTCACCAGCGACCCACGAGGAGCCCACCATGACCGGAAACCCGAAGCACATCGCCCTGGAGCCCGCCGCCCAGGAGTTCGTCGACGCGACGTCGAACCCGCCGTTCCTGAACGACCTGCCGCCCGCCGAGGGACGCAAGGCGGTCGACTCCGTGCAGGACTCCCCGATCTTCAAGCCCGAGGTCGACGAGGAATGGCTGGAGATCGAGGGCGGTCCCACCGGCACCGTGAAGATCCGCCTGGTCAAGCCGGCCGGCACCACCGCGAACCTGCCCGTGATCCTGTACGTGCACGGTGCCGGCTGGGTCTTCGGCGACGCCCACACCCACGACCGCCTGGTGCGCGACCTCGCCATCGGGTCGAACGCCGCCGTCGTGTTCCCGGAGTACGACCGCTCCCCCGAGGTCGGCCACCCGGTCGCGCTCGAGCAGTCCTACGCCGCAGCCCAGTGGGTCGTCAAGGAGGGCGGCGAGAAGGGGTTGGACGCCTCGCGCTTCGCGGTCTCGGGCGACTCGGTCGGCGGCAACATGGCGATCGCCCTGGCGCTCCTCGCCGCCGAGCGCGGGGACGTCGAGTTCGTGAAGCTCGTCGCCTTCTACCCGGTGACGAACGCCGCGTTCGACACCGGCTCGTACGAGGAGTTCGCCGAGGGCTACTTCCTCACCCGTGCCGGCATGCAGTGGTACTGGGACCAGTACACGACCGACGAGGCCGTGCGCGCCCTGCCCACGGTGTCGCCGCTCCGCGCACCGCTCGAGGTGCTCGCGACGCTGCCCGACACCCTCGTCATCACCGGTGAGGCCGACGTGCTCCGCGACGAGGGCGAGGCCTTCGCGGCACGCCTGCGCGAAGCCGGCGTCAAGGCGACGAACGCCCGCTTCGGCGGTATCGTCCACGACTTCGTGATGGTGAACGCACTGCACGACACCGAGGCCGCGAAGCACGCGCTGATGCTCGCCACCGCGTCGCTCCGTGCCGCCCTTGCCTGAGCAGGAGCGTGCCCGCGCGAGCACCCCGGAGACGCTCGAGACGCTCGTCGCGCGCGAGGAGATCCGGACACTGCTGGCGACCTACGCCCGCGGAGCCGACCGACGCGACGCCGTGCTCGAGGCGTCCGTGTTCACCGAGGACGGGGTCGTCGCGCTGTACGAGGGCGACCCCTCCTCGCACGAGCCGGTCGACACGATCCACGGTCGGGAGCACCTGGCCGAGACGTTCGCCGGACTGATCGCCCGGTACGAGGTGACGACGTACCTCAACGGTCAGTCCATGATCCGGTTCACGGGACCCGACACCGCCGACGGCGAGACGTACTGCGTCGCGTTCCACGTCCTGCACGACGGCGGCGAGCGGGTGCTCCTGACGATGGCCATCCGCTACCTCGACCGGTTCGTCCGGGTCGAGGGCGGGTGGGCGATCGGGCACCGGGACCTGGTCTTCGACTGGACCGACCGGTCCCCGTCGCACACGTGACTGAGACCGCCACCGCACACCGACACCGACCACCGACCACCGACCACCGACGGAGACACCATGTCGCAACCGCTCGAATCGCTCATGCACGCCAACCTGTTCGAGGTGTTCGGGGAACGCGACCCGGACCGCCGCCGCGCCGCCATCGAGCGGACCTACGCCCCCGACGTCGAGTTCCTGGACCCCGACGAGGTCGTCACCGGCCACGACGCCCTGCACACCAAGGCGCAGCGCCTGCTCGACGAGGCTCCCGGGTTCGTGTTCTCGCCGGCCGGCCCGGTCTACGAGAACCACGGGATGGGGTACCTCGCCTGGCACTTCGGACCGGAGGGAGCGCCGCCCGTCGTGTCCGGGATGGACATCTGCTTCGTCGAGGGTGACCGCATCGCGAAGGTCTACACGCTGCTGACCAGCTGAACCCACCCGCAGACGCCCGACCCGCCGCAGTGTCACGCACCCTGCGATGATGGTCGGGCGTCTGGACGGTGGGCGAGGCAGGAGGACACGGGCGATGTCGATGCAGCACGAGGTGCCCCCGGAGTCCCCGTACGCCTACATGAGCGCCGAGCAGGTGCGGACCTGGTACGCCTACATGAAGCTCCAGCTGCGCCTGCGGTACGAGATGAACCGGCAGTTGCGCGCCGACAGCGACATCTCGCTCGCCGACTACGACGTCCTCGTCGCCCTCACGAGCGAGCCGGGCGGCGAGATGACGATGTCGGCCCTGGCGACCCGCATCGGGTGGGAGCGCAGCCGTGCCTCGCACCACGCGAAACGCATGGCCGAACGCGGGTTCCTCGAACTCCGTCGGAGCGAGCACGACCGGCGCACCACCGCCGTCGCCCTGACCGACACGGGCTGGCGGACGCTCCGCGAAGCCACGCCGCGCCACACCGAACTCGTCAAGGACATGTTCTTCAGCGACCTGCGCGAGGACGAGCTGGCGGGCTTCGCCGACGTGCTCGAGCGCGTGTACGAGTCAGTGCTCGAGCACGGCACCCTGCCCCGACCGGCCGACCACCCCTAGCTCCGCTTGCCCTCACGCACCAGCGCGACGTAACTTAGGTGAAAGATCACCTAAACGAGCGAAGGGCAGCGTGTGGACGCCGAACGAGCCGTGTCACCGCCGCTCCCCGACCGTGCACTGTTCGGCCGCGCGGACGAACTCGCGGCCCTCACGCGCCTGCTCGACGACGCCGCGGCGGTGACTGCGGACGGGGCGGCCGAGGACGAAGCGGCAGAGCGCGGCGCCGCGGTCCTGGTCGAGGGTGAGGCGGGCATCGGCAAGACGACGCTGCTCGCCGCCGTCGAGCGGCACGCGCGGCGGACCGGCTTCCGCGTGCTGACCTGCACCGGCATCCAGGGGGCGAACAGCGTGGGCTTCGACGGCCTGCACGAGCTGCTCCACCCACTGCTCCCCTTCGCGTCCGCCCTGCCGCCGCGCCAGCGCACCGCACTGCTCACGGCCCTCGCGGTCGAGGACGGCCCGAGTCCGGACCGCCTGCTGGTGAGCACCGCGACGCTCGGGCTGCTCGAGGAGGCCGGGTCGCACCGTCCGGTGTTCGTCCGCGCCGAGGACCTGCAGTGGCTCGACCGGTCCACCACCGAGGTGCTCGACTTCGTGGGACGCCGGCTCACGCACACCCCGGTCGTCGTCATCGCGGCGGTCCGGACCGGACACGCCCCGGACGCCGTGCCCCCGTGCAGCTTCACGCGGTTCGAGCTCGGACCGCTCGCCGACGACGCCGCCGAGGCCCTGCTCGACGCCCACGCCGGCACCCTGTCCACCTCGGTCCGGCGACGGGTGCTGGCCGAGGCCGGCGGCAACCCACTCGCCCTGCACGAACTGCCCGTCACCTGGACCACGGGCGGCCCGGCCACCATCGCGTCCCGGCTCCCCACCACGCGGCGGCTCGAGCAGGCGTTCCTCGAGCAGGTCGCCGCCGTCCCGTCCGGCAGCCGCTCGTTCCTGCTGCTCGCCGCGGCGGCCGACGACGCCGGCCTGCAGGACGTCATGGCGGCGGCCCGCACGATGGACCTCGGGGTCGACGACCTCGAGCCGCTCGAGGAACTCGGGCTCCTCCGCACCGACCTCGTCTCCTTGCGCTTCCGCCACCCGCTCCTGCGCTCGGCGGTGATCGGCAACGCCTCGGCCGCTGCACGGTCCGCGGCGCACCGGGCACTCGCGTCGGTGGTCACCGACGGCATGCGCGCCGCCTGGCACCGGGCTTCGGCGACGTTCGAGCGGGACGAGTCCATCGCCGCCGACCTCGAGACCGCCGCCGACCGCGCGGCACAACGGGGTGCCCGCCCCGAGGCGGTCCGGGCCTACGAGCGTGCGGCCACCCTGTCGCAGGGGGTCACCGGTCGGGCACGTCGGCTGGGCCGGGCTGCCGAGACCGCACGGGCCGCCGGCATGACGGCCGAGGCGATCGAGCTCCTGGAGCAGGTCGACTCCCTCGCCGCCGACCCCGAGACGGTCACCGAGACCGCCGTCACGCAGACGGTGCTGAGCCTGACCACGGGTGCTGCCGGTCGACCACGCATCGAACTCCGCCGGATCCGGCCCGTGCTCGCCGGCCCGGAGCACGCGGACCGGCTCGTGCGGGTGCTCTGGGCGGCGGCCCTCAACGCCCGCGGCCGCAACCTGCCGCGATCGGAGTGGAAGGACATCGAGGCGGCCCTGCTCGCGACACGCTCGGCGAGCCCGCTGAAGTCGGTGGCCCTCGCCGTCCTGGCGCCACTCGGCTCCGCCCACCACCTGCGCACCGAACTCGCACACCTGGTGCCGCAGCTCACCGAGCAGCCGCTCGCGATGGCGTCCCTCGCGATCGCAGCCGAGTCCCAGCAGGACCTCGAGACCGCGCTGACGTGCTGGGAGCTGGCGTACGAGCGTGCACACCAGCTCGGCGCCGTCGCCGACGAGACCCAGGCGCTCCGCGGCCGGGCGACGGTGCTCATGCTGCGCGGGCGGGTGCGGGACGGTCTGGCCGACGCCGAGTACGCCGTCCGCATCGCCCGCGACGTCCAGCTCCCGCTCATCGCCGGGATGGCCTACGCCACGCTCGCCCGGGGCCACGCCCTGCTCGGCGACGACGAGGCCGCGCTGGCCGCCCTGCGCGAGGGCTCGGAGTTCGCGCACGGCGGGCGGCTCGCCCTGGCCAGCGCCGACGCGCGGTGGGCAGCGGGACTGGTCGCCCTCGGTCAGCGGCGCCACCGGGACGCCCAGATCGAGTTCACGCACATGACCGTCCACGCGACCCGGTCCCTGTGGGCGATCGCCGACCGCGCCGAGGCCGCGGTCCGGGGCGGTCGACCCGATTCGGTCGTCGAGAACCTCGCCGAGGCCGAGGCGGTCGCCCGTACCACCGGGTCCGCGCACCTGACCGCCCTCGTCGTGCGGAGCCGGGCCCTGCTCGCCGAGGGCACGGACTCGACGGGAACCGACACCGACGGCGCGGGCGGCGCGGACCCGGAGTCCCTCTACGTCCGCGCGATCGAGGCCGGCCGCCTCGCGGACTCCCCGGTCGAACTGGCGAGGACCCAGCTGCTGTTCGGCGAGTGGCTCCGCCGCGAGCGTCGGGTGGTCGAGGCTCGGCTGCACCTCCGCGAGGCGCTCCACGCGTTCGACGCCGCCGGCACCGCGGGCTTCGCCGCCCGCGCCGCGGCGGAACTCCGCGCAGCCGGCGAGGCCCCGGAACGGGCCGACAGCACGACGGCGCCGACACGCGAACGGCTCACACCCCAGGAGCTGCAGATCGCGCGGCTCGCCGCCGCCGGCATGACGAACCGCGAGATCGCGGACCGCATCTACCTGTCGCACCGCACCGTCAGCACCCACCTGTACAAGGTGTTCCCCAAGCTCGGCGTGACGAGTCGCACCGAGCTGGCGGCCGCGCTGGCGGCGTCCGGTCCGACGGACTGACGCACCGGGCGACGACCTGGAGGCACGGGTTACGTCACGCAACGGATGCACCGTGGGCGGACCAGCTGCGAGCCTCGTGGCGGCGACCCGGCATCGGGTCGCGACCACGACGACCACCGGGAGGCGCCCATGCCGGAAGGCTCCGCCGACGACACCGCCGACCACGCGGCTGCGCGGCTGCCGGACGCGCCGAGCGCGTTCTTCACGGCCCTCGTGACCGAGCACTTCGTGCTCCAGACCGCGCGCGGCATCACCGTCTCGGAGTCGTCGACCCGGGCAGCGATCTACCTGACGACACTGTCGAGCGCCCTGGTGGCGTTCGGGTTCCTGGCCGACACCGACTTCGCCACGGGCTACCTCGCCGTGGTGATCCCGGTCGTCGTGCTGCTCGGGGTCTTCACCTACGAGCGACTCGTCCAGACCTCGCTGGAGGACGTGGTCGCCCTCGCCGCGATGCAGCGGATCCGCCGCTGGTACGGCACGATCCTGCCCGGCGCCCGGCGGTACTTCCCGGTGCCCGAGGACCGGATCGCGCCGAACGAGCTGCTCGACATCGGGCTCCGGCTGTCCTGGCGCGGGGTGTTCTTCACGCTGTCGAGCGCGATCGCGGTCGTGAACTGCATCGTCGCCGGTGCCGGGGCGGCACTGCTGACCGCGAGCACGTGGGCGCCGTCCGGGTCCCTGGCGACCGGGGTGGTCACGGCCGTCCTGCTCGCCGGTGTGCACGGGGTCTACCAGGAGCGTCGGTACGCGCGGGTCCTCGGCATCCTGCGGTCCGACACCCGAGAACGACGACGAGAACGAGACGGACTGACACCATGACCGAACCCCTCCTGCAGGCACACGACCTGACGAAGTCGTTCCCCGGGCCGGAACAGTCGAGGGTCCCGGTGCTCCGGGGTGTCTCACTGTCCGTGCTGCCGGGCGAGTTCGTCGCCGTCGTCGGCCCCAGCGGCTCCGGCAAGTCGACGCTGCTGTACTGCCTGTCCGCCCTCGAGCCCTACGACAGCGGATCGGTGTCGATCGCCGGGCAACGCCTCGAGACCCTCCGACCGAAGCAACTGCAGGCACTCCGCCGTTCGACGGTCGGCTTCGTGTTCCAGTCCTTCAACCTCATCCCGTCGCTGACCGCGCGGCAGAACATCGCGCTGCCCGCCAGCCTCGCCCACCGGCCGGTCTCCGCGGACCAGGTCGACGCGGCGCTCGCCTCGGTCGGACTCGCCGACCGCGGCGATCACCGACCGGGCGCGCTGTCCGGCGGGCAGCAGCAGCGGGTCGCGATCGCCCGGGTCCTGGCGTCCGAACCGCACGTCGTGTTCGCCGACGAGCCGACCGGCGCGCTCGACACCACCGCCGGTGACGCGGTCCTCGACCTGCTGCGCCGGGTGGCCGACGGTGACAGGTCGGTGGTGATGGTCACGCACGACCTCGAAGCGGCTGCGCGTGCCGACCGTGTGCTCGTCCTGCGCGACGGGGCCGTGCACCGCGAGCTGGCGCACCCGGACGCCGCCGCGGTCCTCGAAGCACTGACCGCCGCCGCGCAGGAGGCCTGACGTGCTCCGACTCGTCCTGAGCGACCTGCGGCAGAACGCCGGCATCTGGATCGGCGCACTCGTCGTCAGCGCAGCCACCGCGGCGGCTGCCGCCATCGCGGCCGGGATGCTCGAGACCGGCTTCGCGATCATCGGGTCAGGCAGGCCGACGGACCTGCTCCGGGCCGGCGGCCTCGCCACGCTCGCCTCGCTCGTCGTCGTGCTGACGATCATCGCCGTCACCGCCGTCCTCGGCAGCGTCACCCGCTTGACGATCGACCTGCAGCGGCGGGGCTACGCGCTCTGGCAGCTGGTGGGGGTGCCGTCCCGCACGGTCACGGTCGTCGTCCGGCTGCAGCTCGCCGTCGTGGCACTGGTCGGCAGCACGATCGGCTGCCTCGTCGTGGCCCCGTTCGTGCCGGCGTTCCTGCACTTCGGGCTGTCGGAGTCCGACGGGCTCCGGGACCTCGACGAAGGGTTCGGACCGACCAGCGCCGTCACGGTCGTGCTCGCGGTGACGCTCGTCGTCGTCCTGAGCAGTCTCCGGCCGTCGCGCCGAGCCGGTCTCGTCCGCCCGATCGAGGTCCTGCGGGAGCCCGAGTCCGTCCGCACCCGGACGACCTGGACCCGCTGGGCCGCGAGTGCCGTCGCACTGCTGCTCGCCGGGCTCCTGACCAGCTCGATCGTCGACGCCGGCGTCCGGACCGGTGGCCAGGTGCTGCTGATCGGGCCGCTCCTGACGGCGGCCTGCACCGCGATCGGCCACGCGGTGTTCCCGGTCGCCCTCCGGGCATGGACCGCGGTGGTGCCCACGCACCGATCGGCATCGTGGTTCCTCGCACGCAACGCCGCCGCGTTCTTCGTCGACCGGAGCAGCGCCACGGTGAGCGCGCTCGTCATCACGATCGCCCTGCCCGGCAGCATCTTCGCCGGCTTCGACACCCTGGGTGACGCCGTGCACCGGACCACGGGGTCGTCGTCGGGTGGTGGACTCGACGTGCAGAGCGTCCTGCTCATGCTCGGCGGGCCGCTGCTCGTGTCGCTCTTCGGCGCGGCCGCCACCGTCCTGATGGCCGGACGCACCCGCGAGCAGGAGGCCGCGCTGGTCGAGGCCGCCGGCGGGTCCCGCGCCACCGTGCTCGCCCGCGCAGCGTGGGAGTCCGTCATCCTCGTCGGCACCGCGGTCCTCGTCGCCGCCGTCGTCCTCGTGCTGACCGCCTGCGGACAAGCCGTCGCGCTCGCGGTCACCGTCCCCGGCACGCAGCCCCACCTGGGCCTGCAGGCCGCCCTGCCGGCCGCCCTCGTGAGCCTCGTGCTCATGGTGGCCGCCGGCACGATCCCCCTCGTCACCGGACGCCGACGCAGCATCCCGCTCGTCCTCGCCGCCGACTGACCCCGAACCAGGAAGACCCCTCTTGCGCATCCTCTTCTCCGGCGTCCCCGCACTCGGACACCTCCTGCCCCTCGTCCCGCTCGCCCGTGCCGCACAGGCGGCCGGCCACGATGCCGCCCTGCTCACCAGTGGTGGGATGCGCGAGCCCCTGGCGACCGAACTGCCCACGGTGCCGGTCCTGGCGGCCGGACCCATGCCTCCCGACCTGTTCTCCGAAGTGGCCCGCCGCATCCCCGGCAGCGACCCCGCGAACCGGCCCGAGCCGGCGGCCGTCGCCGAGTTCTTCGCCGGCACCCGCGTCGACCTGACCGTCGACGACGCCGTGCGCGCAGCGCGCGGGTGGGCGCCCGACGTGGTCGTCGCGGACGCCGTCGACCTGGTCGGACCGCTCGTCGCCGCGGAACTCGGCGTGCCGTACGCGATCGTCGCCTTCGGCCCCGAGGTCCCCGAGGAGTTCCGCCGCCCGATGGCCGAGCTCGTCCTCCCCCGCTACGCCGAGCGAGCAGTGGTGCCCACCCCGCCCATCGCCCTGCTCGACCCGACGCCGGTGTCGCTGCAGGCACCCGGGTGGACGCAGCCGCCCGTCACGATCCCGTTCCGTTCCGAACCGCACAGCCGACCCGACACCGCCGCCGCCGAGCAGCCGCTCGCACCGGTCTCGGCGCGCGGAGGACGACCGCGGGTGCTCGTCACCCTCGGCACGGTCTTCGGCGACGCCGCGCTGCTGACGGCGATCCTCGACGGGTTCCAGCCCGACGAGGCCGACCTGGTGGCGACCGTCGGGGTCATCGGCGAGCGCCTCGACGACAGCGAGCACGTGCACTTCGTGCCGTTCCGCCCGATGCGCGAGCTGCTCGAGGGCGTGGACCTGGTCGTCGCAGCGGCCGGTGCCGGCACGGTGCTCGCCGCGGCCAGCGTGGGCGTGCCGATGGTGCTGCTCCCGCAGGGCGCGGACCAGTTCATCAACGCTGCCCGTGCCGCCGAGGCCGGTGTCGCGGTCGTGGTCGACGAGCCGTCGGCGGTCGGCCCGGCGGTGCACCGGATGCTCGCGGAGCGCAGTCACTTCGCCGCGGCACGGCGACTGAGCGACGAGACCGCGCAGCGCCCGAGCGCGACGGACGCCGTCAGGGAGCTCGTCGAACGGGTCGAGCGCGTCGCCTGACGACGGGTCTGGTCAGCGGTCGGTCGGCCCGGGTGCTGCGGGTTCCGGGTCGAACACCGTCTGGGTGAACCGCTGCGCGAGCGGGTCGTCCTGGTCCCCGAGCCGGATGCCGAGCAGCGTGTTGATGAGCATCCCCTTGGCCAGGAACGACTCCGCCGCGGACTCCGACAGCCCGGCCTCCTCGACCAGGAAGTGCAGGATCCGGGTGAAGCCGTCTCGGGCGACCGGTCCGACGACGGGGTCGGCACCGAGCATGTACGACTGCATCACGATGAGGTGCACGCCGTCCTCGGTCGCGAGCGCACGGTACGCAGCGCCGAGGCGGGACGCGACGGTGCCCGGCTGCCCGTCGTCGAGCGCCGCCCGGAACGCGTCGAGCACGGCTTCGAGGCACCCGTCGACGACGGCGAGGAACAAGTTCTCCTTCGAGCCGAACATCCGGACGACGTACGGCTGGCTGATGCCCGCGGCCTGGGCGATGCGCTCCGTGGTCGCGCCGTGGTACCCCTGCCGGGCGAACACGGCGGCCGCCGCGGTCAGGGTGGCCTCGCGCCGCTGGCTGCCGGCCATGCGCTCCGCACCCTTCTGGACCGGACCCCTTGCTGTCGTCATGCCGCGAGGGTATCATCCGATTCCATGAGTAATGAATCGATTACTAACAGCGCTGCGAAGTCTGCCGGCTTCCCCCCGGTCCGCCGGGTGCTGCCCGTCCTCGTCACCCAGGTCCTGGTCGCGATGACCGTCGCCGGAGCGTTCGCCGGCCTGTACATCGGCCTGCAGAAGGCCCCGACACCACACCACCTGCCCATCGCCGTCGTCGGCACCCAGGTGGCCGACGCGGCGGGCAAGGCGCTCGGCGACCGCGCCGACGTGCGCACCGCCGGTTCCCCCTCCGACGCACGCGACCTCGTCCGGTCCCGCGATGCGGTCGCAGCCCTCGTCCCCGGCAGCGACGGTTGGTCCCTGTACACGGCAGGCGCCGAGGGACGGAGCGCGACGACCGCCGCGACCACGATGCTCTCCGGGGTCGCGGCCGGTGCCGGTGCCTCCGTCACCCGCACACAGGACGTCGTCCCGCTCGCGACGAACGATGCCCAGGGCATCGCGGGGTTCTACCTGGTCTTCGGCACGACCTTGGCGGCGTTCATCCTGGCGCAGGTCATGAACTCACTCGGCGCCCTCGCGCGCCTCCGCACCCGGATCGTCGTCACGGTGGTGGGGAGCATCGCCGCAGCCGCGGTGGTCGCCGTCATCGCCGGGCCGATCGACGGCGCCGTCCCCGCAGCGACGGGCGCCGTGATCGTGGTGCTCTCGCTCCTCGCCGTCGCCGTCTCGCTGTCCACGATGGCGATCACCTCGATCGTCGGACCGATGGGCGTGATCGTCTCGACGCTCCTCTTCACAACCCTCGGCAACGCGACGAGCGGTGCGACGATCAGCACCCACCTGTTGCCACCCGTGCTCGCCACCGTCGGACAGGCCCTCCCGCCGGGTGCCGCGTTCGGCGCCGTCACGGGGTTCAGCTACTTCGACGGGGCTGGCGCGACGGGCGCGCTCCTCACGTTGGGTGCGTGGATCGTCGCCGCAGCCGTGTCCCTGTCGGTGGCGCACGGGGTGCGGACCGGCGCCGCACGGCGACGGGACGTCGCGGCGATCGTCGGACCGGTGCCGCCGGCCGCCGTCGTGGCGTGAGCGATGCAGTCACCGCGAGCGGCTGACGGACTGGAGGCCCGGTGCCAGCTGGCACCGGGCCTCCAGTCCGCCTGTCGGCACGGCCGATTCGTTGCCGGATCGAGACACCCGTCCGGCCCGGCGTGCGGCATGGTTGAGCCACCGATGGCAGGCAGGACGGAGCGCACGGTGGAACGAGTGGTGGGGTGGGCCACGATCGCGGTGGTCGTCACCGTGACGGTGTCGATGTTGCTGGTGGTCCAGACGACCACTTGTCTCGACGCCGTCCCCGGAGCGGGCACGAGCTCCTGCACGACCACGCCGATGATCGGTGTCGCCGGCACGTGGGTCGCGGCTGTCACCGGCGCCGTCGTGCTCGCGGTCTGCGTCTGGCAGATCGTCCGGGCGGCCCGGTCTGGCAGGGCCGTCCGATGACGAGCACGGGTCCTGGGGCGAATCCGCGTCCGTGGACGCTGATCGCCGTCGCGGTGCTGGTGGGCTGGGCGATCGTGACGGCGCTGCTGTTCCCGGTCACGGGGATGGACGAGCACGAGGGGCCCGGCGACCAGGTGTGGCGGACCTCGTCGAGCACGCTCGGCGTGCCGCTCTCACCGGAGTGGGACGTCCTCGTCTGGCTCGCCGCGCTCGCGCTGGTGCCGGTCGTCGTCGTCGGGCTCGTGTTCCTGCTCCGTCGCCGACGACCGCACACCGCGCCCGTCAGTCCGTCGCCGGGTGGCCCTGTCCGCTGAGGTGCGCGAGGAGCACGTCACGGACACTCGTCCACGACTGCACGCCGTAGCGGTCGTTGTCGACGTGGTGCAGCTGCGCCTGCCCGCTGAACATGCTCACGAAGTACTGCATCCCCTGCCATGCCGGGAACGTCTCGTCAGGGTTCTTCGACAGGCGCCGGCCGACGGCGCTCATCGCGGACAGGGTCCCGGTCGTGCCGGCCCACTGCAGCCGGAAGCGCTCCCCCGTCAGCTCGCTCATGGTGCGTGCGACGTCGCGTGCGGTGACCTGGTCACCCGCCATCTCGATCACCCGCGGAGCATCGTCGTCCAGGGCAGCGAGGGCCGTGACCCTCGCGACGTCGTCCTTCGTGGTGAAGTCGAGCACCTGGTCCGCCGACGACCAGAACAGCACGAGCCGACGGCCGGACAGGATCATCGGGGCCTCGCCGGTCAGCAGGTCGGTGAACATGCCGGTCAGGATCGAGGTCGCCTGCACCGGGGCCGCATCGAGGTCGGCGGCGAACTCGCGCCGCAGCTCGAAGTTGCGGTTGGTGCCGGGTGTGATCCGCCGGTAGTCAGCCGAGTAGTCGGACGGGATGAACCGCCGGACGCCCGCCGCCACGGTCGCCGCGAGCAGCGCGCGCTGGGCGTCGACGATCACCGGGCGGGTCCCGCTCACGGCGGAGACCACGACGTCGGCGCCGCTCACGGCCCGGGTCAGGGCGTCGTGGTCGCCGTACTCGGCGGCGACGACGTCGACACGGGCGTCGTCGCCGAAGCGTTCTGCGGCGGTCCTGCTGCCGGGTCGGGTGAGGACACGCACCCGCACGTCGTGCTGGGTGAGCTCGCGGACGATGCGGTGCCCGAGGTCGCCGGTGGCGCCGGCGACGAGGATGGTGGTGGTCATGGGCGGGGCCTCACTGCAGTGGTGGTCGACGTGGTCGTCGCGGTGCGCCGTCGGGATCGCTCCGGGACGGCGAGGGGGTGCTGGAACGTGGGGTCCGCCTGGTCCGGTCCGGCGGTGCCGAGCCCGGCGGTGAGCGCGACGCGGGCCAGCAGCCGGCGCAGTGTCGTCTGCTCGTCGTCGTCGAGGTGCCGCATGAGCACGCCCTCGGCGCCGCGCAGGGCGGACCGCGTCCGGGCGAGCAGGGCACGGCCGGCGTCGGTGGGGTGGACCTGCCGCACCCGCCGGTCGGTCGGGGCGGGGCGGCGCTCGACGAACCCGCCTGCCTCGAGCGCGTCGACGATGTAGGTCATCTGGGTCTTGTCGATCCCGAGGCGCTGCGCAAGCCCGAGTTGCGACGACGGCTCCTCGGTGGTGATCGCGACGAGCACCTGGTAACCACGGGGACCTCCCGGCACGTCGGCGACCGCCTCGCTGCCCAGCCGTGTGAAGCCCTGGAGCGCCAGCGGCAGCGCCCACCCGAGTTCGGATTCGATCCCTTCGGCACCCCAGTCGATCTCGGGGAGTGCGTCGGTCGGCGTCGGACTGTCCATACCGGAGACCGTACCGGAACAAGATCGTCTTGTGCAAAGATCATCTGCAATCAAGACGGACAGCCGTCGCGACGCCGAGCACCCGAGGACTCCATGTCGGACACCGCAGCCATCACCCCGTTCACCCTCGACGTCCCCCAGGCGGAACTCGACGACCTGCGCCGCCGTCTCCTGACCACCCGCTGGCCCGATGCCGAGACCGTCGAGGACACCTCGCAGGGACCCCGACTCGAGAAGGTCCGCGCCCTCGTCGAACACTGGACGACGGAGTACGACTGGCGCCGGACCGAAGCGCTGCTGAACGGCTGGGGCCAGCACACGACCCACATCGACGGGCTCGAGGTCCACTTCCTGCACGTCCGGTCCGCCGTCCCCGGTGCCCGCCCGCTCCTGCTCACCCACGGCTGGCCCGGTTCCGTCCTGGAGTTCCGCCACGCGATCAGTCCGCTCACCGACCCGGTGGCGCACGGCGGCGACGCGGCGGACGCGTTCCACGTCGTGATCCCGAGCCTGCCCGGGTTCGGCTTCTCCGGGAAGCCGACGACGACCGGGTGGAACACCGCCCGGACCGCGAGGGCCTGGTCGGTACTGATGTCCCGGCTCGGGTACACGGACTGGTTCGCCCAGGGCGGCGACCTCGGCGCCACCGTCACCGCGGAGCTCGCGGCACTGCAGGCCGCCGGGGACATCGGGCTCGCCGGGATCCACCTCAACATGGCGCTGTTCATGCCGACGGACGACGAAGTCCGGAACGCCTCCCCCGACGAGCAGGTCATGCTGCAGGAGAGCGGCCACTACTGGCGGGAGCTGTCGGCCTACTCGCAGCAGATGTCGACCCGCCCGCAGACCATCGGGTACTCGTTGGCGGACTCCCCCGTCGGGCTGGCGTCGTGGATCTACGCGATGTTCCAGGACGTCGGCGGCTCCCACGACGAACACGGCGATGCCGAGCGGCTCTTCCCGCTCGACGAGATCATCGACGACGTCATGCTGTACTGGCTGCCGAACACCGCGGCGTCCTCGGCGCGCCTCTACTGGGAGGCGACGCGGACCGGCTGGGCCACCCCGGGCACCGTCGAGGAACCGCTGACCCTGCCCGTCGGCCTGAGCATCATGCCGGGCGAGTACGTCCGCCGGTCGCGCCGCTGGGCAGCGCGCCGGTACACGGACCTGGTGTTCTTCAACGAGGTCGCGCGCGGCGGGCACTTCGCGATGCTCGAACAGCCGGAGCTGCTCGTCGACGACGTCCGTGCGACGTTCCGCGGGCTCCGGTGACGGCGACCGACCGGATCACCAGCAGCAGGGCGTACCCGATCATCACGCCGCCCAGCGTCGGCACGAGCCAGGCCCGCGTGTCGCCCGCGACGGCGGTGTTCACGAACCCCAGGCCGGGGATCGAGTACCAGACCCGGCCCATGACCTGCGCGGCGACGACCCGTTCGGGATCGACGGCGGAGTTGTTGTCGCCCTTGAACGTGAACAGGCGGCGACCATCGGCCCCGATCGCGACGGCGACCACCCGGTGCGAGATCACGCCGGGCCGATCGACCCGGATCTGGTAGGTGACGATGTCGCCGACACCGATGTCCGAAGGGTCCACCGGGCGGACGACCGCCAGGGTGCCCGGTGGCATCCCCGGTTCCATCGAGCTCGTCAGCACGGTGAGCGGCACCGAACCGGTGATCCGCGGCACCAGGATCGCCAGCGCCGCGAGCCCGACCACGACGATCAGGAGCAGGACCGCGGCCGTCTGGCCCAGCAGCCGGAGGGCGCCCGACCAGCGGGCACCCAGCGGCTGCGGCTGCGGCTGCGGCTCCGACTGCGGCACTGCGGTCGTCACGACGTGGCCCGGAGGGAGAACAGCTGGAGCCCGGACGTGCTGCAGTCGGCGACCGTCATCGGGTTGGTGGCGGCGGACCCGCTCGACGCCGTCAGGCAGAGGTCGTTCCGGTTGCGGAACCGGAAGAGCCCACTGCCCGCGCCGACCGCTTCGGCCGTCCACTTCTGGGCACTGATGTCGTTGTCGGGACGGAGCAGGGCGGAGCGGTCGCTCGGGGCGTCCCAGTACAGCGACGGGTTCGACGGAGACGTGATCCGGAGCCAGTCGTCCTCGGGCGTGAAGCGCCAGGTCTGCGTCGCGCTGGTCGTGCAGGTCGTCGTGGTGATCGGTGAGCCGGACGCCGACCCACCACTCGCGACGCACGTGCCGGTGGCGTCGTTCCGCAGGACGTACCGGCTCGTGGACGTGTACCAGCCGGTGGCGTGCTGGATGCCCTGGGACGCCGGCGACGCGTGGCCGCCCGTCCCGCTGGCGACCGCTCGCACCGTGTACGCGTAGTACTTCGAGACCTGCAGACCGGTGTCGGTGAAGGACCGGACGGACGCCGACGTCACGCTGACCAGGACGCCGTCCCGGTACACGGCGTAGGAACCGATGCCGCTGGCGTCCGCGGGCGCTGCCCAGGTGACCGTGATGCTGCTGTCGGTCTCGGCGGTCTTCGACGGCACCGACGGGGTGACGGTGTCGGCGACGCTCTGGGCGGCGCGGGCGTGCGCAGTGCCGACCCAGGCCCCCTGACGGGCGGTGACGGTCGCGTCGAGGGTGGTCGCGCCTCCGGAGAGGTCGAAGCGCTGGCCCTGACTGACCGACGTCCGCACACAGGTCGAACGGCTCGCGCCGGCGGCGAGGGTCGCGACCACGGGGGCGATCGTCGTGCCCGAACCGGTTATCGCCGCACTCGACGGAGCACCGGAGCAGGGGTTGGCGTTCGTGGACTGCCAGACGTCGATCCGGACGGCGCTCGACACCGCGGATCCGGCGGTCGCTGCGAGCGAGAGCGAGGTGGTGGCGGGGACGGACCCCGAGTTCGACACCGTGACGAGCGCCGTGTGGGACAGCCCGGCCGAGGAGTACGTGGTGGCGAGGTCCTCGACACCGCGGATGCCGACCGAGACGGAGCCGGTCGTCGCGGCGGCCCGGACGGACTGTGCCGGGGCGGTCCACGTCGCCCACGCCGTCCCGCCGCTCACGAGTTCGAGCGCGACGACCGCGGCGGCCGTCGCTCCGAGCAGGAGCACGCGTCGACGCGAAGTGCGGTCGGTCATGATCCTGCCTGCGTCCCGCTGATGGTCGTGGTGAAGTCGGTGGAGAGGCCCTGCTGCGAGGCGGCTGCGTCGGCCGGCATCGCGACGGCGAGACAGAGGACGACGGCGGCGCCCGGGGGCAGCGCGATGCCCGCGGACCGCGGCGAGGTCGAGTCGAGCGTGCCGGACCACGTGGGGCGCACGCTGCCGGCTCGGCACACGGCCGCCGACGTCGCAGCGCCGACGGTCACCCGCAGGTCACTGCGGACACCGGAGGCCGACGTCGTCGTGCCGGCTCGCGCCATCGCGACACCGAGGTCGAGGGGGACGTCGCCGGTGTTCGTCGCGGTGACCACGCCGAACTCGGTGGCACCGGGGTAGAGCGGTGCGGACGGCAGCGCGAGACTGCTCAGCGACAGGTCCGCGGACCCGGCGGTGATCGTCGCGGGCTCGGTCGAGGACCGGGCGCTGAGGAGGGCGAACGTGCCACCGTCGGTGGAGATGGCGACGACCGCCACGATCCCCACCGCGGCGACGGCGAGCAACGTCGCCGTCGGCCAGCCGGTCATCGCGCCCCCTCGGCGCCGGCGGCTCACGCCTGGGTCAGGGTCACGGCGATGGCGTCGAGGTCGACCGACCCGTTCTGCGTGCCGTCCTCGACACCGGGGGTGGTGCTCTTCGGGAAGGCGATGGTCACGCCGACGCGGACGTCCTGCTGCGAGCCGGTCTGCCCGGTCACCGTGTACGGCGCAGCGGCACCGGAGACCCCGTCACCGGACGCGGTGAGCACCGCGTTCGCCGACAGGTACTTCGCCAGTGCGACGTCCGCCGGGGCCGACGTCGAGGTGGCCTCGACCGATGCCGGGTCCACGGCCAGGGTGGCCTTCAGGCCCTTGCCGTTCGCGGTGACGACCATGTCCTGCGAGTAGGTGACGACGTCGCCCGGCACGATCGGGTAGCCGTCCAGCGTCGAGAGCGGCGACCCGCCGTTGACGGTCCAGCTCGCCGCCTGTGTGGTCGGCTTGATCGAGAGTGCGCCGGCGACGATGGTGCCCCCGGCGGTCTCGGCGCTGGAGTTCCAGAGCGCGAAGGTGCCGGCGCCTCCGAGCAGGAGGGCGACGCCCGCTGCGCCGATGATCGAGGCGGTGATGATCTTCTTCATGGTGTGCTCTCTGCGACGTCGAACGTCGGATCTGCGTCGACCACGTGCGGGCGGACAGCTCGATGAACTGCTGGCGGCCAGGCCCCGGGGAAGGGCGCGGCGCATCGACCGGAGAACGCGGTGCTCGACCTGCTGGGAGCGGCAAGTGCAGGCGACGAAGCCCTGCGAGCAGGGACCCGCCGACGGCCGGTCGTGCTGCTTCGCTGAGTATGACATGACAATGACCCACGTGCCGATCTGCGCGGAGACACAGGCGGACTGGCAGGTTGACACACCCTCACTTGCCCACCCAGAGGCGAGAGCCTTGTGGACACAAGTAGATACCACTACTCTCCGATAGTGCGAATATCTGAACTTGCCCGAGCGGCGTCCACGCCGGTCACCGCCGTCAAGTACTACCAACGCGAAGGCCTGCTGCCTCCCGGCGAGAAGTCGGCGCCGAACCAGACCGCCTACGACGACCGGCACGTCGAACGGGTCCGGCTCGTCCGGGCACTCCTGGAGACCGGCGGCCTCTCGGTCGCCGTGACGAAGCAGGTCCTGGCCGTGCTCGATGCCGAGACCGCACCGCTGGCCGAGGTCTTCGCCGTCGCCCAGTACGCGATGACCACCCCGCGCTCCCCCGAGCCAGAGGCGACCCCGGAGGCCCGTATCCGGATCGAGGAACGGGTGTCGGCCGCCGGCTGGTGCGCGACATCGGACAACCCGGGACTCGAGACCGCGGCCCGGGCGCTCGACGGGCTGCGCACCATCGGGTTCGACGCCCCGGACGACTACCTCGATGCCTACGTGTCGGCAGCGGCGAGCGCAGCACGGGCCGACGTGGCAGCACTGCAGCACCGCGACGGCCGGACCGCGATGGCGGAGCTGATGGTGATCGGCACCGTCCTCGGCGATCCGCTCTTCGCGGGACTCCGGCGCCTGGCGCAGCAGGACGCCACCCACGACCTGTTCCCCGTCGCCGACACGGACGAGGCCGGCGCATGACCGCTCCACTGCATGTCGTCCTGGGCGGCAACGGTGTCGTCGGCCGCGAGACGCTCCGAGCCCTCCGCGAGCACGACGTCACCGCCGTGTCCGTCGGCCGGCGCCCGTCGACAACAGCAACGGCAGGCAACAACGAGAGCGAGAGCTCCGACGCCCGCACCGACCACGTCATCGCCGACCTGCTCGACCCCACCGCGGTCCGCCGCGCACTGCACGGCTCCGACGTCGCGTACCTCGTCGCCGGCCTGCCGTACTCGTCGGGGGTCTGGGCCGACCAGTGGCCGCGGATCGTCGACAACACCGTCGAGGCAGCCCTGGCCGAGGGCACCCACCTGGTGTACCTCGACAACGTCTACGCCTACGGCCGCGTGTCCGGGCCGATGACCGAGGCGACCCCGATCAACCCCTCCGGCCGGAAGGGTGCGGTGCGCGCGGCCGCCCTCGAGCAGCTGCGGACCGCGGCCGACCGCGGACTGGCCGTCACCATCGGGCGGAGCGCCGACTTCACCGGCCCCGGGGCGACGACGAGCGTGTTCAACGGGTTCGTCGTTGATCGGATCGCCGCCGGCAAGCGGCCGACCTGGCTGCTCGACGCCGACCAGCCGCACTCCCTCACCGCCACGACCGACATCGGCGACGCGCTCGTGGTCCTCGGCACCGACGGCCGTGCGACGGGCCGGACCTGGCACCTGCCGACCGCCCCGGCACTGACGGGGCGGCAGTACGTCGAGCTCGCCGGGGTACCCGCCGCTCGCACGGCCGTGATGTCGTCGGCCACGCTGCGCTTCGGTGCGCTGTTCAACACGTCCGCCCGCGAGACGCTCGAGCTGCGGTACCAGTACACCGACCCCTACGTCTTCGACTCGTCGGCGTTCGAGCAGACCTTCGGCGTGCACCCGACCCCCACCGCCGACGTCGTGGCCGCCGCCCTGCTGCACGCCCGGAGCGTGAACCGGTGATCGCCGCCGTCCGCCGAGCGGCCGCGTGGCACCCGGCACTCATGGCCGTGGCCGGCCTGATGGTCGTGTCCACCGCGGTCTGCCTCGTCGGACTCGTCGTGGATCCCCGGACCATCCTCGGAGCACCGGCGTGGATGAAGCCCCTGAAGTTCTCGCTGTCGATCCTGCTCTACGCCGTCACGTGGGCGTGGCTCATCGCACACCTGCCGAAGTGGCGGACGCTGGCTCGCCGACTCGGCACCGTGGTCGCCGTGGCCCTGGTGGTGGAACAGGTGCTCATCGCGTGGGCCGCCGCGACCGGTACGACGAGTCACTTCAACGTGTCGAACAGCGTGCACGTGGCGGTGTGGGCGGTGATGGCGGTGGCGATCACGACGCTCTACCTCTGCACCTTCGTCACCTCGATCGCCCTGTTCTTCCTGCGTCTGCCGACCCCGGCGCTGACGATCGCCGTCCGGGCCGGTGCCGTCATCGCACTCGGCGGCATCGGGGTCGCCTTCCTGATGACCGGCCCGACCCCCACCCAGCTCACCGCGCCCGACGGCATCGTCGGCGCCCACACGGTGGGGATCGCGGATGGCGGCCCCGGGGTGCCGCTGCTCGGGTGGAGCACCGTCGGCGGCGACTACCGGGTCGCCCACTTCGTCGGCATGCACGCCCTGCAGGTGCTCCCGCTGGTGGCGCTCCTGGTCGCCGCCGCCGGTCGGCGCCTGCCGTGGCTGGCGCACCCGACCACGCAGGTTCGGATCGTGGTCGTCGTCGCGGTCGCGTGGGCGGCGGGCACCGTGCTCCTCACCGTGCAGGCCGCGGTCGGACAGTCGGTGGTCCACCCCGCCGGCGCGGTGGGCGCGGTGGCGTGGTCACTCGTCGTGCTCGCCGCAGCCGCGAGCGCGGCCGTCCTGCTCCGTGCCCGCACCGCTCCGGCGGCGCGACTGCGCTGACGGATCAGCGGACCCGGAGCCCTCGGGAGATCAGGTCGGCGGCAGCACGGGCTTCCGTCGCCCACCCGGGGCGATCGATCCCGGCCCCGATGCCGTGCAGCAGCATGAGCACCGTCCCGGGGGCGACGTGGGACCGGACGGCCCCGTCGGCGGCAGCGCGCGCCAGCAACTCGGCGAGCGTCCGCTCCAGGTCTCCCCCGCCCTCGGCCTGCGTGGTGGCGTCGACCACGGCGGCGAGGGTGCGCGCGAGCCCCGCGTGGTCGACCACGTACTCCACGAACCCGTGCAGGAAGTCGTCGAGGCTCTCAGCCGCGGGGCGCGTCGAGTCACGAGCACGGCGGCAGAGGACGTCGACCTCACCCCGGTAGACCGCGGCCGCCAGCGCTTCGCGTGTCGGGAAGTGTCGGTAGAGCGTGCCGACGCCGACTCCCGCGCGTCCGGCGAAGTCGTCGAACCGGAGCTGCTCGTCACGCTCGAAGGCCGTGCGCGCCGCGGCCACGATCGCGTCGCGGTTCCGACGGGCGTCGGCGCGCATCGGCTTCTCGGCAGGCAGGGGTTCCTCGACCGGCACGGGTGCTCCTTGACAAGTGGAAACAATCTCCATATCTTCCAAGTGGAGATCGTCTCCAGACTAGCGGACAGGTGCCCGATGCGGATCCTCATGCTCGGACGGGGCGTCATCGCCACGATCTACGGCCAGACCTTCCAGCACTCCGGGCACCAGGTCGACCACCTGGTGCGGCCGGGGCGCGCTGCCGAGTACGGCGACAGCGTGCAGACCGACGTCATCGACGGCCGCCGCGGACCCCTGGGTCGGCGGACCCGATCGACGTCGCCGACGCGGCTGGTCGAGTCGATCGACACGGACGACGAGTACGACCTCGTCGTCCTCAGCGTGGGCCACCACCGGCTGCAGGAGGCCGTGGCCACCCTGGCACCGCACATCGGCGACGCCACCGTGCTGGTCCTCGGCAACGTCTGGGACGAACCCCTCGCCGCGGTCGCCCCACTGCCCGCGGACCGGGTGCTGTTCGGGTTCCCGGGAGCCGGCGGCGGGTTCGACGCCGACGGGGTCCTGCACGGTGCCGTCCTCCGTTCGGTCCGGCTCGGGACGACCGGCGCGACTCCGGACCGACGGGAGCTGGTGCGGTCGGTGTTCCAGCGGGCGGGCTTCACCGTGCAGGACGAGGACGACATCCGCGGATGGCTGTGGCTGCACTTCGTGCTCGACGCCGGCATGTTCGCACAGGCACTGCGCAGCGGCGGCATGGCGACGATGGTCGGGGACCGGCGCGCGCTCCGCGACGCGTTCCTGACCGGCCGCGAGCTCCTCCCGGTCCTGGAGGCGCGGGGCGTCGACCTCTCCCGACACCGCCCCTCGACACTGCCCATCCGGCTGCCGGGGACGACGGCGACACTCGTCGCCGCGGCCACGGCGCTGGTGCCGATCGCCCGCGCGAGCCTCGCGGCGCACGACGACCCCTCCGCCGCCGAACCCCTGGCGGTCCTCGCGGACGTCCGCCGCACCGCCGGCGCGCTCGGCACCCCGACCCCGCGCCTCGACCGGACGGCGCCACGCGTCTGACGACAGGTGCGGGCCATGGACGCGACCACCCACGGACTGGAGGCACGGTGCCAGCTGGCACCGTGCCTCCAGTCCGTCACGGCGAGCGTTCCGGACCCGCCCGTTACGCTGTCCCCGTGTCAGAGCCGCGCCGCAGTCCGGGGAACCAAGCTTCACTGCGTGAAGCCAACCGGGGCCGGGTCGTCAGCGCGGTGAAGCGGCACGGCGGACTGACGCAGGTCGAGCTCGCCGGGGTGACCGGGCTCTCCCCCGCAACCGTCTCGAACATCGTCAAGGAACTCGTCGCGACCGGCGCCCTGCACGCGACGCCGAGCACCTCGAGCGGCCGTCGGGCGCTCCGCGTGACCCTGCCGCACGGCCTCGGGCTGGTCGCCGGAGTGCACGTCTCGCCGCGGCACCTGCGGCTGGCGCTGTCGGACCTGAACGGCGCCGTCCTGGCCGAGCGGCACATGCCCCTGGCCCGTGACCACCGCGCCGACGCCGAGCTCGACAAGACCGCGCTGCTCGTGCTGGACATGGTGGAGTCCATCGAGTCGTCGATGGACGAGGTGCTCGCCGTCGGCCTCGCCGTGGCCGCTCCGATCGACGCCCGCACCGGGATGACGGCGCGCGGCGGGATCCTGCGGGGTTGGGACGGCGTCGCGCTCGGCCAGTCGCTCGCCCGGCGGATGGACAAGCCCGTGCAGGTCGACAACTCTGCCAACCTCGCCGCCCTGGCGGAACACCGGAGCGGGGCGGCCCGTGGCCGAGACACCGTGGTGACGCTCGACGTCGGCAACGGCATCGGTGCCGGACTCGTGCTGGGCGGGCACCTGTTCCGTGGGCACCACGGCATCGCCGGTGAGTTCGGGCACACCCCCGTCCTGCCGAACGGGCCTCTGTGCCGGTGCGGGAACCGCGGGTGCCTCGAGGCGATCGCCGGCGCGCCCGCGGTGCTCGAGGGCGTCCGCGACGAGGTCGGCACCCTCAAGCTGGCGGACCTGATCCTGCGGGCGATGGGCGGCGACCAGGTCTGCATGCGTGCCGTGGCGGACGCCGGGCGCGCGATCGGTTCGGCGGCGGTGGGCCTGTGCAACGTCCTCGACCCGGAGCGGGTGGTGGTCACGGGCGAGTTCGCACGAGCCGGGGAACTCCTGCTCGGCCCGATGCGGCACGCCCTCGAGTCGTCGCTGATCGTCGACGTGGACGGCACGCCGGACGTGGTGCAGGGGCAGCTCGGCGAGAAGGCCTCGGTGACCGGCGCGCTGGCCCTGGCGATCGAAGCCGTGGACGTGACGCGCGCACGCTAGGCGGAGACGTGCCGGGCCGTGCCGGCCGGGGCGCTCCGCGCTGCGCCGGCCGTGCCGCTCCGCGCCCTCCGGATAACGTTTTCGTCACGGCGCGCGGTCCTTGCGTTCAACTCTTGCAGCCAAGAACGCTCGCTGTCACACTCAGGGCACCGCCGATGGGGGCGGTCCACTGTTGGAGGACGTTTCAATGAAGAAATCCACCACACGAGCGATGCTGGGCGTCAGCGCCCTGCTGCTCGCGATCACCACCTTGGCGGGCTGTTCCAACGGCGCGGACGCCGGGACCGGTTCCGGCGGAGGCGGCGGCGACGCGTCGAAGGCCAAGATCGGCCTGCTCCTGCCCGACTCCGTCACCGCCCGCTACGCCAGCGCCGACCGTCCGCTCTTCACCGCCGAGGTGAAGAAGCAGTGCAGCGGCTGCTCGGTCATCTACGCGAACGCCGACGGCGACGCGTCGAAGCAGCTGCAGCAGGCCCAGTCGATGCTCACGCAGGGCGTCAAGGTCCTGGTCCTCGACCCGTTCGACGGCGAGGCCGCAGCGTCCATCGTCCAGCAGGCGAAGGCCAAGAAGGTGCCGGTGATCTCCTACGACCGGCTCATCAACAGCCCCGACCTGAGCTACTACATCTCGTTCGACAACGAGAAGGTCGGTGAGCTGCAGGGCCAGGCACTCGTCGACGCCCTCAAGGCGAAGAAGGTCCCGGAGGGCTCGGGCATCATCATGGTGAACGGCTCCCCCACCGACAACAACGCCTCGCAGTTCAAGAAGGGCGCCCACTCGGTCATCGACGACAGCGGCTACAAGGTGCTCGCCGAGTACGACACCCCCGGATGGGACCCCGCCAAGGCGCAGGACTGGGCAGCCGGCCAGATCAGCAAGCTCGGCAAGGACAAGATCACCGGGGTCTACGCGGCGAACGACGACACCGGCGGCGGCGTCATCGCGGCCCTGAAGTCGGCCGGCGTCACCGAGCTCCCGCCCGTCACCGGGCAGGACGCCTCGCTCGCGGGCATCCAGCGGATCCTCGCCGGTGAGCAGTACATGACCGTCTACAAGGCCTTCAAGCCCGAGGCGTCGAAGGCCGCCGACCTGGCGATCCAGTTCGCCAAGGGTGAGACCCCGAAGGGCGACACCACCGTCGACACCGCCGGGGGCGCCAGCGTCCAGTCGACGCTGCTCGACCCGGTCGCCGTCACCACGGACAACGTCCAGTCGACGGTGGTCAAGGACGGCCTGTACGAGGTGTCGAAGATCTGCACCGCGCAGTACAAGTCGGCCTGCGACAGCGCCGGCATCAAGTAGGTCCGACCCCCTCTGCCCGCCCGGTCCGACTGCGGACCGGGCGGGCCTCACCGATCGAGGACGACACCCGTGAGCACGACACCAGTGAGCAACGCGTCACCAGCAGCACACCCCTCCGCCGACCCGGTGATGTCCCTGCGCGGGATCACCAAGCGGTTCGGCGCCGTCCAGGCCCTCAGCGACATCGACTTCGACGTCTACCCGGGCGAGGTGGTCGCCATCGTCGGCGACAACGGCGCCGGCAAGTCGACGTTCGTGAAGATCCTCGCCGGGGTCTACACGCCCGACGGCGGCACGATCACCTTCGGTGGCGACGAGGTCACCGTCCCGAACCCCGCGGCGGCCCAGACCCTCGGCATCGCGACGGTGTTCCAGGACCTCGCCCTCGCCGACAACCTCGACGTGGTCTCGAACCTGTTCCTCGGGCGCGAGATCGCCCACCCGTTCCTCGACGAAGAGGAGATGGAGCGCCGCTCGTGGGAGCTCCTGCAGCAGCTCGCCGCCCGGATCCCCTCGGTGCGGATCCCGATCGCGTCGTTGTCCGGTGGCCAGCGGCAGACCGTGGCGATCGCCCGCTCGCTGATCGGCGACCCGCAGGTGGTCGTCCTCGACGAGCCCACCGCAGCCCTCGGCGTCGCGCAGACCGCCGAGGTCCTCAACCTCGTCGAACGCCTGCGCGAGCGCGGACTCGGCGTCGTCCTCATCAGCCACAACCTCGCGGACGTGCAGGCCGTCGCCGACCGGGTCGCGGTCCTGCGACTCGGGCGGAACAACGGCACGTTCCGCATCGACGACGTCTCCTACGAGGAGATCATCGCGGCCATCACCGGCGCCACCGACAACGCCGTCACCCGTCGCGCCGCCGCCCGGACCGAGCAGGAGACCAGCGCATGAGCAAGACCGACGAGACCCTCACCGCGGCGACCCCGACCCCCTCGGCGGCCGACCTGCAGGACGAGCGGCTCCTGCGCGACCAGGGGATCGGCGGCGCGGCGAAGGCGTTCGTCCGCCGCGTGCGCGGCGGTGACATCGGTTCGCTGCCGGTGGTCGTCGGGCTCATCGTCATCTGGGCGGTGTTCCAGGCGCTCTCCCCCGACTTCCTGTCCCCGGGCAACCTGGTCAACCTCGCCCTGCAGTGCGCCGCGGTCGGCACCATCGCGATCGGCATCGTGCTCGTGCTGCTGCTCGGCGAGATCGACCTGTCCGTCGGCAGCGTCAGCGGACTCTCCGCCGCGATCCTCGGCCAGGGCCTGACCACACTCGGCTGGCCGCTGTGGCTCGTGCTCACCGTCGCCCTGGCCGTCGGTGCCGCGGCCGGCCTGCTCTACGGCCTGCTGTTCACCCGCTTCGGGGTGCCGAGCTTCGTCATCACGCTCGCCGGTCTGCTCGGGTTCCTCGGGCTGCAGCTGCTCATCCTCGGCCCGAACGGTTCGATCAACCTGCCGTACGACTCCCCGATCGTGCAGTTCGCGTCGGCCTCGTACCTGCCGCCGTGGCTCGCCTACCTGCTCGCCGTCCTGGCCGCCGGAGGACTCTTCTTCACCGAGATCCGACGCGCTGCCCGCCGCCGCCGTGCCGGGCTGTCGACCGGGGCGATGTCCCTGACCGTCGTGAAGGCCGTCGCGCTGTTCCTCGGCCTCGCCCTGATGGTCTGGTACCTGTCGCGCGACTTCGGCACCGGCACCTCGTTCGTGTTCTTCATCGTGCTGGTCGTGCTGATGAACTTCGTACTGAAGCGCACCCGTTGGGGCCGCTCGGTCTTCGCGGTCGGCGGCAACGTCGAGGCTGCACGGCGCTCCGGCATCCGGGTGAACCGCATCTACATCTCGGTGTTCATGCTGACCTCGCTCTTCGCCACCGTCGGCGGCATCCTCGCCGCCGCCCGCCTGAACTCGGCGAGCCTGTCGTCCGGCGCCGGCGACACGAACCTCAACGCGATCGCCGCAGCCGTCATCGGCGGGACCAGCCTGTTCGGTGGCCGTGGCAGCGCCTGGTCGGCGCTGCTCGGCATCATCGTGATCCAGTCGATCTCGAACGGGCTCACCCTGCTGAGCCTCGACTCGTCGATCCGCTACATGATCACCGGCGCGGTCCTGCTGCTGGCCGTCATCATCGACTCGCTCTCGCGGCGCAGCCGCGCCAGTCACGGCGCGGCCTGAGCGGGGCCCTGGACCCCGCCACGCGGACGGACGGGAGGCACGGTGCCAGCTGGCACCGTGCCTCCCGTCCGTCTCGGCGCGCGTCTCGGATCCGGAAGACGCCGTCGTGTTCCCCCGACGCCGCCCCGTGCGCGAGACGCCTCCGAAAACGGAGGCGTCTCGGCAACTGGGCGGCGTCTCGGCGCGCTACTTGCTCTTCGAACCCGAGGTACCGGGCAGGCTGAGGATGTTGTCGGTGCCCTGCGGCACGACGATCAGCGAGCCGTTGTCGCCGGCGCTCTTGAGCGCCTCGATCTCGCGCTGCTTGAGCGCGGCGTCGGAGAGCGGGTGCTCGTTGAGGACCTCGTTGGCGTCGGCCTGGCCCTGCGCCTCGGCGACCTGCTGCTGCGCCTGCACCTTCTTGGCATCCAGGAGCGCGCGCTCCTTCGTGACCTGGATCTGCGCCTGCTGCGCCGTGGCGTAGGCGTCGATGACCGACTTCGGCGGGGTGATCTCCTGCAGCGCGAAGTTGTCGACGTGCACGCCCGAGCCCTTCCAGCGCGTCTCGAGCGCCTGGATCATCGCCTTCTCGACGGTGCCGCGCTTGGTGATGAGCTCGATGGTGGTGAAGTCGTTCGGCACCTGGCGGACGACGCTGCGCACCGAGTTGCCGATGAACTGCGTCTTGAAGTTCTCCTCGGTCTTGTACGACCGGTAGATGTCGGTGACCGACTTCGCGTCGATGCTGTACTGCAGGTTCAGGCTGACGTTCGACGAGACGCCGTCCTGGTCCTGCACCGTGACGTACGGGCCGGAGCGGACGTTGCCGTTGTTGTCCGAGTCGGAGCCGTTCACCGCGTTGATGTAGGTGACGGTCTGGTTCCGGATGTTGAACGTGTGGAGCGTGGCCCACGGTGCCTTGAAGTGGAACCCGGAGTCCGTGGTCTGCCCGACGATGTTGCCGGAGATGTCCACCTGGACCTTCGACTCGCCCGTGTCCTGCGCGTACAGGGTGCTGCCGAGCGTGAGCCCGACGAACAGGACGCCGGCGGCTGCTGCTGTCCACGTCGCGATGAGGTTCGGGCGGCGGGTCGGGATGGCGGGACGTGCCTCGCGACCGGGCGTGGCCGGTCGTGCGGGGGTGGAGTAGGTGCGTGTTCGGAAGAAGAGCGCGACGAGCGCGATGACGAGGAAGACGATGGCGGCGACGAACATGACGATCACTCCTGGATGCTTGTCCGTTGAGTCTGCCGTACCCGGAGGGGTGCGGGCGACGCGGGTGCGCGTGGTGGCGGGCGATGCGCGCCGTCCGTGTCGCCCCTGTCGCCGGGCGCCGGTTCCGTCTGGTGCGAGGTTGCACACCTGGTGCGAGCCCGGATGCCTCGCACCACGTGTACAACCTCGCACCGCGCGGATGCGCTCGGGTCGGGGCCGCGTGGGCTAGGCCGGTCCGACGATCTCCTCGATGCGCTCGAGTCCGCTGCGGCAGCGTCCGAGGTACTCGTCGTACAGGTCCGGTCGCCGGTCACGCGCCCACCGTGTGACGTCGAGCAGGTGCAGCGCAGTCATCGACGCGAGCCGCCGGTGGTCGTCGTCCGACGTGAGTCCGGCAGCCGTCATGAACTCGTCGTGGTCCGCGCGGGTGACGGACCCGTCGATCAACGTCCACGTGAACACCCGGCGGGCATCCGTCCACGGTGCCGGCCCGGTCTCCGCTGCGCCCCAGTCGATGAGCACCGGCCGCTGGCCCGGACCGCGGGAGATCAGGTTGCGAGGTGCGAGATCGCCGTGGGCCAGCCCGAACTCGAACTGCGCCTCCGACAGCGGAGCGAGACGATCACGCAACCGGTCCGGCGACGCGTAGGCACCGTCACGGAGCAGCGGATCGTCGTCGCCGAGCGCGTCGAGGTTGTAGTCGAGGTGCGCCGTCCAGGCGAGCCGGAGGTCGTCGCCGAACCTCGTGAACAACGACCGAGGCGCATCGACGAGCGGGATCATGGCGACGGCTCGCGCGGAGCGACCGAGCCACCGCCACGGGCGGTCGATCGGTCGTGGGTCAGGCGCGACGTACGCCGACACCGAGAAGTGGACACCGCCCTCCGACCCGTGGGTGAGCGGTTCGGGGACCGGGATGCCGACCCGGCTCGCGCTTCGTGCGGCCCACGACTCGACGGGGTACTCGTCCTGCCGGAGCGGGTCAACCGGGAAACGCAGTACGACCGGAGCAGCACCCGCACGGTCCACCCGGTAGGTGTGGTTCACCGCCCCGCCGTGCAGCCGTTCGATCCGGTCGACCGATCCGCCGACGGAGCGCAGGACGACTCGGAACCACTCCTGCTCGACCACCTCGTCCGACATGGGACCAGCATGGCCGCTCCGATCAATCGTCGCGAGGAACGCTGTTCGCGGCGCGGGATGCCGAAACCGCACCGACGACGAGCGCCGCCAGCGTGGTCGCCAAGGACAGCCCGAGCAGCACCACGTAGAGCGCCGGGATGAGCTGGGCCGGAACGGACACGATCGCCACGATCGCGGCACCGATGAGCAACGGCCGCATGACCCGGCGGGCGGCGAGGTGCCCAGCGCGCCAGGCCGCGTCGCTCCGCATGAGTGACTGCAGCCGGATGCCCGCTGCACGGTTCCGCCCCAGGCCGTCCGCAGCGACCGACACGATGCCCCAGATCGCCGCGTCGACGATGAGCAGGAGCACGGCACACCCGATCGCCGCCCACCAACCTGGACTGTCCATCACGACCTCCCCGCACCACGTTAACGCGGTGGAGGCAACGCGCACGAGGTCAGGAGACGGGCGCGCCTGCCCGATCGAGCTCGGCCAGGACTCGGCGGCTTCGACGCACGCCGATCACCGTCGCGACCGTGACGAACACCGCGACGACGGCGATGAACACCAGGAACGCCCAATCCGAACCGAACGTCGGGGCTGTGGCGCCTCCGAGTCCCAACAGGCTCAGCCCGGTGCCGATCAGGGTCGGCGCCGAGGTTCGGATGGACCGCCGCTGCCACGCGAGCATCGCCCGCACGAGCGGCACGGTCTCGGGCAGCACCGGTACTCGTCCGCTGACCTGTCGGGTGACGGACTTGCGGTCCGCCGGGGTGAGCGCGCCGAGCGGCTGTTGCGGCGTCTCGACGAGGTAGGGCAACAGCCTGCGGTGGCGTCGAGCACGGACCCATGCGGTCACGTTCACGACCGCTCCGGCCAGGGCGAACAGGAACCAGATCACCGAGTCGGTGCGGAGCACGGAGGGAACGCTGATGAACGCCCACAGGATCGACAGGCCGGCGAACCCCGCCTGCTGCGACATGACGACCACCGTCGGCCCGTGCTCGACCAGGTACTCGGCACGACGCGTCGCCTCGGCGAGGTCGCTCGGGTTCACCACCCGGGGACCTCGACCCGCACCGAACTGATCCGACCGGCGCGGGTCGTCGCCGTCACGGCCGGGTCGTAGCTGTCGGCGGTCGCCAGGTAGAGGGTGCGACCGTCCTCGCCACCGAGCGCACAGTCGATCGCACAGTCCCCGGGTGCGTCGATGCGGTCCGTCACCTCGCCGCCCTCGACGACCCGCAGGAACTCGCCCGTGTCGACCGAGCAGACCCAGATCGCGCCGTCACGGTCGACGGTGCTGCCGTCCGGGGTCACGCCACCGGGCAGGGCTGCCCACTCGCGCCGCCCGGTCAGCGAACCGTCGTCCTCGATGTCGAACGCGGTGAGCCGGCCACCCCACGTCTCGCTGACCACCAGGGTCCGGGTGCCGGGCAGGATGTTGGCGCTGTTCGGGAACACCAGGCCCTCGGCGGCCAGGCGGACGGAGCCGTCGGGGTCGATCACGTAGAGCGGGCCGGGGCGCAGTTCCTCACCCGCGTACAGGTCGTAGCCGAAGGCGCCGATGTAGGTCCGGCCGGTCTGGGCGTCGAAGACCAGGTCGTTCACGAGCGACGACTCGATCGTGGACAGGTCGGCGAACACCGAGGTGCTGCCGTCCGGCTCGACGGCGACGACCGTGCGGGACTCCATCGAGCTGATGACGAGCCGTCCGTCGGCCAGCCACCCGAGCCCCGACGACTGCCCGTCGACGGTGGCCTCGAGCCGGGGGCCGTCGGTCGAGGACGGGTCGACCGAGAAGACCTCGCCGGTGTGCATGTCCGAGTACCAGAGCCGCCCGTCGTGCCAGCGGTTCCCCTCGGGGAACCGGATGCCGGAGATGACGATGTCGGTCGCTGAGTCCAGGGTGATGTGCACGGATCCAGCCTGCCAGCGGGACCGGGAAGCTGCCCGGACGGATGCCGTGACGGCGGCCTAGGGTCGTCCCATGCCGGGTCGTCACCTCATCCACCACCTGGGCGTCTTCGCCAGCGACTTCGCCGCGAGCGACGCGTTCTACACCGCCGCCCTCGCGCCCCTCGGCATCGGAGCGGGCTACCGCACGGACGCCGTCGCCGAGTTCTGGCAGCACGGGGACGACACCCCGAGCGTCTCGCTCGAGACCGCCCGGACCCCCGCGGCGACGACGCGCGGACTCCACCTGGCGTTCGAGGCCGGGTCACGGAGCGAGGTCGACGCCTTCCACCGCGAAGCCGTCGCCGCCGGCGGGGTGTCCCGGCACGAACCGCGCTACTGGCCGGAGTACGGCGCGTACACCGCGTTCGTGTCCGACCCGGACGGGAACAACGTCGAAGCGCTGATCAAGGAGAGCGGCGACTGACCCGGCGGCTGCACGACGGTCACCGACAACCGCAACGGACGACGCATCTGGCACGATCGACCCATGCCCCTCGACGGAACTCCCCTGCACCGGCTCGGCTTCCTGACGATCGGGTCGTTCGACCCCGCCCGACCGTCCGAGGGCCACGAGGACACCCTGCGCGTGATCGAGCGCGCCGAGACCCTGGGCTTCGACAGCGCCTGGCTGCGCCACCGGCACCTGCAGCACGGCATCTCCTCCCCCGTCGCGGTGCTGGCCGCCGCCTCGCAGCGCACCTCGCGCATCGACCTCGGCACCGCCGTCACCCCGCTCGGCGCGGAGAACCCGTTCCGCCTGGCGGAGGACCTCAGCACGGTCGACGTCCTGCTCGGCGGCCGTCTGAACCCGGGGTTCTCGGTCGGAACGCCGATGAACTTCGACCTGTACCGCGACGCGATCTACCCCGACACCCTGGAGCACGAGGACCTCGGCAACGACCGGCTCCTGCGCTTCCGTGACCTGGTGCGCGGTGACCCGGTGACGGCCACCGAGACCGTCGAACGCCGCGGCATCGAGGAGTTCGCGAGCACCGTCCAGCCGCACAGCGCCGGCCTGGCCGACCGGATCTGGTACGGCACGGGCAGCACGAAGTCGGCCGTGTGGGCGGGCGAGAACGGCTTCCACCTGCTCACCTCGAGCGTCACCCGCAGCGAGGTCGGCACGGACTTCGCCACGAACCAGCGCGCCCAGATCGACGCCTACCTCGACGTCCACCCCGACCCCGCTGCCGCCCGCGTCTCGCAGGGCCTGGTCGTCATCCCGACCGACACCGCGACCGCCGAGCAAGCGGCCCGCTACCGCGCCTACGTCGAGAGCCGCTCGGGTCGCGTCGGCGTGCCGCAGGGCCCCGCCGGGATGCTCTTCGCCGCCGACCTGGTGGGCACGTCGGCCGAGATCGCCGACCGGCTGCGCGCCGACGTCGGCTACCAGGCGGTCACCGAGGTCGCCTTCGCACTCCCGTTCTCGTTCGAGCCCGACGACTACGCGCAGATCATCACGGACATCGCCGAACGGCTTGGACCGGAACTCGGCTGGGCGCCGGGATCCGACGGGTGGGACCCGCAGCACGGATGACGAGTCGGCCGATTGCACCGGTGGTGGTCAAGGCACCCGATGTCGGGCAAGATCGACGGGAGGGTCATCAGCACCCGTCGACTCTGGGGGGTCACATGCACGACCAGCGTCCCGAAGAACCGGTCCGACAGCACTCGACCGACTTCCTCCCCGGGGTCAGCGGCAACCCGGTCGCCCCGTTCCAGCGAGACCATCAACCGGGTAGCGCGCCGATCCGGAACGACTGGATCTTCTTCGTTCCCATCGGCGGTGTCGTCGTCCTCGGGGTCGTCGCGTACGTCATCTGGGGCTCGTGATGCGGCTCCGGGTGGGGTTCGCAGAGTCAGAGCCCGGCAGCACGCCGACGATCGAACACGATGAACGGCTCGTCCGGACCTTCCGGCACACCGCGAGCCGACTGTTGTTCTGGGGCTGTGTGCTGTGTGCGCTCGGCGGCGCCTCGATCGGCTGGTCGGTAGTCGGTCCGATCCGATTTACGGGGCTGGCTCTGGCGGGCTTCTTCGTCCTCGTGGGCTCGGGCTTCCTCGTCTTGCGGAGCCGCGTGATCCGGCGGGCTCGGCCTGCCGTGGCAGCCGCGCAGGGGCGCATCGACCGTTTCGGATCGTGGCAACGCTCGCAGCCAGGGTGGGTCCCCCTCGACGGCTTGCGCCGGTCTGGTCGTTGACGGCTTCGTCGACGCCGTCACCCGGTCGAGCGAACCGGTCAGTCCTGCTGGTCCGCCTCCACCGCGTCCCGCAGCCGGTCGAACACGTCCGGCACCGCTGAGCGCACCCGGCTCCAGCTCGGGATGAACGGCTTGTCGTTCGGCCGCGCCGTGAAGGCGCCGCCGGCGTCGAGGATCGCCTTGGTGAAGAGCTCCACGGCGGCTTCCTCGGCGTGCTGGTCGAACGCGAGCCCGCTCATCTCGGCTTCGTGCCGGTACACCTCGACGATGTCGAGTGCGTTCCGGTAGTACGTCGCCTTGAGCACCCGGAACGAGTCGGAGGTGAGCGGGACGCCCATCGTCGCGAGCTTCCGGAGCAGCGACTGCACGATGTCGTTGCCCATCCGGGCGAGGCCGCCGGTGCCGTCGGCCTCGGCGAGGGGCTGGTGCTTGTGGTCGTACGCGTCGGCGATCTCCACCTGGCACACCTGCCGGGTCGCGTAGTCGCGGTAGACCTCGGAGAGCATGCCGATCTCGAGTCCCCAGTCGCCGGGGATCTTCAGGCCGTTCAGCACGTGGGCACGCATCGCGAACTCACCGGACAACGGGTACCGGAAGCTGCTGAGGTACTCCAGGTACTCGGACTCCCCGTAGACCTGGCGGAGCGAGCGGAGCAGGGGCCCGACGAGCAGCCGTGCGGCGCGGCCGTTGATCCGACCGTCGGCGACGCGGGCGTAGTAGCCCTTCGAGAACTCGTAGTCGAACGCGGGGTTCGAGACCGGGTAGAACAGCCGCGCGAGCATGCCCCGCTCGTAGGTGGTGATGTCGCAGTCGTGCAGGGCGATGCAGTCCGCCCGCTCCGATGCCAGGGCGTACCCGGTGCAGTACCAGACGTTCCGGCCCTTGCCGGGCTCCCCCGGCGCCAGGCCCGCGCGCTCCAGTTCGGCGTCGAGCTCGCGCAGTCGCGGCCCGTCGTTCCAGAGGATCCGGTGCCGCTGCGGCAGCCGCGAGAAGAACTCGCGGGCGTGCTCGAACTGCGAGCGGTCGGCGCGGTCGAGCCCGATCACGATCTCGCTGAGCCAGTCGGCCTCGGCCAGCTCGTCGACGATCCGCGACAGGGCCGGACGCTCGAGCTCGGAGTACAGCGCCGGCAGGATCAGGCTCATCGGACGCTTCTCGGCGAAGCCCCGCAGGTCGTCCTCGAGGCTCGCGGTGCTGCGGCGACCGAGGTCGTGGAACGTCGTGATGACGCCGTTCTGGTGGAAGTCGCTCATCGGTGGCTCCTGACGGACGGGGTGGTGAACCGGGTGAGGCCCTCGGTCCAGCCCTGCGGGCCGGGGGCGGTCGTGCGGTGGACGCGCTCGGGGCGGTCGTCGGCGAGCGGTCCGGGGGCCGGTCCGTGTCCGCGGACCACGACGGCGAAGTCGACGGCGTCGAGCAGCGCGGTGTCGTTCGGGCCGTCACCGAGTCCGATCGTGCGCGGGATGGTTCCCGTCCGACGCTCGTGGTCGGCGATCAGCGTCCGGACCGCCGCGCCCTTGTCGCGGCCGGCCGGCAGCACGTGCCAGAACCGGCCGCCGCGCACCAGGTCGAGGCCGACCGCGGCGAGCGCCGCGCGGAACGCGTCCGCCCGGTCGTCGTCCTCGGCGTGCCAGAGCAGCACCTCGGACGCCTCGCGCTGCTGTGCTCGTCCGGCCGCTTCGAGGTCGAGGCCGGTCCACGCGGCGACGACCGCGTCGGTCACGCCGCCGAAGGTCTCGAACCGCAGATGCAGTGACTGTCGGACACGGTCGAGTGCTGCGTGCAGCCGCTCGAGCTCACCGTCGACCGGTCCGACCAGCACGTCGCCCACCGGTCCGACGACGACCGCGCCGTTCTCCGCCACGAACGCGTGTCCGTCGAGCCCGGTGCGTGCCTGCAGCGCCGTGATCTCGGCACGCGTCTTGCTGCTGCAGAACACCACGGGGACGTCGTCCACCCGCAGCTGTTCCAGCATCGGCAGGGCCGCGTCGAACGAGTAGTCGTGGTGGTCGAGGAACGTCCCGTCGAGGTCCGTGACGATCATCAGGTCGGGTGTTGGCATCGTGCTCCGCTGGCGGCTGGCTGGGCTGCGGGCGACGATGCCCCGGACCACCCTGCCACGCGCATGCGTCGGTTGGGTGAACAAGCCGGCGTCGGTCGCGCGACGCGACCAGCGGACGGACAGGAGGCACGGCGCCAGCTGGCACCGCGCCTCCAGTCCGTCACGGCGTGTCAGTGCGCGCGCAGGATGCCGAGGAACTCGTCGGCCCACTCGAGGTTGCGGGCGAGCTTCGCCCGGCGCTCCTCGGTGTCCACGACGTACGCGTCGAGCTGCGCCTGCAGCCGGTTGCGCTCGGCGCCGTCCGCCGTCTGGAGCCCGTCGAGGATGCCGAGGAGCTCGGCCATCTGCTCGAGGGAGTAGCCGAGGGGCTTCATCCGGCGGATGACGAGCAGGCGTTGCAGGTCGTCGTCGGAGTACAGCCGGAAGCCGCCCTCGGTCCGGCCGGTGGGGTGGAGCAGCCCGACGTCGTCGTAGTGCCGCACGGTCCGGATGGAGAGCCCGGTCCGGTCGGCGAGTTCACCGATCCGCATCGTCGATGCTCCTGCCGCGTCCGTCACTGCTGACCCCTTCCGCCCGGTTGCCCGGTTCCGACCGATCGTACCGATGCTTGCGCAGCAACCCTTCCGTTGCGTTAGAGTCGGACACGACCGACTCTTCCGTCGCGGAAGGTTCGGGTCCCTGGCCGCACTCGGTCAGTGCGCGCGACGAAGCGCCCCACGACATTCCCCCCGCGGACGCCGAGCGTCCGCATCCCTCACCGAAGGAGAACCGTGACGACCGTCACGCCCGCACCGGCTCCGGTGCACGCAAGTCCCACCGTCCTGTCCGCCCTGCGGAACCCGAAGATCCTGCTCCGCGAGGTCCTCGCCGGCCTCGTCGTGGCCCTCGCGCTGATCCCGGAAGCGATCTCGTTCTCGATCATCGCGGGCGTCGATCCGCGCGTCGGCCTGTTCTCGGCGTTCGTGATGGCCGTGGTCATCTCGTTCGTCGGCGGACGTGCCGCGATGATCACCGGCGCCACCGGAGCCATCGCGCTCGTCGTCGCCCCCGTGGTCAAGGAGCACGGCTTGGACTACCTGATCGCCACCGTCCTGCTCGGCGGCGTGTTCCAGCTGGTCCTCGGCGGGCTCGGCGCGGCCAAGCTGATGCGCTTCGTGCCGAGGTCGGTGATGGTCGGGTTCGTCAACGCCCTCGCGATCCTGATCTTCACCGCGCAGCTGCCGAACATCATCGGCGTCGACTGGCTCGTCTGGCCCATCGGGGCCGTCGGCATCGCGATCATCGTGCTCCTGCCCCGTGTCACCAAGGCCATCCCGGCACCGCTCGTGGCGATCGTCGTCCTGACGCTCGTCACCGTGCTGGCGTCCATCGCCATCCCCACCGTGGGCGACGAGGGCAAACTCCCGGACAGCCTGCCGACCCTGTTCATCCCGAACGTCCCGCTGAACCTCGAGACGCTCACGATCATCGCCCCCTACGCACTCGCCATGGCCCTCGTCGGACTCCTCGAGTCGCTGATGACGGCGAAGCTCGTCGACGAGGTCACCGACACCGGTTCCCGCAAGACCCGCGAAGCCCTCGGGCAGGGGGTGGCGAACATCGCCTCCGGCCTGTTCGGCGGCATGGGCGGTTGCGCGATGATCGGCCAGACGATGATCAACGTGAAGGCCTCCGGCGCCCGTACCCGGATCTCGACGTTCCTGTCCGGGGTCTTCCTGCTGGTCCTCGTCGTCGGACTCGGCGACGTCGTCGCGATCATCCCGATGGCCGCCCTCGTCGCCGTGATGGTCATGGTCTCCGTCGGCACCTTCGACTGGCACAGCATCAAGCCGTCCACACTGCGGCGTATGCCGGTCGGCGAGACCATCGTCATGGTCCTCACCGTCGTGATCGTCGTCGCCACGGACAACCTGGCCATCGGCGTGATCATCGGTGTCATCGCCGCGATGATCGTCTTCGCACGCCGCGTTTCCCACTTCACCACCGTGTCGCGGAGCATCGAGACGCTCAGCACCGGTGAGCAGCACGCGCTCTACACGGTCGAGGGCGAACTCTTCTTCGCGTCGAGCAACGACCTCACCACCCAGTTCGACTATGTCGACGACCCCGAACTCGTCGTCATCGACATGACCGGGTCACACATCTGGGACGCCTCCACCGTCGCCGCGCTCGACGCCATCGAGACGAACTACCACCAGCACGGCAAGCGCGTCGACATCCGCGGTATGAACGACGCCAGCCAGGCGTTCCACAGCCGCCTCGCCGGGAACCTCGGCGCCGGTCACTGACCCCCTGACCCTCCCCCCTACGTCACGTGACGGAAGACACCGGGTCCGAGCCGCCCCACGATGGACCGAGGGCGGCAGGACCGTGGTGCGACCTGTGCCGCACGCCGCCCACGACACGGCAGGAGCGTCGCCATGAAAGTCATCGCAGTGATCGGCACCGGCAAGGTGGGAGCGGGGTTCGCGCGGGCAGCCGTCGCCGCCGGCCACGATGTCGTCCTCGCCAACTCGCGCGGCCCGGAGAGCCTGTCCGAGATCGTGGCCGCACTCGGCGAGCGGGCATCCGCGGACACCGTGGTCGGGGCAGCGGAGCGGGCGGACATGCTGCTGCTCGCCGTCCCGCTGCACCGGTACGACCAGCTCCCGGCGGCCGCGCTGGACGGCCGGATCGTCATGGACGCGGGCAACTACTACACCGACTGGTCCGGACACATCGAAGCGCTCGACGACGAGTCGACCACCACGTCGGAACTCCTGCAGGCTTCGTTCCCGGCCGCTCGTGTGGTGAAGGCGTTCAACAGCATCTACGCCGAGGAGATCGCCACGGACGCACGGCCGGGCGGAGGACCCCGGCGAGCGCTGCCCGTCGCGGGCGACGACGCCGCAGCCAAGGACACCGTCAGCGAGCTCATCCAGAGCATCGGCTTCGACGTCGTGGACGCCGGTCCGCTCCGCGAGGGCTGGCGGTTCCAACGCGGAACCCCGGCGTACGTCGTCCCGCTGACCGCCACCGAACTCGTGCGGGCACTGGCCGACGCGCGCCGCTACCGGGACATGGAGGCGGACGACGTCTTCTCGCGTCGGACCCACCTGATGCCGGAGGCCGAGAGGGAGACCGACATCTGACGCGACCGGGCGACGCGATGGCACCCCTGTGACCGCCGACTCCGGGGTGCCCCTCGGCCACACGACACGCCCGGCGGCGAAGGATCTGTGAGGATGTCCCCTCCGTGCACACTGCGGAGTGAAGGGGGTGGACATGAACCGATCAGCCGAGCCGGACAGCGCGCTCGTGGCGGCAGCCGCGCGCGGCGACCGCAGTGCGGTCACCGCGTTGTTCGACCGTCACGCCGAGACCATGACCCGCTACACGTGGGCACTGGTCACGCGGCGCATGGACGTCGAGGAGATCGTGCAGGACGCGTTCCTGACCCTCTGGCAGAAGGCCGACACCGTGGAGGTCCCCGGGGAGTCACTCCTGCCGTGGCTGCTCGTCGTGTGCCGGAACCACGCCGCGAACCTGCGGCGACAGCAGCGGCGACACGAGGGTGTCGACCTGCCCGACGAGCTCGCCGCGCCCGAGCCGGACGACGACGCCCGCGAACGGCTGCGGTGGGTCCGCGCCGAGATCGACGCGCTCGCACCACTCGATCGCCAGGTGTGCGAGCTCTGCCTCATCGAGGGCCGCTCCTACGCCGAGGCCGCCGACCTGCTCGGCATGAGCGTCGGCGCCGTCACCCAGCGCGTGTGGCGGTCCCGTGCACGGATCAAGAAGGCGGTGACGAACGATGAACGATGAACGACGAAGCGACCACGGGTCCCCGATGAGCAACGAGCCGCCCGGAGGCGACGAGATGCAGCGGATGCTCGCCGGCATGCGGCAGCAGGTCGTCCGGGGCATGCACGACAAGCCACGCCCGGCTTCCACACACCGTCGCGTCGGCCTCATCGTGGCGTTGATCGCCGTGCTCGGCATCGGCACCGCGAGCGGTTCGGTGGCGCTCGGACTCGTTCCGACGCCCTTCGCCGCAGCACCTGCACCCGCGCCGTCCTCTGCACCGCCGACACCGACACCGACCGGGTCACCGTCCCCGTCCGCGGCCCGCATCACGCCGACCCCCGCGCCGGCTGACACCACGGCGACGATCCCCGGGGCGTGCACCGACGCTGTGCCGGCCGCCGACGCTCCCCGCTTGTTCGGTTCGCTGGAGATCACCCAGTTCCGACCCCAGGTACCGGGCGGCAGGACCGACTACTACATCGACCCCGAGACCCCGTTCAAGGAGGACGCGGAGCTGGTCTGTTCCTGGACACCGGGCGGTACCTCCGAGGGCGACGAGGGGCTGTTCCTCGAGATGGGCACGGTAGATCGTGACGTCCTGCAGGCTCGCCTCCGCGTCGTCGCCGACAAGGACTGGACCTGCACCGACACGCTCGGTGGACGTTCGTGCCAGCACACCGAGACGTCGATGTACTACTCGGATCAGGTGGAGACGACGCACACGTTCTTCGTGCGCGGCGACACCTGGATCTCGATCACGCAGTCGAACGTCCCGACCGACGGCCTCCTGAAAGCGCTCGTCCAGCAGACCTGGACGGACTGACAGGCGGACTGGAGGCACGGTGCCAGCTGGCACCGCGCCTCCAGTCCGTCGTCACGCACGCTCAGAGCCAGTGCCGCCGCTTGAACACCGCCCACAGCACGACCGCCAACAGCACCATCGCGACGATCGCCGCCGGGTACCCCCACACCCACCGCAGCTCGGGCATGTGCTCGAAGTTCATGCCGTAGATCGACGCGACCAACGTGGGAGCGAACAGGATCGCCGCCCAGGACGAGATCTTCTTCACCTCTTCGCCCTGCTCCATCGATGCCCGCGCCAGCCGCCGGCTCTCCTCCCCCTGTGCCAGGCTCGCGCTGGTCATCCGGCGCATCGCGTCGTTCTGCTCCTGCGTCACCAGGGTCGAGTGCAGCGTGAGCGCGTTCTCGAGCAGTGTCCGGAACGTGTCGACCCGCTCCGTCACGCGGATCGCGTGGTCGAGCACGTTCCGCAGCTGGTTCTGCACCTCGATGTCCGTGCCGTACTTCTCGGCACCGCGCAGCAACGCGTTGAGCATCCCGGGCAGCGGGCCGATGGCGCGCTGGAACCCGATGACCTCGCTGAGCAGCTGGTAGATCCGCCGCGAGGACGCCGGGTCGACGTCACCGTCGAACAGGTCGTCCTCGATGTCGTCGATGTCGTCCTGCAGCCCGGCGACGACCGGGGCGTAGCTGTCGATGACCTCGTCGAGGACCGCGCACAGCACCGCCTCGGATCCGCGCCCCAGGGCGTCCGGATCGGCTTCGAGTCGCTTCCGCACGTCCGCCAGGTTCGGCTGCTCCGCGTGCCGGACGGTGACGACGAAGTCGCGCCCGGTGAACAGGTGCACCTCACCGAACTCGACGGTCTCCTCGTCCTCGTCGTACCAGGCGGGTCGCAGCACCACGAACAGGGTGTCGCCGTAGCGCTCGAGCTTCGCCCGCTGGTGTCCCTTGTGCGCGTCCTCGACCGCGAGCGGGTGCAGCCCGAACTCGTCCGCGACCGAGGCCAGCTCGGCGGCCGTCGGTCGGAACAGCCCGATCCAGGCCATCGCGCCGCTTCCGGCAGCGTCGAGCGCCTCGTAGGTCAGGCCGAGGTCCTGCGGCGACTCCGTTCGGGTTCCGTTGACGTAGATGCCGTTGTCGATGAGGGCCACCGGTGTCCTCCTGGTTCCGTGGTGCATGCGGGCAACCTGCCGATCATGCCGGACCGCCGACGGCGGGAGCGCTTCTCTGACGGAGCCCTCACGCTTCGCGCCGGATTCCTGTCGGAGTCCTGACACGCCCTGGGCGCGACCCCAGGACGGACTGGAGGCACGGTGTCAGCTGGCATCGTGCCTCCAGTCCGTCACGTGGCAGACGAGACGGCGTGGATCTGACGGAACGTCGGGACGACAGCGAGGATGGTCTGGTGAATCGCACCGACCGGCTCTACGGGCTCGTGGAGGAGTTGCGCGCCGTCGCGCCGCAGCCGCGGAGCGCGCGTCGTCTCGCGGAGCGGTTCGAGGTGTCGGTGCGGACCATCGAACGGGACATCTCCGCGCTGCAGCAGTCGGGTCTGCCCATCTGGGCGGAGCCCGGCCGGACCGGCGGGTACGTCATCGACGCGTCCGCGACGCTCGGCCCGGCGGGCTTCACGCCGGACGAGGCCCTCGCGGTGCTGATCGGGCTCGGCTCGCTGGGGCGCAGTCCGTTCCGGCAGGCGGCGCAGACCGCGGCCAGGAAGACACTCGCGGTCATGCCCGCCGGCGACGCCGCACGAGCCAGCGCACTGGCATCCCGGGTGCACTTCCTGGAGGACGACGAGGACACGGTCGTCCCGGCCGAGTTCGCGGCGGCCCTGCGCGCGGATCGGGTCGTGCGACTCCGGTACCGGGACGCTGGCGGAGCGGAGTCGGTCCGCGACGTCGAACCGTTGGGGTCGATCGGGAAGGACGGTCAGTGGTACCTGATCGCCTGGTGCCGGACCCGCGACGGGGTGCGGGCGTTCCGGGGCGACCGGATGCTGTCGGTCGAGATCACCGACGAGCGGCCTGTGCAGCGCATCCTGCGATCCGAGGACCTCGCGATCCAGTACGGACGACTCCGGCCGGTCCTCGACGACTAGCGCGGTCGGTTTCCGGAAACGCGGTCGGTTTCCGGAAACACCGACAGGACGGTGTCGCGGCGGCCGGTGAAGCTGGTCGCTCCGAGTCAGCAGCACCACCGTGAGGAACCCCATGTCGTTCGCATCCGTCCGCATCATCACCGACGACCTCGAGGGCATGGTCGCCTTCTACGAGCGGATCACCGGCCAGCCGGCCGAGCGCCCCGCACCGGTCTTCGCGCAGTTCAGCGGCCCGGGTGCGACCCTCGCGATCGCCAGCACCGCCACGGTCGCCATGCTCAGCGGCGCGCTGACGCCGGCCACGAACCGTTCCGTGCTCATCGAGTTCGAGGTCGCCGACGTCGACGGCGACTTCGCCGGACTGCAGCTCGGCAGCGACGACGTCGTCCTGGAGCCGACCACGATGCCGTGGGGCAACCGTTCCGCACTGGTCCGCGACCCGGACGGCAACGTCGTCAACCTGTTCAGCAGGCCCGCCGCCGCCAACTAGGCGGAGCGGCTCAGGCGGCGGCGGCGTTCGCGGACGAGCGGCACTCCTCCGGTGGTCGCCCAGCAACGGACTCCGCAGCGATGTCACGGAGCCGTGTAAGCCGGTCGTGGGTGGCGCCGAGGGCCTCGATCTGGCGTCGGATGCGATCGCTCTCCTCGTCGAAGTGGTCGAGCATCGTCCGCGTGGCGACCCCGGTGTCGAGGAAGGGCAGGAGTTCGACGATCCGACGACTCGGCATGCCCGCCGCGTAGAGCATCTGCATGAAGCGCACCCGCGCGACATCGGGCTCGCGGTACTCCCGGTGTCCGCCCGTGGTCCGCTCCGACTCGAGGAGCCCCTGCTCCTCGTAGTACCGCAGTGACCGGACGCTGACGCCGGCACGTTCTGCGAGTTCACCGATCCGCATCGTTCTGTCCCTCGGGCTTGATCCTCACGTTGACGTCAGGTTCTAGCGTAGCGAGCATGAACCTCTCTGGAGCCACTGCCCTCGTCACCGGCACGAACCGCGGTATCGGACGCCACCTCGCCGCACAGCTGATCGCCCGCGGGGCGAAGGTCTACGCCACCGCCCGACGCCCCGAACTGATCGACCTCGAGGGCGCCGAGCGCCTCGCCCTCGACATCACCTCCCCCGCGTCCGTCGCAGCGGCCGCCGCGGTCGCGACCGACGTCGATCTCCTGATCAACAACGCCGGGATCGCGACCACGGCGACCCTGCTGGGCGACCTGGACGCAGCGCACGCCGACATGGACACGAACGTCTGGGGCACCCTGTCCGTGATCCGCGCATTCGCACCCGTCCTGGCGGCGAACGGCGGTGGGAGCATCGTGAACATCGCCTCGGGTGCCTCGTGGCTCGCCATGCCCGGAGCCTCCGCCTACGCGGTGTCGAAGGCCGCCCTGTGGAACATGGGCAACGCGTTGCGGCACGAGCTGGCCGGCCAAGGGACCGCGGTGATGTCCGTGCACCTCGGAGTCGCCGACACCGACATGACCGCGGGGATCTCGATGGCCAAGACCGACCCTGCGGATGTGGCGCGCGCGACCTTGGACGGGGTCGAGCGCGACGACTACGAGGTCGTCGTCGACGAGCAGACCGCGTTGATCAAGCAGATGCTCGCCGGCCGCCCCGAGGAGCTGTACGCGGTGGTGGCGCAGATGCTCGCGTCGTAGGAGTCGGCTTCACGCAGCCTTCGGCACGGCCGCCAACGTGCGGCCGTGCCGGGCCGCCTGCTGCGGACGCGCTCGGTGTCCCCGACGTGCGCTCGGACCCGGGCTTCGCGGCTGCGGCGACGGCGACGCCCGAGATCGATGAGGACAACCCTGACACCCGGCCTCCGGTCGGCTCCTGAGATGAAGGGAGAGCACTGGCACCCGAGCTCAGGAGGCGAGGGGCTCCAGCTCCCGCGCCTGGTCCGCTGACGGGTGCTCCTCGACGTACCGGCGCTCAGGTTGCGTCGACACCCTGCCCACGCTCCACCCGATCATGGTCGCAAGAGAGCGCATCGAACCGAACCACGCGGCTCCCCGCAATCGACGGCCGCTACCTGCGGAGCCGGTCCGCGGCGTCCGTCGCGGCACCGACCATGCGGCGGATGAACGCGGCGTGGTGCTCGAGCTCCGCTGCAGGCACCTGTTGCAGGGCGGCAGCAATCTCGGCGGTCGACCTCTCCGTGAACGCCCGCGCACGTTCCCGTGCCGCCGGTGTCGGACGGAGCGTCACCCGGCGCCGGTCGGTGTGCTCACGGCTGCGTGCGAGCAGACCGGCCGCTTCCAAGCGGTTCAGCAGCACCGTCACGGAGCCGGAGGTCATACCGATCCGCTGCCCGAGCCGTGCGGGCGACAGCGGGTCCCCGGACGAGTCGGCCCAGAGCACCTGTCCGAGGGCGTTCGCATCTGTGGTCGGCAGGTCGAGCCAGGAGGACATCAGCTGGTTGAGCTCCGCGAACGCCACCGCCCAGGTCTGGAGCGCTTCCATCACCTCGACCTGGGGTGCATCCCACTCCGCCTCGAACACGTCGTCCATCGAATTCCTTTACTGTGTAGTATCTTTATTGTAAAGCTCAAAACGGAGGAACACCATGGCAAACCGCACCGCTGTCATCTCAGGAGCCAGTATCGCTGGCCTGTCGACCGCATACTGGCTCCGCCGGACCGGATGGGACGTGACCGTCATCGAACGCGCCGCTGCGTTCCGTGACGGCGGACAGAACGTCGATGTTCGAGGCGTCGCGCGCGACGTGCTTCGCAAGATGGGCTTGTTCGACGCCGTGAAGGCACGGAACACCACCGAGACGGGCACCGTGCTCGTTGACGGGCGAGGGGCCGTCACCGCCGAACTGCCCTCCGACGGGGCCGGCGGCGCGACAGCGGAACTCGAGATCCTGCGCGGCGACCTCGCTCGGACGATCCTCGACATCCTGCCGGCCGGCGTCTCCTTCATCTACGGGGACACCGTGTCGGACGTCGCCGACGACGCTGCGAGAGTCACCGTGACGACCGCGAAGGGACAGCGCCTCAGCGCGGACCTGTTCGTCATCGCCGAGGGTGTCCGGTCTCGGACCCGTGCGATGGTCTTCGCCGAGGGCGACGTCGACCAGCGCGACCTCGACGTCACCATGGTGTTCGGGACCATCCCGCGGACCGACAGCGATGACGACCGTTGGCGGTGGCACAACGCCGTTCGCGGACGCCAGGTCCACCTGCGACCCGACCCGTACGGCACCACCCGCGCGATCCTCGCCTACTCTCCCGGCGACGACGTCATGGGTCTGACTCGTGAGCAGACACTGGCGGCGGTGCGGCGCAGGTACGACGGAGTCGGGTGGGAGGCGCCACGGGTCCTGGACGCGCTCGACACGTCCCCGGACGTCTACATCGACCAGCTCCAGCAGATCCGGATGCGGACCTGGCACCGCGGCCACGTCGTGATGGCCGGTGACGCCGGATGGTGCGTCACACCGATGGGTGGCGGCGGCGCCTCACTCGCGCTCACCGCCGGGTACGTCCTTGCCGCGGAGCTCGCCGACGTGACGCAGGACCAGGAAGCAGCGCTGACCGCGTACGAGAAGTGGATGCGCCCGCTGGTCGACGATGTGCAGGACCTCCCTCGCGGACTCAAGGCCCTGGCGTACCCGCAGTCCCGACTCGCTCTCGCGCTCCGCGGGCTCCTCAACAAGGTGTTGATGTCACGGCCGCTTCGACCCGTCGCCATGAAGCTCACCCAGGTCGCCGAGACCGATCGCGAGTTGCCGGTCCTCCTCGATCGCTGAGTCCTCAGCGAGGCAGGGGACGCACTCACTCCGCGACGTCCGGCAAGCTGGGAGCATGGCCGACACAGCCCCAGGTACCGTCCACTTCCATCAGAAGCACCACGAAGCGATCATCCGCGGCGACAAGGTCACCACCGTGCGGTGGAACGAGTCCGTACAGGTCGGCGCGGCGACGTTCGTCTTCGACGATCACCCGACCGCCGAACCGTTGGCCGGCGCGATCACCGCCGTGCACCGTTACCGGCTCGACACCCTCACGGCAGAACAGGCGCATCAGCCTCCGGGGACGGACATGCGGCGCTTCGGGGAACAGCTCCGCGAGAACTACTACCCCGAGATGCCGGACGACGCGGTCGTCGAAGTGGCAGAACTCATGACTCGGCCATCTCTGTAGGGCACCTGCTGACGGACACCAGAGTGGCCGCCAGCGCGCATACCCTGGCGGAATGAGGCAACGTCGAGTCGGGGGTCCTGCACTGTTGGTCGGCGTCGCCGTCGCGGTCGCGGTGACGCTCACCGGCTGCACGGGCGGCAATGACGGCCTGGCCAAGCAGTACCGCGACGGCGAGACGAAGAACTACATCTCGGGAGACGGTGCTGTCACGGAGTTCGCCGCGAACGATCGTGGTGAACGGATCATTTTCGAGACGCATGACCTCGACGGCAAGGTCATCCGAGCCGATCAGTACCGTGGCAAGGCGCTCGTCCTCAACTTCTGGTACGCGTCGTGCGCACCCTGCCGCGTCGAGGCGAAGGACCTCCAAGCCGTCAGCGATGATCGGCACGCCCAGGCGTCGTTCCTCGGCGTCGATGTCCGGGACTCGGCAGCGACCGCGCGTGCCTTCGTGAAGGAGCACGACGTCTCGTACAGCAACGCCGTCGATCAGGACGCGGCCGTGCAACTCGCGTTCTCCGGGACGAACGCCCCCAACTCGACGCCGGCAACCATCATTCTCGACAAGGAGGGCCGAGTGAGCGCCCGCATCCTCGGGCCGATCAATCGCAGTGTGTTGACGACGTTGATCGACGAAGCCAACAAGTGACGACGTGACGTCGGAGTCCTGAACAACGAGGCAGTCAGTGCGCCGAGCGCGGACGGCGGGGTGCCCCGTGGAGGTATCGCCTGACGGTCCGGCAGGAGTGACGGGCGTCGTGGCTACTTCTTCTCGAACTTTTCCCAGTAGCGGGCGAGAGCCGCTTGGCCCGGTTGAGCCGTGGTGAACAGGACTACAGCGGACCCGATGAAGATGACGAGAAACGCGACCAGAAGGTCGAGCGTGCCGTCCGAGTGGGCCATCAACACGAAACCGATGACGATGACGAGCGCACCCAGTGTCGCGAGTACGACGCGTCGAGGGGTCATGAGTGCGAATCTATCGTCACCGTCATGGATCGGTATCAATTCGCCTCGCGGTCAACGGCATTCGTTCAGTGACGGGGCCGGTGGAAACTTCCCGTTAGCCGATCGGCTTGCGGTACTGCTTCCATCGCTTGCGCTGCGCGACCGCGCTACGCTCAGCGAGGTGGGCACGTTCTTGATTGGGCTGGCAGTGATCGGCGTCATATGGGGCTGTTTTCTCGTACTCTTCCCGAGGCCGATCTCCCGCTTCGCGCGGAAAGTGCAAGGGGAGTTCTGGGGAGGGCAGTTCACTCCGGAGCTCACACGATTCGTCGGCTGTGGTTTTGTTCTCGGAGGCGTCATCGCAGCTGGGACGTTCGTCGCCGATCTCCTCAGGCGCTGAGGGCCCGAGGAACGCCGCGTACGGGATCGCTAGGCGGTCAGTTGGGCTCGGAGCTCTTCTGGCGTCAGGTCGTAGCCCGTTACACGAGGTCCCGACCAGTTCAGACCTGCGTTCAGTCCGTCCTTCTCGATTCCCGGAAGCCATCGGCTCTCGAAGTCAACGCGCGAGATCTCCAGGGGTCGAAAGCCCTTGTACGCCGGAACCTGTGCGATGACGCGCTCCGCGCGCGACCGCCGAGACCAGAACGGCATTGCCCGGCGGCCATCGGCTGCCTTCGGTGCGGGCACACCGTTGTTGTCTTCGACCGTCCACACCGGCCCGTTGCTGCCGATCTCACGAAAGAACGACGACGCCTGTGCAGCACTGACAGTCACACCACAAAACTAGCGCAGACCCTCGTGCCGGTAGCCGATCGCCCATCGGGGCGTCGGTCGGGTAGTTCCACGGGTAGCTTGAGCATCATGACGACTCACGAGTGGCTGGGCCGACGCCTGCCGCTGTGGACGCTGGTCCTCGTCGGTGTCGTTCTTCTCGGCGTCGCCGCGTCGCTGTTGGTCCTCGTCGACTCGATGTTGGTCTTCCTGGCTATCTCACCACTCAGCGTCGTGGGGCTGTACACGCTCGCCTATGCCGGCGGGGAGTGGCGACGACGAAGCGACAAGCAGAGCTCCCGGTAGCCGATCCGCTAGCGGTCTTCGCCGTCCCGCAAGCTTTTCAAGCCCGCGTACAGCGGCCACGGCATGAGCACGATCAACAGGAGCCACGACCCGGGTTGGGTGGTGTTGATGATGAGGTTCAGCAGTCCGAGCGCGAGCAGAAGACTGGCTGCGATCACCATGAACCACGCAAACGGGCGCGGATACTTCGGCGGCTTCACCAGCTCAACGTAACGGCGAGCGGATTGTCTCGCACAACGATCGACCGCCGAACGAGGCTGCCAGCGACTCAGGTTCGCTTCGTCCGGTCACGCTCGGATCGGGCGGACCCGTGGAGTGCGAAGCCGATCGCGCCGACGATCGCAGCCAGCAATCCCATCGCCGCGATGACCAGCCCTCCGGCCACGAGCCCGACGTACTGGACGCCCGCACCGAGAAGTGCCATCACGAGCCCCGCGACCAGAGTTCCGAGGCCGAACGCAAGGCCGAACACACGAGGCGGAATGCGAGGGAACATGCGTCCATCTAACTCTCGACTCTCGACTCTCCGCGATCCGCGCGCGCTGGCGAAGTGACGTCCGTGCCCGGATGTGGCGGCCACCCCGGTCCGTCGCCGGCTGCGCTCCGGACCTCCTCGACGACGACCGCGGGTCACGCCCGAACACTCGACCGCGGTGCAGTCTCGACTGGAGAACTCGGCGAACTCCCCCGCGAACAGCGTCGGTGACGGAAATGGGTTGCGATCTGCCAAGCGTCCTCGGTCTGCATCCATGCACCTTGCCAACGGACGCCGCTGCCGCCCGAGGCTGCGCGCGCATCACCGTAGCGATCGGGGCACGTCCTCGCCGAACCCGAGCAGCATCGACGGTTCCAGGTCACTCACTCCCCCGATGCGCATCTGCGACAACGGGTGGGTCCTCGAGGGCGTTCAACGGTGACCGTTCAGCCGAGTGCCGGCGGGAGCGCCCCGATCTGCCCGAGGATGCTGAGCACGTCCGGCTGACCGACCTCGTCGACGATCAGTCCCTCGTCGAAACGGTAGAAGTTGCTCGCGTTCGCGACCACCGTCCTCCCCGTAGCGGGGACACCGAGGAACTCGCCGTCGTGCGTGCCGCGGAGTTCGAAACGTGCTGCGACCGTGTCGCCCTCGACGACGATCCGGTCGATGCTCCACTGGATGTCAGAGAACGCGCCCCGCATGATCGTCAGGATTTGCAGGTACCCCGGCAGCCCGCGCAGCGGCTCGGGCGAGAACGGCGTCAAGAACGCCGCCTCCGGTGCGATGACCGTCTCACCGATGGACGGGTCGGCGCTGTTGATGAAGTCGACGAATCGCAGGAACGAGAGGCGTGTGTCTGTGGTCATGGACAACTACTTTACATAGCAAGTAGATGCCGTAGAGTCGAAACATGAGTATGGACCTCGCCCCCCTCCCTGGAATCGACGCCCAGGATGACCGGACCGGGCGAGTGGCGCGTCTGCACGAGTACTTCGCCGCGCTGGTGCGGCACGAGACCGACGTGTGGAACGCGGTCGAGAAGCGGATGCGGGGCGAGGGTGTGCTGAGCCTGGCCCGACTGGAAGTGTTGCGGATCGTCCAGGCAGCCTCATCGGGCGCCCGGGTGCAGGACGTCGCGACCGGCGTCGGGACGTCGATCGCTGCAGCCAGTCGCTTGCTGGACCGGCTCGCCGCCGATGGCTTCCTCGAGCGTTCGACGGACCCGGACGATCGGCGCAGCGTCCGCAGCGTGCTCTCACCCCAGGGGAGAGACGCCTTCGCCCTCGCGGACGAGCGGTTCGACCAAGCGCTGGACGCCGTGCTCTCGGACGCCGATGCCGCGGCGATCGCAGACGGCATCGCGGCACTCGAGCGCCTGCAGTCGACGTTGGAGGCAAGGCGATGACGGCCACCATGCGGGCCGTCGTGATCGACGCACCCGGTGGCCCCGACGTCTTGCACCTCCGTGAGCTGCCGATCCCGATCCCAGGCCCGGGCCAGGTGCTGATCCGTGTAGAAGCGTTCGGGCTCAACCGGTCCGAGCTGCACTTCCGCCGCGGCATGGGCCATTTCGGGACCTTCCCACGGGTGCCCGGGATCGAAGCCGTCGGGACCGTGGAGGCAGCCCCAGGTGGAGAGTTCCCCGCCGGTACCCAAGTAGCCGGGCTGATGGGCGGGATGGGTCGCGACTTCGACGGGGGCTACGCCGAGTACACCGTCGTTCCGGCCAGCAGCGTCGTGCCGTTCCGGAGCAGCCTCGACTGGTCCCTGCTCGGCGCCGTCCCCGAGATGCTGCAGACCGCACACGGTTCGCTCACCGTGGGCGTCGGTGCCCGCCGGGGCGACACGATCCTGATCCGCGGTGGCACGTCGTCGATCGGCCTGGCGTGCATCGTGCTGGCGAAGCAGCAGGGCATGACCGTCATCGCCACCACGCGCAACCCGGACCGCACGGAGCGACTGCACACCACTGGTGCGGACCACGTCGTGGTGGACTCGGGCAGGATCGCCGACACGGTCCGTCGAATCGTGCCGGACGGCGTGAACGGAGCGGTCGAGTTGATCGGCACCGACACGCTGCCCGACACGCTCCGGGCGACAGCCGTCCACGGCACCGTGTCGTTCAGCGGGATGCTCTCCGACGTCTGGACCATCCCCGACTTCTACCCGATGGCGGTGATCCCCAACGGGGTGCGCCTCACCGCGTACTCCGGCGAAGCGAGCGACCTGCCGGCATCGGTGCTGCAGACGTTCCTCGACGCCGTCGCAGCCGGCACCGTGCAGGTCCCGATCGCGAAGGTGTATCCACTCGAGGAGATCGTGCAGGCCCACCGCGACATGGAGGACGGGACCCGGTCAGGCAAGCTCGTCGTCATCATCCGATGATGGGTACGGGCTCTCCGGAACCCCGCTCTCGGGGTGGAACCCGTTCGTCCTCGACAAGGGCGCCAGCCAGTGCAAGTCAGGAAGGTCTGATGTCTCCTCGCAGCTACAAGATCACCTTGGCCGTCCTCGGCCTGGTCAGTCTCTTGCTCGTGCCGTTCTTGGTGCAGGGCGCCCTGCCGGCGATGTACGGCACAGTCGCACTCGTCGTTGTCGTCGCTTGGCTGCTCTACGGCGTCGTCAGCTCGAAGCTGACCCGACGATCCGGGCACAGCTAGGCAGGTCTCGGTGGCCCGCAACTGACGGACAGGAGGCCCGGTACCAGCTGGCACCGGGCCTCCAGTCCGTCAGTGGCACGCGTCCAGGGCCTGCGCTCCTGTCGTCGCATCCCACGCGCGCCGCCGTACCCGGCAGCACCGTCCGGTCACCCCCAGGTCAAAGGCTGTTCACCCGCTGCCGCTACCTCTGCTTGTCGGACCGCTGCCCGAGGGTCCCGATACCGGAGGACCCATGAACACCCGCACCGCACTGTCCTGCGTTGCCGTCGCCGCCCTCGCCTCACTGGTGTTCGCGACACCGGCACACGCCGACGAGGCCAGCTTCACCAGCAGTAAGCAGCCGTACATCGCCCCCAGCCAGTCGGACATCGACGCCTACTCGCCGGCACCGACGGGCTACGCCCCCGTCGCCACGGAGTCGGTCGCCCGACACGGATCCCGGGGACTGTCCGCGTACAAGTACGACGCACTGCTGCACCGTCTCGCCGCGACCGCGCAGGCCGAGAACGGGTTCCTGACGCCGGAGATCGGGAAGGCGTTCTCCGCGAACCTCGACGCCATCACCGCGGCGAACGTCGCGAACGGCTACGGCATGCTCACCGGTCAGGGCGCCACCCAGCACCAGGGCATCGGAGCACGGGCCGCGCAGCGCAACGAGCAGCTGTTCGCAGCTGCGGCGAAGACGGGCGGGCGTGTCGTCGCCGAGACCTCGGGTGAGTCTCGCGCGACGGAGTCGGGCGAGAACTTCTTGCGGGGCTTCGGGGCCACGGGTGTCAAGCTCGAGCCGCGCCCTGACCTGCTCTACTTCCACGAGGTCGAGAACCCGGACGGCACCGAGAAGGCCGAAGGGTCGCCCGAGCGCCAGCGCGCCCAGGCGTACGAGGACTACGTCGCCCAACAGACCGGTGACGGCGGCACGATCGCCGCAGCCCTGCAGTACATCGAGGCGAAGCCGCGATCCGTCGAAGCGGCGAAGGACTTGCTCTCCGGCATCTTCACGCCCGGGTTCATCGCCGCGATCGGCACGGACAAGGCACACACCTGGTACAACACCGCCGACGGCTCGAAGGGCGGCGCGGTGGCGTGTGCGCCCGGTGCCGACACGAAGGCCGATCCCGATGCCTGCGGCGATCCGAAGAAGTCGATCAAGAGCACCGTCGATGCGGCGATGTCGCTGTACAACCTGTACATCATCGCGGCCGACATGCAAGAGGAGAACGTCGCTCCGCACCAGTTCGACTTCGCGCAGTACTTCGCTGGCCGGCCGGCGGATGCCGAGTGGTTCGCGTACCTGCTCGACGCCGAGGACTTCTACGAGAAGGGCCCGAGCCTCGCCGGGCACGACGAGACGTACTCGATCGCCGAGCCCCTGCTCGACGACTTCTTCGCCATGATCGACGCCCGCGTCGCCGGCGGCGACGTGGTCGCGACCTTCCGCTTCGCGCACGCCGAGACGATCATCCCGTTCGCGGCGCTGCTGCGTCTGCCGGGATCCACCGTCGCCGCGCCCGACAACGCTGCTCCGACCTCGGACGCCGACGTCTACGACGACGCCACCAACCCGTGGCGAGGATCCCAGGTGACGCCGATGGCTGCGAACGTGCAGTGGGACGTCGTGTCGCGAGCGGGCATCGACCCCGCTACCGGAGCGACCTACACGCCGCTCGTGCGCATGCTCTACAACGAGCGGGAGATCGCGTTCGCCTCCGGCTGCCGTGCGGTCGCCGCAGGGTCGCACTGGGTCAAGGAGACCGAGCTCAAGCACTGCCTGACCGGCGCGGCGATGACCGAGAGCCCGCTGATCGCTGCGGCCGTGCCAGGACCGACCGCGACGCCCACCGCGGAGCCCGCGCCGACGCCGACCGTGGCACCAGCGACCCATGCTGCCGGCGCACCGACGACCCCGCCGACGATCCCGGCGACGGCGACGGGCACGCTGGCCGCGACCGGAGCGGAGTCACCTGTCGGACCGGCGTTGCTCGCGACACTGCTCCTCCTGGCCGGCGCCGGGACGCTGGTGCTGCGTCGCCGGCGTCGCCGGCGACCCACCGAGTGACACCGACGCGGATCCGCGGCTTCTCGAGATGACCAGCCTGTCCCGGCGCCCCGCCCCAGCGGGGTGACGGACGGACTGGAGGCACGGTGCCAGCTGGCACCGTGCCTCCAGTCCGTCCGTGGTCGCGTTCCAGGTCCTCGCCGAGTTCACCCGCTCCGGGCGATGGGCGCCTCCCCCAGCAGGACGAAGGTGGTGGTCCGTTCAACGGACCGACGGCCGGGAGCAGAAGGCATGAGCAGTACAGGGCAGTCCGATCGCCGGACTCGTTGGCGCTCGAACCGCGAGCTCATCACCGTCCTCATCCTCTCGATCACCGCGGTCCTCACCGCCTGGTGCGGGTTCCAGGCATCGAAGTGGAGCGGCGAGATGTCGATCGCGTTCAGCCAGGCCTCGAGCGCTCGGGTGCAAGCCGCCGACGCGACCTCTGAAGCGCGCGACGCCCGGCAGTGGGACCTCACCATCTGGGTGCAGTGGGTCCTCGCTGATGCACGCAACGACACGGTGCTCCGGGACTACGTCGAGCAACGGTTCACCCCGGAGCTCCGGACCGCGTTCGAGGCTTGGCAGGCCGACGGGAAAGCAGCGGCCGGACCGTTCGCCGAGCGGTCCTACGTCCCCGAGGGCACCGCCGCCGCGACCGCACTCGCCGATCGCGCGGATGGACGCTTCGCCCGGGCGCTCGAGATGAACCAACGGGCGGACAACTACTCCATCCTCACCGTCCTCTTCGCCCTCGTCCTGTTCCTCACGGCCCTGTCCCAACGGGAACTGCGCGAGCGACTGCGAGATGTCCTGTTGATCACAGCCGTCGTTGGCGCGCTCGCCGGCATCGCCCTCCTCGCCACGTTCCCCGTCAAGCTCTGACCGACCGGAGCGAGGCTCCAGACCGGTGCGGTCGATCGGGAGATCGGACGAGGACATCGCTCGGACGAGCGATGAGCGTCACGGCACCAGCAGGGCGCTTCGGATGAAAGGCGCCTGAAGCAGAACGACGCTTCTGTGGCGATCCAGCAGCAGGCTGCACTCCTGTCCGATCTGGCCGCGAAGCAGGGGCTGTTCGCAGTCACCGACGGTGTGTACCACCGGGCCTCTCGTCCGTCCGTGGTCGCGCTGCAGATCCGGATCACGTCTCCGCCGGACGGTTGCGAACCACGATGGACTCGCTAGACAAAACGTTCTACGTCTGACATGTTAACGGCTGAACGTCAGCATTGAGAGAAGGAGCAGTCGATGAGCAAGATCGGTCAACAGGCTCGGCGTATCACCGCCGGCTTCGCCGCAGCGGCCGTCGGGGGGATGGTGTTCCTCGGCACGGCCCCCGCGCATGCGCAGGACGTTGCAGGGAGCCAGGGAGTCATCGGCGGATGGTCGGAGAGCACCGGGACCGTCGAGGGCGCAGAAACCGGGATGACGGTGCTCGCGGTGAACCACCGTGGCGCTTCGGAACGGAAGACCATCAGCGGGACGACGCACAAGCGTTCGCATGGTTGGACGACCTGGGCAGGGGTGCAGCACTACACGCGCGCGCGGCTCGAGCACGGCAGCAGGATCATCGCTGACTCCGGCCGGAAGTGGGGCAAGTCCGGCACGGAAGCAGTGACCGCGTGGAAGCCGTACCGACCGAACCAGCCCGGCAACGGTGTCGGTAGCGCGAAGACCTACTACGGCAGGTGACACATCGCAGCGGGTGCGAGCCGACGGCTCGCACCCGCTGCTGCGTGAGGAGAAGACGTGACGAAGCAACAGATCACGGCAATCGCGGGCCTGCTCCTGCTGGCCATGGTGTTGACGGTCTTGCTCGGGGTGTTCGACGCTCGCCGACGTGTCATCGCCGCGGAAGGCAATGACCTCCGTACGGGCCAGAGCGCGTGGGTGACCGCGACACTCGATGAACTCGTGCGTGCTCGGAGCGCGTTCGAACCGGGGACGAAGGTGTTCGTGGGTCTGGACGGTGACGTCCGCGCCGTCGTGGTCCTGTCCGGACAGTGGACAGACGTCCCACTGCACGACGGGCACGCACTGACCGGGCGCCCCGGCGAAGCCCTCGCCGGCGCTGACGTTGCCATCCGCGGCGACGACATCGCCGTCGATGGCAAGCCGTACAACGTGGTGGGGCGACTCGGCGTCCGGGCCGACAGCCTGCTGTCCGACGATGTGGTCCTCGGTGATCCGTCGCGGTTCTCGGCGTCACCGCAACGGCTGCTCCTGGACGGCCCGAGCAGCGCCCACCACTACCGCGCACAGTTCCCGGGCAGGAGCGTCGAGATCATCGACGACGGCACGAACCGCAGGACGAACGTCGACGCCGTGTCGCCGGTCCTGGTCGCGCTCGGCGCGCTCGTCATCATGCTCATCGCCGTGGTCGCAGGTCTTCAGGCCGGACGATGGGAACTCCGCACCGCCGCCGTCCGCTTCACCACCGGGATCCGACCGCTGAACACCCTGCGCAGCGCAGCCGCCAGAGTCGCTGTGATCGGCACCGCCGCCTGTACGACTGCCCTCGCGGGCGCGGCAGTCGTCAGGCAGACCACCATCCTCGACCTCGACGTCACCGCCGCAGTCGTCGCGGTCGGAACCGTCGTGCTTGCCGTGTCCGTCGCTTCGTTCTTGCAAGGAAGCCGTCGATGGAACTGCTGAACGACCTCCGGTCCAACTGGGCGATCATCGTCGCCAAGATCGTCCTGCTCGTGCTGCTCGCACTCTGCTGGTACAACGTGGCGTCGTTCACCCAGTCCACATCGCAGGCCGTGGCCCAAGGACTGTCCGCTGATGCCGATGCCGACCTCTACACGGTGGTCGACGATCTCGGCCCGGATGCGTTCGAAGCGATCCGGCGAGACCAGCACGCACTCGACGACGTCGCCTCGTTCGTCGACCGTATCGACGATGAGCCCCGATTCGACTTCATCTCCTCGTACGACCAGCCCGTGACCGTCCAGGACTTCCGCGGCGACGACCGCTTCGACATCGGTTACGGCACCGAGTACACGCTCAGGGGGAAGTACCAGGACGAGTCCGGCAGGACCGTTCAGGACATCAAGTCCGTCCAGCTCAACGAGACCGCGTACGAGTTCGCGGGGCTCTCCGTTCAGGACGGCGTGCCGATCGATTGGGACGCTGTCGACTGGGGATCTGGCCGGATCCCGGTGCTGCTCGGCAACGAGTACCGCGGCGTGTACGAGGTTGGAGCGCGATTCACCGGAGCGGTCATCCTGCAGGAGCAGGAGCTCGAGGTCGTCGGTTTCCTCGAGCCGGACAGTGCCATGTACTTCCGCGGTGAGCCCAACCACTACCTCGACGGCACCGTCATCGTGCCCTACCCGCCGACACTCGCCGGACTCGACCGAGCAGCGCTCGACCGGGTGGATCCCGAGCTGTTCGGACGCCTGGTGTTCCAGGTGCTCAACGCCGACCTCGCCGTCGATCACAGCCTCGATTTCGGGGACGTCGTCGCGCGTCTCGACGCGATCGGAGACGACACCAGCTTCCGGTCGTACACGTTGCTCGGAGTACCGACCTACCTCGTGCAGCTCTCCCTCGTCCGCCAGCTCATCCAGGACAACCTGGTGCTCGTCACTGCGCTGCTCATCATCCTCACCGCGGGCGTGGGCATCATCACGGCCTTCCTCCACCGGCTCCTGCATCACCGTCGTGCGCCAGTGGCGCGGGTGCACCATCTCCTCGGGAGGAGCCCGGACGCGACGAACCGACTGTTCCGCGCAAGCCGCCTGACCGAGTACACCGCCGCGCTCGGGCTGTTCCTCGCGACCAGCGCACTGCTCCCCAACGACAGCGAGATGGCTCGACTCGGCGCCGGCACCGCCCTGCTCCTCTGGTGCGTGGCGGACGGCGCACTCGGCCGGCGAAGAGGTGCCCCACGATGATCGTGCTGCGCGACGTCTCGAAGACCATCACCGAGCCCGACGGATCGACCCGAGCGCTGTTCGACCGACTCGACTTCGACCTTCGTGAAGACGATCACTCGGTCGCGATCACCGGGCGGAGCGGATCCGGCAAGAGCACGCTGCTCCGGATCCTCGCCGGCCTCGACACCGACTTCGGCGGGACATACGAGCACGACGGGCACGTGCTCGAGCGCACCGCACGGAGGATGGCGGCGCATCGACTCCGACACATCGGCATCGTCACCCAGGACCACGGGCTCCTCGGCGACCGGAGCGTGCTCGACAACGTCCGGCTCGGCGTTCCTGCTCGCGCTGACTCCGCCGACCGAGCGCATGAGGCTCTCGAGGCGGTCGGCATCAGCCACCTCGCTGGCAAGCGCCCACGACGACTGTCAGGAGGAGAAGCGCAGCGCGTCGCGATCGCTCGAGCCATCGCGAAGCGCCCTGCCGTCGTCCTCGCCGATGAGCCCACCGGCGCACTGGACGAGGCGACCGAAGACGACGTGCTCGCCCTCTTCGATCGGCTGCAGCAAGCGGGAACCAAGTTTGTGATCGTCACCCACAGTGAGCGCGTTGCACAGCGATGTGGACGTCGACTGCAGCTACAACACGAGCAGCTCATCGCGCGCGGGACGGTCGCGGCTGAAGAACTCGGCGAACATCTCCCGTTTCGCCGTGTGTGAATCGGGCTCGAACTCGAGTCCCTCCACGTTGATGTCGGTCCCGAACAGTCGCAGGATTCCCGGGCCGTTCGGCCCCGCGGTCTCGAGGGACACCGAGAACAGTGTCGGCGACTTCTCTCCTGCAGCGATCCGTCGGGCGTCTGCAAACGCCGCACGGTACGTCGCGTCGGTGACGCGGATCACGCTGACCGAGCAACTCGTGGCGTCCCAGTCGGGCGCGAGCCGCTAGGGCGTGTCTACTACACATGGAGTCTTTGATCCCGCTCCGGGCACTCCGAGGCGTCGGTAGAGTCAAGCCATCGGTCTATCGGCGCCGAACCGCTGGCATTGCAGGGGAGATTGGGGGTGGACGCAGTTGAGCTTCGACGCACACTTCGAGGAGGCCATCGCCCGGGGCAAGGAAAACGCTCGGGTGATCCAGCTCGCACACAACCATTGCCTCCACATGGAGTTCGTCCCGTTCGGCGGGCAAGGCATGCTCGAACCTGCCGTGGGCCTCCCGATTAACATGCGCAAGATCGGGTGCATCAAAGCCCACGGGACGACCGCTGGGCTTCAACTTGGTTCGGTAGCCCGCCAGTTCTACACGGAGAACTGCATCGGCTGCGAGCTCCGCCGCCCCTCCGGTCAGGTGCCGACGCTCGCTGGGCTGGTGGAGGCCGAGGAAAGGCATGAGGCCGAGGCCGCACTTATCGCTGATGCCGAGAAGGCCGAAGCAGAAGCACTTCGAGAACAGCGTGTCCGCAAGCGTGGTGCTCTCCGTGTGTCGGCTGATCCAGCCATGGAACGCGCTCTGCGGGACCTCGATGTCCTGGATGCATCCGATGATGAGAGCGCTGCCGCAGCGCTGCGACGGCTGACCGCTCTCGCACAGAAGGCGCCTGACACGTTCTCTGAAGTCGTGGTCGCAGAGATGCTGATACTCGTGGGCTTTGGCCGTCCCACCATGCTCAAGCCACTGCGAATCCTCGCTCGCACCCAGATGCGCTGGCGGCGGGACGTCGTGGATGCCGCGCTCGCCGTGCTCGAGACCTGGGCAGCAGAGGATGCCGCGCGAGTGCTTTTGCAGTTTCAGAACGTCACGCGACCCGATGATTTCACGGCGTCCGTTGTCAGGTCTCTTCTTTATGTCGCATACGGTCCTTTAGAGGACGATTTCGGGTATTCGGGCGAGAGCCGCTCTACTGATCCCGCGACGCTGAAGCTCCTTGCAGATCGGGCGAGCGACACGCTGATGGAACTTCTTGAAGATATGCTGCCTGGCCCGCCTTCCTTGTCTGGTCTGGAGCTTCCGCCTGGCAACAGGTCGCCGACGGCGACCGTTCACTCGAGCCGCAGTCGTGCCACCGCGGCAGGCGCGATTGCTCAGCTGCTGATCATGGATGAGCCCATCGCTCCACGATTTGTTCCTGCTCTCGTCCGCAATCTGCTCACAGCTGATGACGAGATGGAGGGGCATTCTCATGCAGCCGTCCAGCGGGCGCTGGGCCTGTTCATCGTGCGTGGTGTGGATGGCGCGGAGGAGGCTTGGGCTGCAGCGGGCGAGGGTGCTTCAGATGAGCAACGGGGAACCCTTTTCAAGGTGTGGTGGTTTCTCTCGCAGCTTGTCGACCCCGACCGTGGTTGGCAGGGCGAGGAACCCAAACTGTCCGATGAGGACCGTCAGCAATTGCGCGCGCGGATCTTCGAAACGTCGATGCTGCGACTTGCCGGAGGATGGGGATACGACGTGGCGGGGCAGGCTGCGGACATCATTCTCGATCTCGCCAGGGATGCCCCCTATTGGGCCGCAAGCCAGATCGACGTGCTCCTGGGAGGGTTCATCACCGCAAACAGCGCGGCTGACCAGCCCAGATCGCAGGTTCTCGTACCAACAAACGCCCTACCCGACGCGCTTGCGAAGATGGAGTGGGCGACACGGCAGACGGTCCTGAGGTCCGCCGCCTCCCGCTGCCTCGATGCGGTCGAGTACGCGGCGCAGGCCGATCCAAGCATCGCTCTGGATGCTGTCGTGAAGTTCCTCAGCCACGAACGCGATGAGGAGAAGGACTGGGGCGTTAGCGCGCGCCTCTTGCGGGTACTAGGCAACATCGGACGCGATGCCGGCCAGAGGCCAGGAGTGCTGACAGCTGTCATACCCGTTCTCTATACGAACCTCATGAGCTCGTCCCCTGCCCTTGTGGCTACAGCTATCCGCGCCTGGGCCGAGGTCGCTTCGAGGAATCCCCTGCCCAGCCTGTTCGAGGACTTGCTGCCGGTCCTCATGGAGAACCAGTACATCGCCGTGATTACCGCGTTACTGGAGAGCCTTCCTCGGCTCAGCCTGACCGAGGATGCGATGCGGTCGGGATTGCGATTCGCTGTGACGTGGTTCGCGTCCAGCAAGGTCGGCGGCCCGAATTCCTCCCTCGTTGAACCATCGGTGGAGTGCGCCGGCCGTCTCCTACAGCGGCTTCCCGAAGACAACGTCGCGCTGGAGCGAACGCTACTGAAGGTCTCTGCGGCGCTGCCGGCCCACGAGATCAACGACGTTCTCCGGGTGAACTGGTCTTCTAGAGCACGGAAGAGTGTTGAGTCCGCCCAGATACGACTCGGCCGAGTGGCCGACTCAACCTACAACTCACCGTTCAACCGGCGACACGACACGGAAGAGGTCGCACTCCTCGAGTGTGGGCAGGGTCTGGTCGGATTGGGAGTAGCGGATCTGAAAGCTGCCGCGCAGGCACCCGGCCCCGAGCGAATCCTCGCAGGCTTGCACATCGTCGAAGTGGCTTGGCGCGCCAACCGAGCAGACGACGCTCGTGCAATCTGCGAGCGGCTTGAGGCGTCGATCCCAAAGACGCAGGCATTTGACCGGCAGCGCACTCTGACCACGCTCGTCAACGCGGCCATTTCGGGAGACGAGCCACCTCACGTCGACGAGGAGCCGACCGACGAGAACGGCTTCCCGTCGTTGGCATTCAACCTGCATGCGCAGAGTGCGCTGCGGATATCAATCCGCAGGCTGTTGACCGGGACCGCGGGCCTGTCGTCCGTCAGCAGCATTGACGCCGCTGCCTTGTCGCTCGAAGAAGAAGCGACGAAGTTAACGGAGTGGTCGCAGCGTGCGACGCCCACCGCCGCTTATCTCAGGTTGTTCGCAGAGCTGTGTGTCGTCGCCGCACATCTTTTGAGGCTCGAAGCGGCGGAGATGGACCGCGACGACCCTGCAGCTCGGGCCCGGCGGCGAACGGTGAAACGATCCGCCAGCTCCCTCACCCAGCGCGTCGAAAGCGAACTGGGCACCGATGATCCGTTAGGAGCATTGCTATCAGCTGAGCTCATCCGCGTGCTGCAGGAAGAAGGGGACGTAGACCCCATCGCGCTAGTTGGTGAGTGGGCGTCGCTGCCGCTCCCGCTCATCATCATCGAGGGTGCTCCGCTTCAAGCGGAACGACCGACCGAGCGAGATGCAGTCATCGCGCCCGAGGCGGTCGCGGTCGCGATGATCTCCGTTGACGACCGACAGCTAACAGGACCCGCGGTGCTCCAGCGGCACACGGTGTACTCCTTAGGCGTGAAGCTTCAGGTCGACGAGTGGCCCGTCTGGGCCGACCGCCTCGACCTGGAACTTGTTGGCGGTTTGTCAGCGAAGGACATCCAGCTTCCGGTTATGACCTGGAAGAGGAGCGACGGCTTCGACGGTGTCCTGACTGGGGAAGGAACCTTAGTCTTACGGTTCGCTCTGCCTGCAGGTCGTCCTGCGCCTCCGTTCGTCATTGCCGCTAGCTGGTCGGGGTCCGTAAAGGGTAAGCCGCGGGTAGAACGGCTAGACATCGCGGGCCACGCACAGATCCGGCTTCGTCCCTTCGACGCGTCACGAGACGCGCTGACGACCTACGACATCGTTGATGAGCATTTGCTTGCCCTCTACTCATCGCTTGCCGGTGACTTCCCGGACGACGAGGTGCAAGCGTTCTGTCGGCTGTTCACCTCGGTGTGCCGGTCCGGGTTCCGATTCACGTGGGAGAAGAAGTATCGTCGCGGCGCGCGCGTCACAGAGCGGCAATTCCATGACGATCTCTTCGCCGATCTGCTTGCGGACCCGGAGCTGGAGGGACGTGTCGAGCGTGGCAACCCCTTGGCGCTCGGCTACCTCGATATTCGCCACGGTTGCATTACCGCCGAACTGAAAGTCGAACGCCTTGTCCCCGTGACCGAGGCTTCTGCCCCCAAGTACATAGGGCAAGCCACCCAGTACGCCTCGGCGGACGGTCGGCACCTGTCAATCCTCGCGATCCTAGATATGAGCCCGAAAGAGCTCACAGTCGGGGCACCCGAGAACTATGTATTCACCCTCGTGCCCGCGCTGCACGGTCTCGACAGCCCGGAGACCCCCTCCCTGGTCGCAGTAATCGTTGTTAACGGCAATATGCCCGTCCCCAGCTCGTGGTCGCGGCGAAAACCCAAACGCATGGGTGAATACCCGGCCAATGCGTGATCCGGGTGCCCAGATTCGATGATCGACGCGAGTCCGGTACATGGTGTTTGAGCTGTCGCAGGTCGCCGAATCGATGTCAGAGGTCACCAGCAACTTGGACTCATGATCACGGCACCTGACTCCCGTTGGAAGGTTGCTGCGCGCGACCCTGGCTTGCAGGCCGCGATGACAGCGTCGCAGTCTCATCTTCCGTTGCCGCTGGGCGAGGAGAAAAAGGAAGCACGGGCCGCAGAGCGTCAGATGACGGCCGTACTTAAACCGGCTCGCGTTCGTATGGTCGAATTCGTCCCGCCACAGTACATACTGAACGCCACCGCTCCCATATGCTCTCTACTATGACGATCGACCCATCCCACTTCGGGCCGTACCTGTCGCTCGGCCTGCTCGTGGCCGGCTCTTCGAACCGGAGCGTGGCCACGCTCCTCGCCGAGATCCGAAATGCGGTGTTCTCGGGGCGTCCGAACAGCGAGCGTGGCGAACCCCGCAGCGTGCACACGGTCGAGAAGTTCACGAACGCGTCCGTTGAGGGAAAGGGATTTGTGTACCGTGTACGCGAGACCCCCTCTTGGTGGCGCGGACCTGAACTCAGCGCCCCTACCGGCGCTCGTCACGTCAGTCCAGTCCTCCACGACGTCCTGCACCTCGTCCTCGTGCTGAAGTGCGCACGTTCGATTGCCGTGTACACCTCGCATCCGTCCGACTGGGGACGGATCGTGCGCGCCGTGGACGACGGGACTGTGACGAAGGTGAAGCTGATGCCTGCAGATCTCATCAACGGTGCGTTCACCCACAGCACCTGGGCGATGCCCACGGTCTGGATGAAGGGCCTGCACCATCCTGTCCAGACGAAGGCCGACAGCAAGCAGCTCACGGGGCTCAACGTCCGCTCGGTGATCGATCCGTTCGGCGATCAGACCTACCACTTCTCGTCCGGTCGCTCGCGAGTACCCCTCGGAGAAGACGATTATGAGTCGATCGGTCTCTCGCCGTCCAAGCATCGGATCTGGCTGGGCCAGTCGGCGGATTTCGCCGACTTCTGTGAGCGAACGGAGTGGGCGCTGAAGTTACTTTCGGGCGCGTCAGCGATCGCGACGCCGATCGCCGAGCTTGCACAGCCAGTCGAGTCGCTGGACGAACTCGGAGTTCCTGACGAGATCGGTTGGGCACCGCAGGGTGAACGCGAATTGGGGACGTCGGAGGCGGCCGACGCCTTGGCCTTGCTGGAACAGGTGAGTCTGGATCTCGACACGACGGACTCGACGATCATCGAGGACGATGACACCGGTGACCGGAGCGTTTACGCGGTGGTTCATCTCGTCGCCCAGGGGTCCGCCATCGCCCATGTGACGCTCGAGATCCGGTACCCGCAGGCCTCCAACACGGTTGCCTTGAGGGTCGTCCCGGCGGAGCAGACGGATGAGCTCGACGATTACGAGCAGGCTATCGAGACCATCCTCGTGGAGGAGGGATGGGGGAAGATTCGTTACTCCGACGGCCACGTGGTGTCCGGGAGAGTGGCGTACCTCCCGCACTACTCAGCAGTGCCGTTCACGGGGTGGGAGTGGGTCGACTTCACCACGCCGCGCACAGTGGATGTCACGAAGGAGAAGCCGATCCGCCTGAATGCGACCGATCGGCGGGCTGCTGACCTCTCTCGCATCGGCGAGATGGGTGATGACTCGTTGTTCAGCTGGGTATACGACCGGTGGGGCGAAGGGCGTCCCGGAATCCTGTTGTGCGATGACGGGAGCGGCGAGATCGCGGACTTCCTTCATCTAGCACCGATCGATGACGACGGAGAGAGCCTGCTGACGTTCATCCACGCGAAAGGTGGCAAGAGCGGGGACTCCAATCGTGGGCTGTCAGTGAGCGAGTACGAGGTGGTCATAGCCCAGGCAATCAAGAACCTCGCTTACGCAGAGCCGGAAGCGATCGCCGCGAAGCTCCGGGCGCTGTCCGCGAACGCCCGAGTTTGGAACGAGGACAACCCTGGCCTCGACGCCTCCGGCTTCGCGGACGAACTCCTCGGCAGGAGAAGGAAGATCAGGCGCCGAGTCGTGGTGCTCCACCCGCACACGCTACGAGGCAAGTACGAGATCGACGCTGGAGGCGCGACTTCGAGCCTACGGGGTCGACACGCGCAGCTCAGCACCCTCCTTCTCGAGGCAGAGGCGACGTGTCGGAGCGTCGGCGCGCAGTTCTCTGTCATCGGTGCCGACCAGTGAAGTCACCCCGACCAGCCGCATCATTTCCAACGATGGCTAACCATGCGCAAGCTCACGCGTCCTGCAGGCCGGACGATTCGTTTTACCAGGCAACTTTTGGAGGATTGCTCGGATGGCTCGAATTAAGTCGTGGGTGACCACCACGCGGGAGGACGTCGGCCCTCACAAAGTTGTGAGGATGGTGCCGCTCGACGAGGCCGCGGTGAACACGGGGGTGACATGGGCTGCTGCCGCTGTGCCCCGTCACTATGTTTCTGCAGATGAGATCGCGGCAGTGCTACGCGAGCTCGGCAAGCCCGAGGCGGCGGAAGTCCTCAGCGGAAAGCTGCCGGTCAGCAAGCGGACCCGGTCGGGCGAACTCGGAGAGATCCTTGGCACCCAATATGTGGCGCGAGAACTCGGCTATCGCATGATCGCGCGCCTGCGGTGGAAGGACAGCCGCGATATGCCCATGCGCGGCGATGATCTCCTCGGCGTTCGCCTGGTGGACGACGACAAGCTCGAGTTCCTCAAGGGTGAGGCGAAGAGTCGCGCGAGCCTGTCGACTTCGACTCTGGACGAGGCTGAGACGGCGTTGCTGAGCGATCACGGCCTGCCGACGCCCCATGCACTGATGTTCGTCGCCGCGCGTCTGCGCGAGGTGGGCGAGACGGAGTTGCACGTGAAGATCATCGCCGCCCAACTTCGCGCACGTATCCGACCAAGCGAGGTACTGCACCTGCTGTTCACGTTCTCCGGCAACAACCCTCTCAAGTTGCTGCGCAATCACACCAACGCCTACGCGGGCAAGATCCGCCGACTCGGCGTGGGGCTACAGGTCCCAGAGCACCAGGCGTTCATTCGTCGAGTCTTCGAGAAGGTGATCCGTGATGCCCGGGCGCGTTGAGGATCTCGAAACCGCGATCGGTCGGGCAACTGCGCCGGGCTTTCGTGGACGGCTCCTCGCCCGCGGGGAAGCGCGCGCAATGATATGGCGCGATGGCGCTCTCCCGGAGGACGCTCCCGCATTTGACGTCCTACTGAGCCACGATCTTCTCGCCTACGGTTACGCGCTACTGGAGCACGGCCTAGAGCTGAGCGATCTTGAGGGACCTACCGACGTGTCCCGACAGGCATTCGAGAACGCAGCGGCAGCAATCGAATCCGTCGTCGCCCGAGGGGAAGGAACACCAGAACTGGGCTTTCATCGCGTGGTCGCTGCAGCCAGCTTTCACCTCGCACGATACTCAGCACGGGCCTACTCACTTCTGACCGCGACGCGCAACGATCAGAACGTCTCACCCATCGAGAGATGCTTGGTTCTGCTCATGCTCCGGGATCTTGACACACTGACGGGCCTCGTCTCCGAAACCCGCGCAGATGAAAAGGCGACAGATGCGAGCCTCGCCGCGGAGTTACGCCGCACGCTCGACCCGAGCGACACGAACAACGATCTCGACGGCGGGGCCGATGTCCTCGATGTAACCGATACCGCCCTGGCCGATGCGTTTATGGCCGCGATCAGCGTGGCCATGCTGGCGTTCGAACGTGGCGAGCCAACGCTCCTCACGGGCGCCATCGCGCGACTGCAGATCGGTATGCGCGGCGCAGCCGCCCTGAGCATGGTGCCACAGTGGTGGTGTCATCGACTGGCGATCCACCTGCTCCGGGGTCTGTGGGAATCCAGCTTCCACGTGGTCTTGCCGACTGGCCCGGGAGACGGGGACGTTGGCGAGTGGGATCGCCTGCGCGCCACATTCATCGCCTCGCTCTTCCGCCGACGCCGCTCCGAAATCGACCTCTGGCCCTCCCAACTGGAAGCTGCGTCACGGGTCCTGAACACCCAAGACAATCTCGTGCTCTCCCTCCCCACGAGCGCCGGCAAGACTCGCGTCGCCGAACTGTGCATCCTCGCGACCCTGGCCGAAGGCAAACGAGTGGTGTTCGTCACCCCGCTCCGGGCGCTCTCCGCACAGACCGAGACCGCGCTGGAGCGCACCTTCGTCCCTCTCGGCAAGACCATCTCATCCTTGTACGGCGCCACTGGGGTCAGTGATGTCGACGAAAGCATCCTCCAGGAGCGCGACATCGTGGTCTCTACTCCCGAGAAGCTCGACTTCGCGCTCCGCAACGATCCGGATCTCCTCAACGATGTCGGGCTTATCGTGCTCGACGAGGGACACATGATCGGCGCGAACGAGCGGGAGGTCCGGTACGAGGTCCAGATCCAGCGCCTCCTTCGCCGCCCCGATGCGAAGACTCGTCGCATCATCTGCCTCTCAGCGATCCTGCCCGAGGGCGACGAGGTGAAGGACTTCGTCGATTGGCTCACAGACGATGAGCCCGATGGACTGATCAGCAGCGACTGGCGTCCCACCACGCTCCGGTACGGAGCGGTCGTCTGGCGGGGAGACAACGCGAGGCTGAACATCACTGTCGGCGGTGAGGAACCGTACGTGCCCCGATTCCTCACCGCGGAGACCGTTCCCAGCAAGCAACGCAAGCTCCCGTTCCCGAAGGACGCGCAAGAACTGACGCTGGCCACCGCCTGGCGGCTGGTCGACGACGGCCAGACCGTACTGGTGTTCTGCCCACTGAAGACCTCTGTCAACGCGTTTGCCAAGTTGATTGTCAAGTTGGCCAGGCAAGGTGCGCTCCGTAGCGTCTTCGATGGCGACCCGACTGTCCTGAACACCGCACTGAGCATCGGTCAAGAATGGTTCGGAGCCGACCATCCTCTCCTTGCCTGCCTGCGCATGGGCGTCGCCATCCATCACGGCTCTCTGCCAGGGCCGTACCGCAGAGAAGTTGAGAAGCTTCTGCAACAGGGAGAACTTAAGATCACGATCTCCTCCCCCACGCTGGCGCAGGGACTGAACCTGTCGGCGAGCTCGCTTGTGGTGCACAGTCTGTGGCGCAACCGGAAGATCATCGATGGCGCCGAGTTCCGCAATGTCGTTGGCCGCGCCGGACGAGCGTTCGTCGATTCGTCCGGACTTGTCGTGCATCCGATGTTCGAGCCCACCCGACGAGCACGACAGAACTGGGAACAGCTCGTCGAAGATTCGCAGCTGCGGGATATGCAGAGCGGACTCTTCCGACTCCTCGTTACCCTGCTCCAGAGGATGTCCGACAGTCTCGGTGAGGTCGACTGGGCCGAGTTCACCGAGTACGTGACAGGGGTTGCCGACTGGTCTTTCCCCGCGATTGCGACCGAGGACGAAGAGACCACGAGCGAAGCTATGAAGTCCTGGCCGGGCCAGCTCGCAAGTCTGGACTGCGCGATACTTGGCCTGCTCAGTGACTCATCTATCACGGAGGCCGATCTCGGTACCGCGCTCGATGCTGTTCTCGCTTCGTCGCTGTGGGCCCGGACGATCGCTCGCTATCAGGAACCTGTGCGCAACGCACTGCGGACAGGTCTCGTGGCCCGAGCTGGAGTCATCTGGCGGAACACGACTCCGGATCAGCGGCGCGGGTATTACCTGGCCGGCGTTGGGCTTGCGACCGGCCGGGAACTCGATTCACATGCTGAGCACCTCAACCGTCACCTGCAAATCGCCGAAGCGGCCATCCGACTCGGCATGGATGGAGAAGCGATCGACGCCATCACCCGCTTCGCCAGGATCGCGCTCGATATCTTCCCCTTCACTCCGAAGACTCGACCGCGTAACTGGGAGAAGATTCTGGTCGGGTGGCTGCGAGGGCACCCAGTCGTAGAAATCGCGGCCGACGACAGCCTCGAAACGGCCGAGTTCATTGAAGACACCCTCGCATACCGACTCCCGTGGGCACTCGAAGCCGTCCGTGTTCGCGCTACAGCACACCCCGCCCCCGATGCATTCCCCTGGGAGCTATCGGGTCTGGAGGCCGGACTGAGCGTCGCCGCCGTCGAGGCCGGCACACTCAACAGAGCCGCCTCAACGCTGATGCGTGCAGGCTTCGCGTCTCGGTCGGGAGCGCTCGCCGCAGTTGAGTCGACTGGAGCCGAGTTCTCGACGCTTGGCGGGCTACATGAGTGGATGACGTCCGACGCGACACAACTCGCAGCCGGAGGCATGGCGTGGCCGACTCCGACCACCCACGAACTGTGGACGAGCTTCGCCAGGCGCAGCGTCACGTCGCGCCAGCGAACGTGGGTTCACGAGGTGCACCAGTCGATAGTGACTTGGATGCCTGGCTACGAGCCGAGCTTCGGCGAGCCATACCGGGCGCTCTCCCAGACCAACGGAACAACCTTGCTCGAGACAGCAGATGCCCGGCAAGTTGGCGTGCTGACCGCGCGCCTGAGCCCACGTCGCCAGGGACTACTGAAAGTCACCGCGACCAGCGTCGGCGACACGGTCGAGCTCGAGTACCGTGGCCCGTCCGACCTCTTTGCGTAGACATCCGCCGGATCTATGGCTCCAGATTGCATCGCCGTGACTCACGGCCTACCTCGCGGCTATGGCTCGATCACCGGCCGCGGGCCTAATGATGAGCGGGCTCGTGGATTGCACAACAGGACTTTCATCGTTCGCCCCCGATGGCGGCCCGGTAGAGCCGTCGATGACGGAGTCCGCGGGGGACCAGTTCGGGTTGAGGATCGACCATCTCGCATCCACCGAGGCGGGCTCGTACACGCTTGATGCGGCCACAGAGCTTGTGCTCTCGGTGCCGCACAAGCTGACCGCCGGGTGCGCTGGGTCCAGTCCTGGAGGTCGTCAAAGATCTCTATGCGCACGGGGATGCGAATTGCCGGGTGTGGCTCTACACGGTCGCGAAGGTGGTACGCCGCACACTCGGCGAGGCGGAGTAGGCGCTCTCTTTCAGCGTCCGGTGTGATCCCGCGATGGCCACTGAAACGAAGAAGCCCACCGAGATCCTCGGTGGGCTTCTGTCATCGTGTCAGACACGTTTCGGTCGGGCTGACAGGATTTGAACCTGCGACCCCTTGACCCCCAGTCAAGTGCGCTACCAAGCTGCGCCACAGCCCGCGAGTTCCGGAGAACTCAGGATCCAGGAGGATCCTCGCCCACGTCCGACCGGAGCGCGAGCGACCGGTCCAGCATAGCGGACGTCAGACCCCCTCCGTGCCACGGCGAGTCGGAGCAACGCGACGCGAACGACACGCTCAGCCCGGCCGCACCACCTCGCGCCGCGCCGCCAACCACGGCAACCCGAGCCCGACGAGCAACCCGCCGGACCCGTCCGCCGCCAGGTCCCCGATCGTGTCGTCGTACCCGACGAAGATCTTCGAGTCGACGAAGTTGTGCCCGAGCCACTCCCCCATCTCCCAGACCGCCCCGACCGCGAGTCCCGCACACAGCGCGAGCACCGCGACGACCACCCGGCGCTCGGCGTGCGGGGCCGGCACAGCGCGCAGGTCGGCACCGATGACGTAGAGCACCGCCGCGAGCAGCCCGGTCAGCACGACGTGCATGAACTTGTCCCACAGGAAGACGGTCGTGTACCACTCGAGCACACTCGACCACCCGGCGAGGAGCACGAGCACGCACACCGCCACGTCGAAGGCCGGCCGCAGCCCGAGCATCCGCGGCACCACGACCCCGAGCAGCGCCAGCGCCATGACCGGGAACGCCGTCCCACCCCACCCGACGCTCGCCACGACGACGCTCACGAGCGTCAGCGCCCGCACCACGTCGGCCACCAGGAACCGCGGCCGCAGGAACGTCGGCCCGAGCGTGGCGATCACGACGCCCACCGCACGACCGCGTGCACGGCGGCGTGGTCGGACGGCCAGACGCCGCCCGGCCGCCGCACGTCGACCGCGACGCGGTCCACCTCCGCCTCAGCGGTCACGAGCACCCCGTCGATCCGCCGGCCACCGACACGCGGACTCCCGTAGTGCGGGTACGTCCCGTAGGGCTCACCCACCTGCCTGGAGGCCCGCCCCCAGCTGTCCTCGACCCCAGCCTCCGCCAGGGCTCGCCATGGTGCGGATCCGGCGGGGCTGTTCCAGTCGGCCATGACCACGGCGGGCAGGCCGCGCTGCCGGACGATCCGGCCGAGCAGTTCGGCGGACCGCAGCCGGGCCCACGGCGAGGCGACGTCGAGGTGGGTGGCGATCGCCAGGAACCGAGCGCCGGTCGCGCGGTCGTCGACGACGGCTCCGACGGCGTGCCGGGGGAAGGACGTGGCCCACGACCGCGAGCCGGGGCGGTGGGGCGTGCGGGAGAGCGCCCAGGTGCGGCGCTCGACGACGTCGAGGCGGGAACGGTCGAGGAACAGGCCGACCTGTTCACCACCTCCGCGCGCTCCCCGTCCGGCCAGGACGGGCTCCCAACCCGACCCGAGGCCGGCGGTGAGGTCGTCCGCCTGCGTGGGCAGGGCCTCCTGGACGGCGACGACGGTGGGCGCTTCGGACGTGACGAGCGCGAGCACGGCGTCGCGGCGACGCTCCCAGGCGTCCGGGTGGGTCAGCTGCCGCGGCACGCGGCGACGCACGTTGAGCGTCATGCAGTGCACCTCGGGCGACCGGACCGGTCCGATGAGCGGGCGGTCGTCGGGGTGGTGGGGCATGCCTCCCTTCTACGAGACGACACCCGTCGGATTCTCAGGGACCTCTCCGTCTGGCTCGTATGGTGGCTCGATGCGTTCTCGTTCCACCCCTCGTCTCCTGGTCGCGATCGCGGTCTCCGGCCTGCTGCTCGGAGCCGCCGGGTGCACGTCGAGCGGACCGGACACGAGCCGCCCGACGTTGGCGAAGGCCTCGGCCGACACCGTCACGGTGGCCGACGCCTCGGACGCCGCCGCCCGGTCGGTCCGCGTCAGCAAGGCCCTGTTCGCGAGTGCCCCGGGAGCGGTCGTCGCCCGGGCCGGCGACACCGACGGCATCCGCGATGCGGCGAAGGCTGCGGCGAGCGCCCACGTCCCGGTGCTGCTGACGGCCAAGGACAAGAGCACTGCCGTCGCCCGCGAGCTCGACCGGCTCGGTGCCGACTGGTACCAGGCCGAGGGCGACCTGTCGCTCGACACGGACGTCGAACAGCGGCAGGCGCCAGACGGCGGTGACGCGCCGGAGTCGACCCGGGCCTCCCGGCAGGCGACGGTGGTGGTGGCGGACGCGAGTGCGGACGCTGCTGCCGTAGCAACAGCGAAGGCCGCCGGCGCTCGCGTCGTGACCATGCCGGAGGGCGTGACCGACCCGGCTGCCGCACCTGACGTGGTGACGGCGCTGCACGAGCGGGCGAAGCACCCGACGGTCCTGGTCGGTGCGGCGTTCGACGCCCTGCCGAACCCGGAGTGGACGGTGCGGGCGGCCGAGGGCGGGTTCCAGCTGCGGAACGGCGGTCAGCGGCCGTTCGACGGGCACCGGTACGTCGCGCTGTACGGGGCTCCCGGGGCGCCTGCGCTGGGCGTGCTCGGCGAGCAGGGGCCGAAGGAGACCGTGCAGCGTGCCGAGCAGGTCGCGAAGCCGTACCGGGCGGAGTCCGACGAGCTCGTGACGCCCGCGATGGAGGTCATCGCGACCGTCGCCGCGGGGGACGCCGGAGCCGACGGCGACTACTCGACGGAGCTGCCGGTGTCGACGCTCGAGCCCTACGTCGACGCCGCGCACGATGCGGACATGCCGGTCATCATCGACCTGCAGCCGGGCCGCTCGGACTTCCTGTCGCAGGCCAAGAAGTACGAGTCGCTGCTCAAGAAGCCCGGCGTCTGGCTGGCGCTCGACCCGGAGTGGCGGCTGACGAAGGACCAGGTGCCCCTCAAGCAGATCGGGAGTGTCTCGGCCTCCGAGGTGAACGAGGTGTCCTCGTGGCTGGCTGCGCTCGTGCGCGATGAGGGGCTGCCGCCGAAAGCCCTGGTGCTGCACCAGTTCCGGCTGTCGATGATCCAGGACCGCTCCGCGCTGCAGACCCACCCGGAGCTCGACATGCTCGTGCACGTCGACGGGCAGGGGTCGCAGCCGGACAAGCAGGCGACGTGGAAGGCACTGCACCAGGGCGCGCCGGATGGGCTGCACTGGGGCTGGAAGAACTTCTATGACGAGGACACGCCCATGCTGACGCCCGCGCAGACCATGCAGGACGTGCAGCCGACACCGTCGTTGGTCACCTACCAGTAGGGCCCGGTTGGTCCGGTTGTCCACAGCCGGGAGGCGCGGGTCGGGTTTCGTCGGTTGCTCCTGACAGCATGGGGGCATGTCTGGTCTTGGTGTCGGGTCCACCGCGTCGTCTTCCGTGTCCCCCTCTGCGGACATCGCCGCCGAGGCGCAGCAGGCGCTCGCTGCGCTCACGGGGCGCCCCGACGCGGTGTTCCACCCCGGCCAGCTCGAGGCCATGTCGGCGCTGGTCGAGCACCGGCAGCGCGCCCTCGTCGTCCAGCGCACCGGGTGGGGCAAGTCGGCCGTGTACTTCCTGGCGACGCTGTTGCTGCGCCGACGCGGGGGCGGCCCGACGGTCCTGGTCTCGCCGCTGCTCGCCCTGATGCGTGACCAGGTCGCCGCTGCCGCGCGGGCCGGTGTCCGCGCGGTGTCGATCAACTCCGCGAACGCCCACGAGTGGGGCGAGACCCAGGCCGCCCTCGCCCGTGACGAGGTCGACGTGCTCCTCGTCTCCCCCGAGCGGCTGAACAACCCGAAGTTCCGCGACGAGCAGATGCCGACCCTGATCGCCCGGATGGGCATGCTCGTGGTCGACGAAGCGCACTGCATCTCGGACTGGGGCCACGACTTCCGGCCGGACTACCGCCGACTGGCCGAGCTCATCCGGTCGCTCCCCCACGGCGTCCCCGTCCTGGCCACCACCGCGACGGCGAACGAGCGCGTGGTCGAGGACGTCGCCGAGCAGCTCACCGCCGGCCCGGCCGACCCGGTCTTCACCATCCGTGGGTCCCTGGCCCGCAAGTCCCTGCGCCTCGGTGTGCTCACGCTGCCCGATGCCCGGCAGCGGCTCGGCTGGCTCCTCGCGCACCTCGGCGACCTGCCCGGCAGCGGCATCATCTACACACTCACCGTCTCGGCAGCCGAGGACATCGCACGACTGCTGCGCGACAACGGGTACGCCGTCCGTGCCTACACCGGGCGCACCGACACCGACGAGCGCGAACAGCTCGAACAGCAGCTCAAGGGCAACGAGCTGAAGGCCCTGGTCGCCACGAGTGCGCTCGGCATGGGGTTCGACAAGCCCGACCTCGGGTTCGTCGTGCACGTCGGCGCTCCCTCGTCGCCCGTCGCCTACTACCAGCAGATCGGTCGTGCGGGTCGTGCGACCGACAACGCCGACGTCCTGCTCCTGCCCGGACGCGAGGACCGCGAGATCTGGCAGTACTTCGCCAGCGCCTCGATGCCGACCGAAGCCCGCGCCGCCGCCGTGCTCGGCGCCCTGTCCACCGACACCGCGATGTCGACCGTGGCGCTCGAGGGCCTGGTCGACATCAAGCGCTCCACCCTCGAACTCCTGCTCAAGGTGCTCGACGTCGACGGCGCCGTCCGACGCGTCACCGGCGGCTGGGTGTCGACCGGGCAGCCGTGGGAGTACGACGCACCCCGGTACGAGCGGGTCGCAGCGGCCCGTGCCGCCGAGGCAGCGTCGATGCTCGACTACGAGTCCACCTCGGCCTGCCGCATGCAGCTGCTGCAGCAGGACCTCGACGACCCCTCGGCCGAGCCCTGCGGCCGGTGCGACAACTGCGCCGGCGCCTGGTTCCCGACCGCCGTGTCCGACACCGACTCGTCCGGAGCCGCGGCCGCGCTCGACAAGGTCGGCGTCGAGATCGCCCCGCGTGCCCAGTGGCCCTCGGGGATGTCGTCGCTCGGTGTCTCCGTGCGGGGCAAGATCGGCCCGGACGAGCTCGTGCAGCCGGGCCGTGCGGTGGCGCGTCTGACCGACCTCGGCTGGGGTGGTCCACTGCGTGCGCTGTTCTCACCGTCCACCCCCGATGCCCCGATCTCGCGCGAGCTCGTCGACGGCTGTGTCCGGGCGCTTAAGGACTGGCCGTGGGAGGCCCGGCCGACCGGCGTCGTGGCGATGTCGTCGCGGTCACGGCCCGAGCTCGTGGGGTCCCTCGCCCAGGCGCTGTCCACCATCGGGCGGCTGCAGTTCCTCGGCACGCTCGGCCGCGCTGGCGGGACCCCTCGTGGCGACGGTGCGACGAACAGCGCCTACCGGTTGTCCGGCGTGTGGGACACCTTCGTGGTCGATCCGTCGCTCGCCGCCGCCCTGCAGTCGCACGAGGGCCCGGTGCTGCTCGTCGACGACCTGGTCGACAGCCGGTGGACGATGACCGTCGCCGGTCGGGAGCTCCGGCGCGCCGGGGCATCCGCCGTGCTGCCGTTCGCCCTGGCCACGGTCGCCTAGCCCGCTCGCGCCGCCCCACATCTGTTTTGCGACAGTCCACGTGTCGATCGACTCGTGTTCTGTCGCGGAGCCGGTCCGCCGCCCGCCGGAGCCCTACTGCCGCGCGGGCTTCGGGAACGTGGCCCGCATGTGGTCGCTCGTCAGCACGTCGCCGATACCGACCATGAGCACCGAGAACAGGATCTGCTCGATGACCATCCAGAACGGGTAGAGGCCCGGGATCGCCGCGACGATCAGCGTCACGATCGGGAAGATCCGGCTGAACAACCGCATCCGCTGGTACGCCCAGTAGTACCCGAGCTGTGCCCGCCAGGCGAACACGTAGAGCGTCAGGGTGATGAGCAGCACCACGGTGGACCGGAACCACACCGCCCACGACAGGGACTCCCCCGCGCGGGTCAGCAGCACGGCGACCACGATTGCGGTGAGCCCGACGACGGTCTCCGCGACGAGCAGCCACCGGATCCACCGGAACGAGCGGACGGTGTCGGGGTGTTCGAGCATGTCCTCGCGGATCACGTACCCGGCCTGCCGACCTCCGGCCAACCGGTCGAGCCGCAGACGGCACCACACACGGTCGGCGAGCACACCGAGTCCGTCGTTCTGCTGCGTCACCAGTACATCGTGCCCCATCCCAGCGGTGGCGGCGGACGCGGCACAGCCACGAGCACCGATGCGGAACGAGACTGTCGACGTCGGACGACCACGACGCAGTCGTTCTGCGTCGGCGCAGCGCACCCCAACCCGCCCAGCCCGGCCCCGCTCAGTCCGACGGGACGAGTGCCGCGCCACCGAGCACGGTGCCGGTGTCGGCGTCGAGCAGGACCAGGGAACGGACCTCGTCGGGCAGTGACCACGGGTCGCTGAGCACGACGGTCAGCCCCTGTTCGACCCCGGCTGCCTGGAACAGGTCGTAGGACTCCCCGGCGGGTGTCCACACCGGCTTCGAGCCACCGCGCACCGTCCCCGCGGACAGCACGACGTCGACCGGGCCGTCCCCGCCGGTCTCCAGGTGGTCGATCTCCACCGCGAGCGTCTCGTCATCCGTGTTCCCGGCGATCCGCACGTGCCCGGAGGCCGCAGCCCCGATGCCGACGATGTCACCGGAGACCGGCGGGACGCGGCGCCACCACGGGTCGATGGGCGAACCGTCGACCGGACGGACGGGTTCCGGCTCGATCGGTTCCTCGAGGCCGTTGGACGGCGGCAGTCGGACGTCGGGCGACTGCGCCGGCTCGGAGGGCACGGAGTCGGCACGGGTGACCGCGTCGCCGTCGTCCGGTGCGTGCGAGATCGTCCACAGGGACACCGAACCCACGACGACCACACCGACGAGGAAGCCCACCAGGGCGAGCCGACGTCGGTCCGCTGCCCACGGCCCGGTACCCACGCCCCCATGATGCCGCACCGGCGCGCCGGACCGGCCCCGGGCCTCCAGGCCGAACGCGAACGCAGAACGCGCCCCGACGGATCGAGGCGCGTTCTGCGTGACGGGCGGGAGGGCTCAGCGCTTCCGGCGCTCGCGCACCCGCATGTTGACGTTGATCGGCGTGCCGGAGAAGCCCCAGACCTCGCGGAGGCGACGCGTGATGAAGCGTCGGTACTGCGGGTCGAGGAACGCCGACGTGAAGAGCACGAAGGTCGGCGGCTGGCTCGACGCCTGGGTCCCGAACAGGATGCGGGGCTGCTTGCCGCCGCGAACGGGGTGGGGGTGTTCCTGCACGAGCTCGGCGATGAAGGCGTTGACCTTGCCGGTCGGGATGCGGGTGTCCCACGACTCGAGGGCGGTCTCGAGCGCGGGCACGAGCTTCTCGAGGTGGCGGCCGGTGCGGGCGGAGATGTTCACGCGCGGGGCCCAGGCGACGTGCGCCAGGTCCTGCTCGATCTCGCGCTCCAGGTAGCGGCGGCGCTCGTCGTCGAGCAGGTCCCACTTGTTGTAGGCCAGCACGAGGGCACGGCCGGACTCGAGGACGAGGTCGATGATGCGGAGGTCCTGCACGGACACCGGCTCGGTGACGTCGAGGACGACGACGGCGACCTCGGCCTTCTCGAGCGCGGCCGTGGTGCGGAGCGAGGCGTAGAAGTCGGCGCCCTGCTGCATGTGGACGCGCTTCCGGATGCCGGCGGTGTCGACGAAGCGCCACACCTTGCCGCCGAGCTCGATCTGCTCGTCCACCGGGTCACGGGTGGTGCCGGCGATGTCGTTCACGACGACCCGCTCTTCACCGGCAGCCTTGTTGAGCAGCGAGCTCTTGCCGACGTTCGGACGGCCGAGGATGGCCACACGGCGGGGGCCGCCGACCTCCTGCTTGGCGACGGCCGAGGTGTCGGGCAGCGTCTTGATGATCAGGTCGAGCAGGTCCGCGACGCCACGGCCGTGCAGGGCCGACACCGGGTGCGGCTCGCCGAGCCCCAGGTTCCAGAGTTCGTAGGCGTCGAGTTCACGGCGCTCGTCGTCGGCCTTGTTCGCGACGACGATGACGGGGCGGTCGGTGCCGCGGAGCATCTTCACGACGTGCTCGTCGGTGGCGGTGATCCCGACCGTGACGTCCACGACGAACAGCACGGCGTCGGCGAGGTCGATCGCGACCTCGGCCTGCGCGGCGACGGAGGCGTTGATGCCCTCGGCGCCGGGCTCCCAGCCGCCGGTGTCGACGAGGGTGAAGCGCTTGTCGTTCCAGTCGGCCTTGTAGCTGACACGGTCGCGGGTGACGCCGGGGACGTCCTGCACGACGGCCTCGCGACGACCGAGGATGCGGTTCACGAGCGCGGACTTGCCGACGTTCGGGCGGCCGACGATCGCGAGCACCGGGTATGCGGGCAGGTAGTGGACGCCGTCCTCGCCGACCTGACCGGCCTCGAGCAGGGCGAGGTCCTCGTCCTCGAGGTCGTACTCCTCGAGTCCGGCGCGGAGCGCGGTCGCGCGCTGCTCGGCCTCGGCCTCGTCGAGTCCGGCGAGCCGCTCGCCGAGGGCGTCGTCGTACCGGGGGAAGTCGTCGTTGTCCGGGTTGTCCAGCTGAGCCATCTTGGGTTCCTCGCGAGCGGCCGGGGCCGCGGTGTCGGTGGCCGTTGCCGGCCGGGGCCGGGGGTCCGGCCGTGGTGTGACCAGGCGGCCGAGGCCGTCCGGTCGTGCGTCAGTGCGTGGCCGCGCGGGCCAGGTCGACGACCGCCTGCACGGTCTGGTCGAAGTCGAGGTCGGTGGAGTCGAGCGTCGTGACGCCGTCGGCGGCGTTCATGAAGTCGACGACCTTCGCGTCCGCCGCGTCGCGACGAGCGAGTGCTGCGGAGGTCTCGGCGGCCGACTGGGTCGTGACCTCTGCCGAGCGTCGGGCCATTCTAACGGACTCGTCGGCCGTCAGCAGGATCCGGACCTCGGCGTCGGGTGCGACGACCGTGGTGATGTCCCGGCCCTCGGTGATGATGCCCGGGGCGTCGGTCTTCCGCATGACGTTGCGGAACAGCTGGACCAGGCGCTTCCGGACGTCCGGGAGCTTGGCGATGTGGGCGACCGCGCCGGTGACGTCGGGGGTGCGGATGGCCTCGGTCACGTCGGTCTCCCCCACCTTGACGTAGTAGTCGTCGGGGTCGGTGCCGATGGCGTAGTCGAAGGTGTCCCAGCTCGCCAGGACCGCCGCGGCGTCGTCGAGGTCGACCTGCTGCTGCAGGGCGTGCCACGCGAGTGCACGGTAGGCGGCGCCGGTGTCCTGGTACCCGTAGCCCAGAGCGCGTGCAGCCGCGCGGGAGACGCTCGACTTGCCGCTGCCGGCGGGGCCGTCGACCGCGATGACGATCTTCGCCACGTAGGCGCCGTCGGCCAGGCCGGACGGCATCGGGGCGCTGGTCGAACCGGGCTCCCCGCCGGGCTCACCGAGGCCGCCGGCCGGACCGCCGAGCGGACCGCCGTCGCCGCCGGAGCCGTCACCCGGGCCGCCGAGCGGCCCGCCGGCACCACCGGTACCGGGCGTCGGGAGGCCGGAGTCGGGCCCGTCGGTCCCACCGGCCGGAGCGCGTCCACTGATCACGCCGGAGTCGTTCGTGTCGTCGTTCAGGCCCATGCTGCTGCGATCCTCCATCCGCGCCCCTCGAGTTCCTCGACGAGTCGCTGTTCCTGCTCGGGCAGCACCGACACCTCGACGATGCCGATCTGTGCGCCCGGTGAGTGCTCGAGGCGCATGTCCTCGAGGTTGATGCCGATCTCCCCGATGAACGTCAGGAGTGCGGCGATCTGCCCGGGGGTGTCGTCGACCAGGACGACCACCTGGGCGAAGCGCTTGGTGGTGCCGTGCTTGCCGGGCAGTCGTTCGACCCCGCGGTTGCCGTCGGCGATGGTCTCGGCGATGGTGCGCGGCGATCCGGCACCGTCCGGGTCGCCGAGCGCGTCGATCACGCGGGACAGGTCGTCGCGCAGGTCGGTGAGCACCGGCCGGATGTGCCCGGCGTTCGCCCCGATGATCTGCACCCAGAGCCCCGGGTCGCTCGCGGCGATCCGGGTGACGTCGCGCACGCCGCCGCCGGCCAGGCCGAGCGACCCGTCGGGGGCGTCCCGCAGGCGCGAGGCCATCAGCGTCGACACGAGCTGCGGCGCGTGCGAGACGTAGGCCACGGCGAGGTCGTGCGACTCGGGGTCCATCGGCACGACGGTGGCGCCGACGTCGAGCGCGAGGTCCTCGACCACCGCGGCACGCTGGTACGTGATGCCGTCGTGCCCGGCGATGACCCAGGGGCGGCCGACGAACAGGTCGGCGCGGGCGGCGGTCGGACCGCTGCGCTCGCGTCCGGCCATCGGGTGCGACCCGATGTAGCGGGAGACGTCGGCCCCGGCCGCCACCAGGGCGGCGAGCGGCCCGGACTTCACGCTGGCGACGTCGGTCACCACGGCGTCGGGGTGGGCAGCGAGCTCGCGCTCCACCACCATCGCCACGACGTCCGGCGGCACCGCGACGACGATGAGCTCCGGCTGGTCGCCGGCGGACGGTCGACGCCCGGCGCCGTAGTCCACGGCGAGCGCCAGTGCGGCGGGCGAGACGTCGTCGAGGACGACGTCCACGCCCTTCTCGCGCAGGGCGAGACCGATCGAGGCGCCGAGCAGCCCGGCACCGACGACCCGGACCGGGCCGCGCAGACGGCGGTCGATGTCGGTCGGGGTCACGTCGGTCACCGGGCAAGCCTACCGATCGAGGCTCGGGCATCGGTCGATGCCCGAGCGTCGGGTTCGGTCAGTCCGCCGACTCGTCCTCGTACTCGTCGTCGTCCTGGTCGAGCGCGACGTCACGGTCGTCACGAGCGGACGGCTTCGCGTCACGGACGGTGCTGAGCAGCTTGCCGACCTCGACGGTGCCGAGCTCGCGCATCTTGCCCGGCGGCAGGCTGCCCAGGTGCAGCGGTCCGAACGACCGGCGGACGAGTTCGAGGACCGGGTGGTCGACGGCCTCGAGCATGCGACGGACGATGCGGTTGCGGCCGGAGTGCAGCGTGATCTCGACGAGCGACTCACCCCGCGAGGACTCGAGCAACCGCACCTTGTCGGCCTTGATCGGACCGTCCTCGAGCTCGACGCCCTCGGTCAGGCGCTGCACCACGGCGGGGTTCACGTTGCCGTGGACCTTCGCGATGTACGTCTTCTGCACACCGAACGACGGGTGCGCCAGCACGTGTGCCAGGTCGCCGTCGTTCGTCAGGACGAGCAGCCCGGAGGTCTCGGTGTCGAGACGGCCGACGTTGAACAGGCGCTCCTCGTAGCGGTCCACGAACTCCGTCAGGTCGCGGCGACCGCGCTCGTCCTGCAGGCTCGAGACGACACCGGTCGGCTTGTTCAGCACGATGTAGCGCCGCGACGAGTCGATCTGCACGGGCACGCCGTCGACGCTGATCGCGTCCTTCTCGGGGTCGACGCGACGCCCGAGGGCGTCCACGACCTCGCCGTTGACCGTCACGCGGCCCTCGACGATCAGGTTCTCCGCGACCCGGCGGGATGCCACGCCGGCAGCGGCGATCACCTTCTGCAGGCGCTCACCCTCTGCCTGGAGGCCCGGCTCGGCCCCGGCAGGAGCCGTTCCGTCCGCCGCGTCCCAGTCCTCGATGATCGGCCGTTCGGGCGTGCCCTCGGCCGGGTTGCCCCGGTCGTCGCGCTGCCCGCTCGGCTTCGGCGTGGTGCGGTCGCTGTTGCGGACGCTCGTGGTGCCGCCGACGTAGCGGCGGCCGTTGTGCCAGACGCGGCTCTGCTGGCCGTCGGGAGTCCGGCGGTCGTCGCGCCGGTCGTCGCGGGGAGCGGAGCTGCCACGGTCGTCGCGACCCCGGTACCCACCGCGGTCGTCGCGGGGAGCGGAGCTGCCACGGTCGTCACGGCCCCGGTACCCACCACGGTCGTCGCGCGGGGCGGCGCTGCGGTCGTCACGGCCCCGGTACCCACCACGGTCGTCGCGCGGGGCGGCGCTGCGGTCGTCACGGCCCCGGTACCCGCCGCGGTCGTCGCGCGGAGCGGAGTTGCCGCGGTAGCCACCACGGTCACCGCCGCCGGATCGGTCATCGCGACCCCGGTAGCCGCCACGGTCGTCACGCGGAGCCGAGTTGCCGCGGTACCCACCACGGTCGTCACGCGGAGCCGAAGCACCACGGTCGTCACGACCCCGGTAGCCACCACGGTCGCCGCCACCGGAACGGTCATCGCGACCGCGGTAGCCACCACGGTCGTCACGCGGAGCCGAAGCCCCACGGTCGTCGCGGCCGCGGTACCCACCACGGTCGTCACGCGGAGCCGAGTTGCCGCGGTACCCACCACGGTCGCCGCCACCGGATCGGTCATCGCGACCGCGGTACCCACCACGGTCGTCACGCGGAGCGGAGTTCCCGCGGTAGCCCCGACGGTCACCACCGCGGTCGTCGCGAGGAGCGGACCCACCACGGTCGTCACGGCCGCGGTAGCCACCGCGATCGTCACGCGGAGCCGAGTTGCCGCGGTACCCACCGCGGTCGCCGCCACCGGCACGGTCGTCACGGCCCCGGTACCCACCACGGTCGTCACGGGGCGCCGAAGCCCCGCGGTACCCACCACGGTCGCCGCCGCGGTCGTCGCGCGACGGGTACCCGCCACGACGGTCGTCGTCACGCGGCGGGCGTGCGCCCCCGCGGTCGTCGCGACCGTACCCGCCGGAGCGGCCACCGGCACTGGAGCCGGCCCCGCCGCGTCCGCCGGCCGGGCGGCCGGAGCGATCCGGGCCTCCCGAGCGTCCGTTGCGGTCGTCTCGGTCTCGGGGCGCGCCGCGCCCCCGGTCGTCAAACCCTGCCATCGGGGATCCCTTCGTTCTGCTCGAAGCCGTCCGCACCGTCGTCCAGGAGGGGCGAGATGAGCGGCAGCTCGTCGAGCGAGTTGATGCCGAGCTGCTGCAGGAGCAGGTCGGACGTGACGTAGTTGATGGCGCCGGTCTCGGCGTCGGTGAACGACTCCTCGATGAGGCCGCGTGCCACCAGGGTGCGGACGACGCCGTCGACGTTGACGGCGCGGATCGCAGCGATCTGCGAGCGGGTGATCGGCTGCTTGTAGGCGACGACCGCGAGGGTCTCGAGTGCGGCCTGCGACAGCCGCGAGGGGCGCTCGGCCTCGACGAACTGCTCGACCACGGGGTCCAGGTCGGCGCGGACGTAGAAGCGCCAGCCGCCACCGACCTCGCGCAGTTCGAAGCCACGGCGGATCGTGCCGTCGACGCCGTCGAAGTCGGCGACCAGGCGTTCGATCGCCTGGCGGACGGCGGGGACGGGCGAACCGACCGCAGCACCGAGTGCGACGAGCGACTGCGGCTGGTCGGCGATCATGAGGATGGCCTCGAGCTGCCGGTCGATGGGGATGGTGGGGTGGGACTGCGTTGCGGCGCGCTCGTGGATCTCGTGCTCGATCGCGCGGGCGTCGGCCATCTCGTCAGCGCCGCCGGGTTCGGCGCTGGACGTGTCGTGCACGTCATCCGTCATAGTCGGCTCCCAGGTTCGCGAGGCTCTCGTCGGACCAGTCCTCGGCGGTCCACCGCAGTGTCAGCTCCCCGAGCGGCTCGAGCTGCTCGAACGAGATCGACGCGTTCCGGTACAGCTCGAGGATCGCGAGGAAGCGAGCCACCACGATACCCGTCTGGTCGACGCCCGCGACCAGTTCACGGAACGAGACCCCCTCGCCATCGCGGGTGCGGAGGATCGAGACGACGATCGCGGCCTGTTCGCGGATGCTGATGAGCGGGGCGTGCAGGTGATCCAGGCCGACGGTCGGGATCTCCCGCGGGGCGAAGGCCAGCGCGGCCAGTGCGGCGAAGTCCTGCACCGACAGGGTCCAGACGAGCTCCGGCGTCCGCGCGCGGAACCGTTCCTCGAGCCGGACGCTGCGGACGTGCCGGCGCGACTCGACGCCCCAGCGCTCCCCGAACCAGTCGGCGGCCTGCTTGAACGCGCGGTACTGCAGCAATCGGGCGAACAGCAGGTCGCGGGCCTCGAGCAGGGCGACGTCCTCGGCGTCCACGAGCTCACCCTGGGGCAGCAGCCCGACGATCTTCAGGTCGAGCAGAGTCGCCGCGACGACGAGGAACTCGCTGGCCTCGTCGAGTTCGTCGGCGGACTCGGCCTGCCGGACGTACTGGATGAACTCCCCCGTCACGGCACCGAGCGACACCTCGGTGATGTCGAGCTCGTGCTTCGTGATGAGCGACAGCAGGAGGTCGAACGGTCCGTCGAAGTTGGCGAGCCGGACCCGGAACCCCGCGTCAGGCGACGGCGCCACGCTGGACGAGCTCTCGTGCGAGCTGCCGGTAGGCGTGGGCGGCAGGGTGGTCCGGCGCGGTCTGCGTGATCGGGCGTGCGGACACGGTGGCGTCCGGGAACTTCACGGTGCGGCCGATGACGGTGTCGAGCACGCGGTCGTCGAAGGTGTCGACGACCCGCTCCATGACCTCGCGCGAGTGCAGCGTGCGCGAGTCGTACATGGTCGCCAGGATGCCGTCGAGCTTGAGCGCCGGGTTGAGACGGTCGCGCACCTTGTCGATCGTCTCGATGAGCAGGGCGACACCGCGGAGCGCGAAGAACTCGCACTCGAGCGGGATGAGGACGCCGTGTGCCGCGGTCAGGGCGTTCACGGTGAGCAGGCCGAGCGACGGCTGGCAGTCGACCAGGATCACGTCGTAGTCGTTCGCGACCTTGCGCAGCACGCTCGCCAGGATCTGCTCGCGGGCGACCTCGTTGACCAGGTGCACCTCGGCCGCGGACAGGTCGATGTTCGCCGGGATGACGTCGAGGCCGGGGGTGTTCGTCGGCTGGATGACCTGGTTCGGGTCCTTCACGGCACCCATGAGCAGGTCGTAGACGGTGTGGATGTCGTGCGTCCGGACGCCGAGGCCCGCGGACAGCGCACCCTGCGGGTCGAAGTCGACGGCCAGGACCTTGCGGCCGTACTCGGCGAGCGCAGCGCCCAGGTTGATGGCGGTCGTGGTCTTGCCGACGCCGCCCTTCTGGTTGCAGAGCGCGATGATGCGGGCGGGTCCGGTGCTGTCGAGTTCCTCGGGCACGGGGAAGTCCCGGACGGGACGCCCCGTCGGACCGTGGGTGGTCGCGCCGGTGGGGTTGGTCGTCGGGTTCGGGCTCACCCCGTCATCGTACCGGCGACCTCGGGCTGGGCCGGGTCGCACCGCCGCGGGACCGCCGCGCTGCTGCTCGTCAGGCAGCGCGCAGGGCGACGCGCATGCTGTCGACCCGCTCCGCGATCACGGGGTCGGTCGACCACCGCTGCTGTAGTCGGCCCACGAGCTCGCCGACCTGCTCGCGGTCGAGCCCCGGGTGCAGCGCCAGTCCCACCGTCAGCTCCGGCCCGGCGAACCGGCCGACCGGGTCGCCCGGCGCGAGTTCGACACGGGCGACGCTGGGCTCCCCCTCGACCGAGGCCGCGAAGGCCCGGGCCACCTCGGGGTCCTCGAAGCACGGGGTCCACGGCAGGTCCTGCCCGAGCGCCCAGACCGCCGGACGTCGCAGCACGAACTCGGTCGGCGACTTCGGGTCGAGCACGACGAGCTGGGTGTCCTCGCTCGCCGCGGCCATCGCCACACGGCGGGACTCCACCGGCACCGGTCGCGCGTCCGGGTCCCACGCGTGCATGGCGTCCACCGAGGTGAACGCCGGCATCACGCTGCGACCGTCCGGACCGGCGACCGTCACGATCGAGAGTTCCTGGGTCTTGTCGACGAGCTTGCCCTCGTCGGTCTCCCCCACGTCACCGGCCTCGGCGATGAGCGGGATGAGCAGCCGGGCGGTCCGGAGCGCCTCGACGATCGCCGCCTGGGACGCACCGTCGGCGATCGCACCGATGGCCGCGACCACCGCGGGATCGGCGAGTCCGTCGTCGTCGGCGAACGCGGTGTCGTGGTGGTCGAACGTGCGGCCTTCCCACGAGAAGCCCGCCGAGTCCGCCGCCCCGCCGGGGGTGTGCGCGTCGTCGGCGTCCGGCCCGGTGCCGCGGCCGTTCGAGATGCCCGCCACGGCGTTACTCGGAGGCGATGTCGAGTGCGGCCGGCAGCGTGAACGCCCCGGAGTACAGCGCCTTGCCGATGATCGCGCCCTCGAGCCCGTACGGCACGAGTTCGCGGAGCGCACGGAGGTCGTCGAGCGTCGAGATCCCGCCGGAGGCCACCACGGGCTGGTCGGTCCGGTCGCACACCTGGCGGAGCAGTTCGACGTTGGGCCCCTGCAGCGTGCCGTCCTTCGTGACGTCGGTCACCACGTAGCGGGCGCACCCGGCGGCTTCCAGCCGGTCGAGCACCTCCCACAGGTCACCGGCGTCCTCGGTCCAGCCGCGGCTCGACAGCGTGGTGCCGCGGACGTCCAGCCCGACGGCGATCTGCTCGCCGTACTCACCGATCACCCGCGCGGCCCAGTCCGGGTTCTCGAGCGCCGCGGTGCCGAGGTTCACGCGCGCCGCACCGGTCGCCAGTGCCGCTTCGAGCGAGGCGTCGTCACGGATGCCACCGGACAGCTCGACGGAGACGCCCTCGACCTCGCGGACGGCGTGTGCGATCACCCGGCGGTTGTCGCCACGACCGAAGGCTGCGTCGAGGTCGACGAGGTGGATCCACTCGGCACCCTGGTCACGCCAGGTCCGGGCAGCGGCGACGGGGTCGCCGTAGCCGGTCTCGCTCCCCGCCTCGCCCTGGGTGAGTCGCACGGCCTGTCCGTCGACGACGTCGACAGCCGGCAGCAGGACGAGGGGCGGGGTGTCGGTGAGGTCGGTCATGGTCCTGTCGGTTTCGTTGCGGTGGAGAAGGGGCTGCGGACAGCCGGGAGGCCCGGTGCGCGTCCGGCACGGCCGTCGCGCCCGGCACCGGCCGGGTTCAGAGCGAACGCACCCAGTTGGAGAGCAGGCGGATGCCCGGCTCGCCGGACTTCTCGGGGTGGAACTGCGTGGCGGTGAGCGGCCCGTTCTCGACCGCGGCGATGAACGGCTGCCCGTGCTCGGCCCAGGTCAGACGGGGCGCACGGAACGGCCCGTACGCATCGAGCGGGAAGTCGGTCACGCCGTAGGAGTGCACGAAGTAGAAGCGCTCGTCGTGCAGTCCGTCGAACAGCACGGAGTCCTCGGGCGCCTGCACGGTGTTCCAGCCCATGTGCGGCAGCACCTCGGCCTGGATCTCCTGCACGGTGCCGGGCCACTGGCCGAGCCCTTCGACGTCGGCACCACGCTCGATGCCGCGAGAGAACAGGACCTGCATGCCGACGCAGATGCCGAGCACGGGTCGCCCGCCGGCCAGACGGTGGTCGACGATCTCACCACCCTGCACGCCCTCGAGCTGGTCGATCACGGCGGCGAACGCCCCGACGCCGGGAACGAGCAGGCCGTCGGCCTTGAGTGCCGCCTGCTTGTCCGAGGTCAGGGTGACCTCGGCGCCGGCGCGCTCGAGTGCCTTGGCGGCGGAGTGGACGTTCCCCGACCCGTAGTCGAGGACGACGACGTTCGGCTTGGCGGTTGTCACAGGGCGCCCTTCGTGGAGGGGATGCCGTCGACGCGCGGGTCCAGCTCGACCGCCTTGCGCATGGCTCGGGCGAACGCCTTGAACTCGGCTTCGGCGATGTGGTGGGGGTCGCGGCCCTCGAGCACGCGGACATGGACGGTGATGCCGGCGTTGAACGTGATCGCCTCGAACACGTGGCGGACCATCGAGCCGGTGAAGTGGCCGCCGATGCGGTGGAACTCGAAGCCCGCGGGCTCGCCGGAGTGCACCAGGAACGGACGCCCGGAGACGTCGACGACGGCCTGGGCCAGCGCTTCGTCCAGCGGGACCAGGGCGTCGCCGTACCGGCCGATGCCGGAGCGGTCGCCGAGGGCCTGCTTGATCGCCTGACCGAGCACGATGCCGGTGTCCTCGACGGTGTGGTGCACGTCGATGTCGGTGTCACCCGTCGAGCGCACCCGCAGGTCGATCAGGGAGTGCTTGCTGAACGCGGTCAGCATGTGGTCGAAGAACGGCACGGAGGTCGAGATCGACGAGGTCCCGGTGCCGTCCAGGTCGAGCTCGAGTTCGACACTCGATTCGCTCGTCGAACGGCTGATCGAGGCGGTGCGGGCGGTCATGCCTTAACCCTAACCGGCGGCTGCTCGGCGGCGACCTGCCGCATGGCGTCGAGGAACGCGGTCGTCTCGGCTTCGGTCCCCGCACTCACCCGCAAGTGGTTCGGGATCCCGAGGTCGCGCACGATGACGTCGCGCTCGAGCAGCGCTTCGAACGCGGCGTTCGGGTCGGCGACAGCACCGAACAGGACGAAGTTCGACCAGGTCTCGTAGGTGCGGTACCCCATGGCCTGGAGCTCGGTGACCATGCGGTCACGCTGCCCCTTGATGTCGTCGACCATCGCCAGCATCTCGGGGGCGTGCCGGAGTGCCGCGATCGCCGCCGCCTGGGTCAGCGCGGACAGGTGGTACGGCAGCCGGACCAGCCGGACGGCGTCGACGACGGCGGGGTGTGCGGCCATGTACCCGACCCGGGCACCGGCGAACGCGAACGCCTTGCTCATCGTGCGGGAGACCACCAGGCGCTCACGACCGGGCAGCAGCGTGAGGGCACTCGGGGCGTCGGACGGCATGAACTCGGCGTACGCCTCGTCCACCATCACGATGCCGTCGGTCGCGTCGTAGGCGGCCGCGATCGTCTCGATGTCGAGCGGGGTCCCCGTCGGGTTGTTCGGCCCGCACAGGAACACGATGTCCGGCTGGTGCTCTCGGATCGCCGCCACGACGGTCTCGGGCGAGATGCGGAACTCGTCGTCCCGCTGGGCAGGGATCCACGTGGTGCCGGTGCCCGACGCGAGGATCGAGTGCATCGAGTAGGTGGGCGGGAACCCGAGCACCGAGCGACCGGGCCCGCCGAACGCCTGGAGGAGCTGCTGCAACACCTCGTTCGATCCGTTGGCCGCCCAGAGCTGCTCGGCGGTCAGGTCGTGTCCGAGGTAGTCGGCGAGCGACTGCCGGAGCTCGGTGAACTCGCGGTCCGGGTAGCGGTTGACCGTCAGCAGGGCCTGCCGGACCGACTCGACGATGTCGGCAGCGACGTCGTCCGGAACGGGATGCGTGTTCTCGTTGACGTTGAGCTGCACACGGACGTGCTTCTGCGGGGCGCCGTAGGGGCTCTGCCCGCGCAGGTCGTCTCGGATCGGGAGGTCTTCGAGCGTGAATGCCACCGATCCATCGTAGGCCGCTGTCACCGTGCGACGACCAGCCGTCTGGACGGCGCTGCCCGAGTGGCTACTCGCCGTCGGTGTACTTGGTGGGGATGGCGATCTCTTCGCCGGCCTGCAGCGCGGAGCCGTCGAGCGCGTTGAGGCTCACGACGTCCTGCACGAAGTCACGCGGGTCCGAGTTCGGCGCCGTCTGCTCGGCGAGCTGCCAGAGCGTCTCGCCCGGCTGGATCGTCACGGTCTCGAACTGGGTGCGGGCGCCGCCGGCGGTGGCGTCTCCGGCGGAGGCCTGCCCGCCGTTCAGCACGCCGAGGGCGACGACGATAAGGAGCGGGAGCGCGGCCAGCGTCGTGAAGACGATGCGGCCGCGACGCGTCAGACGCAGGCGGGTACGCACCGCGGGCGCCGCGGTGCGCTGGATGTCAGCGATGGCGATGGTGCTCATGTCGTTCTTGCCTTCCCGTTCGGTGGAACCGAAGTCGTGTACCGAACATAGTTTCGAATCAGACGACGCACAAGTCCTGGGAGTGGATTTCTGCGGGGTTTTCTTGCGACACGCTCGAACAGGTGTTTGTCCGGCCCTGGCTGGTCGGATACTGTTTCGATCGACTGGGACAAGCCTGACGGGGACCACCGACATTCCCGCCGCGGCCGGACCGGCACCGACGAAAGCGAGACGACGTGGTGGACGAACTGCGGGGCCAGAAGCCGCTGACGCCGAAGCAGCAGGCGATCTTCGACGCGATCCGTGCGTCGATCGCCTCACGGGGCTACCCGCCGAGCATGCGCGAGATCGGCGACGCCGCCGGGCTCTCCTCACTCTCCAGCGTCTCCCACCAGCTCGGCCAGCTCGAGCTCGGTGGCTGGATCCGCCGCGACCCGAACCGACCGCGCGCGCTCGAGGTCCTGGTCGACGAGCCGTCGTCCGACGTCGGCGGACCGGACATCGACGCCACCACGCTCGTGCCGCTCGTCGGCCGGATCGCCGCCGGTGTCCCGATCACCGCCGAACAGCACGTCGACGAGATCATCCCGCTCCCCCGACAGCTCGTCGGCACGGGCGAGCTGTTCATGCTCAAGGTCGTCGGTGAGTCGATGATCGACGCCGCGATCTGCGACGGGGACTGGGTCGTCGTCCGGTCGCAGCAGACAGCCGAGAACGGTGACATCGTCGCGGCCATGCTCGACGAAGAGGCGACGGTCAAGGTCTTCCGCCAGCGCGACGGTCACACGTGGCTGCTGCCGCGCAACTCCGCCTTCGAGCCGATCCTCGGCGACGCGGCCTCGGTGCTCGGCAAGGTCGTCGCGGTCCTCCGCTCCCTCTGACCGCGGCTCGCGCTGCACCGACGCGGGACGCCGTCGTCACCGCACGACGCCCCCTGCACGACGAAACGCCGCCGGATCCGGCGGCGTTTCGTGTGTTCCGGGGCGTCTCGGCGACGTGACGGTGTCCGGCGGACCCGTCACGGGCCTCCAGGCCGCGCGGCAGCGCTCCCCAGCGCCAGCGCCCGCCGGAGCCGGTCGTCAGACGGTCGGGACCGGCGTGACCACGTAGGGCTCGAGCTCGGAGACCTGCCGCTGGAAGACGCGCACCCGCAGGCGCGTGCCGTCCTCGACGTAGTCGACGGACTCGACCGAGCCGGTGTCGTGCAGCGACGACACCAGGTCGCCGCGGTCGTACGGCACGACGATGGTCAGGTCGACGTCGGGCTCGGGGAGGCGGTCCTCGATGACGCCGAGGAGCTCCGGGATGCCCTCACCGGTGCGCGCAGACACGAACACCGCGTCCGGCACGAGTCCGATGAGCACGAGGCGCTGCGCGTCGTCGATCAGGTCGGCCTTGTTGAAGACGACGATCTCCGGGATGTCACCCGCACCGACGTCGCCGATGACCTCGCGCACGGTGGACAGCTGCGCACCGGGGTCGGGGTGCGAGCCGTCGACCACGTGCACGATGACGTCGGCGTCGCCGACCTCTTCGAGGGTGGAGCGGAAGGCCTCGACGAGCTGGTGCGGCAGGTTGCGGACGAAGCCGACCGTGTCGACGAACGTGAACTCCCGGCCCTTGGCGCTCTCGGTCCGACGGACGGTGGCGTCCAGCGTCGCGAACAGCTGGTTCTGCACCAGCACGCCCGCGCTCGTCAGCCGGTTGAGCAGCGACGACTTGCCGGCGTTGGTGTAGCCCGCGATCGCGACGCTCGGCACCTCGTTGCGGTTGCGCTCGGCACGCTTGGCCTCACGGGCCGGGGTGAACCCGGCGATCTGCCGGCGGAGCTTCGCCATCCGCGTGTGGATCTTGCGGCGGTCGAGCTCCATCTTCGTCTCACCGGGGCCACGAGAGCCCATGCCAGCGCCTCCGGAGACCTGGCCACCGGCCTGCCGGGACATCGAGTCACCCCAACCGCGCAGTCGAGGCAGCAGGTACTGCAGCTGGGCGAGTTCGACCTGCGCCTTCCCCTCGCGGGTCTTCGCGTGCTGGCTGAAGATGTCGAGGATCACGGCCGTGCGGTCGATGACCTTCACCTTCACGACGTCCTCGAGCGCACGACGCTGCGAGGGTGCCAGTTCGGTGTCGGCGATGACCGTGTCGGCGCCGGTGGCCTTGACGACCATCGCGAGCTCCTGGGCTTTGCCCTTGCCCAGGTAGGTGGCCGGGTCCGGGTTCGGCCGACGCTGGAGGAGCCCGTCGAGCACCACGGCGCCCGCGGTCTCGGCGAGTGCCGCGAGCTCACGGAGGGAGTTCTCGGCGTCCTGCGCGTCGCCCTGGGGGTACACGCCGATGAGGACGACCTGCTCGAGCCGCAGCTGGCGGTACTCGACCTCGGTGACGTCCTCGAGTTCGGTGGAGAGGCCGGCGACACGGCGCAGAGCCGCACGGTCCTCACGGTCGTACTGGTCGCCGTCGCCGGTCCAACTGCGGTCGTCGACCGACTGCGTCTGGATGGCCTGGGCGGGTGCGAAGATGGACGATGCTGCGCGGTGGTCTGCGTTGCGCAACACCCTCTCGACGACACCGTCTGCGCTGTCGTCGTTGGTCTGGTGGTTCTGCTGATGGGTATCCGTCATCCTGTGCACAGGCTACCTCTGGAGGCCCTGCGACACACTCGGTTGCCGGTACGGTTCATCCATGGCGAACGACCACTACTTCTCGGCCAGCCCCGAGAGCGAACTCCGGCCGCGCCAGGTGCACGTCACGCTCGCCGGTCAGCCCCTCACCCTGTCGACCGCGGCGGGGGTCTTCAGCCCCGACGGCGTCGACCGCGGCACGAAGGTCCTGCTCGGTTCGGTGCCGGCGCCCGCTGCCGACGGAGCCCTGCTCGACATCGGCTGCGGCTGGGGCCCGATCGCGATCACGATGGCCCTGCAGTCCCCCGACGCCCAGGTGTGGGGCGTCGACGTCAACGAGCGGGTGCTCGGGCTCGCGCGCGCCAACGCTGCTGCTGCGGGGGCGTCGAACGTCACGATCGCGCTGCCCGACGACGTGCCGGCCGACCTGCGCTTCCGCACGATCTGGTCGAACCCGCCGATCCGTGTCGGCAAGGACGAGCTGCACCAGATCCTGCTGACGTGGCTGCCCCGGCTCGAGGTCGGGGGCGACGCCTGGCTCGTCGTGTCGAAGGACCTCGGGGGCGACTCGTTGCAGAAGTGGCTCGTCGGCGCGCTCGGCTCGGGGTTCGCGGTCACGCGGGAGTCGACGGCGAAGGGGTTTCGCGTGATCCGGGTGCAGCGCAGCGCGTAGGGCGCGTGCGCGAGCGCGGGCGCTCACATCGTGAGCACAAATGGTCGGGTCGCCGCTGGGCATCCGACCATTTCTGCTCACGAAGCGGCAACGAGGCTCCGCGTCAGACCGTCAGACCGTCAGGTCGCCGGAGAACACGAGCTCGGCGGGACCGGACAGCGAGACGTGCTCGCCGTCCTCGGTCGCCGTCATCCGCACCGTCAGCAGCCCGCCCGGCACCCGCACGCGCCAGGTGTCCGGCGCCCCCGCACCGACCCAGTAGCGCGTCGCGAGGGCCGCAGCGACGGCCCCGGTGCCGCATGACAGCGTCTCACCGCTCCCCCGCTCGTGCACCCGCATCGTGATCTCGCCGACGCCGTCCTTGATCAAGGGGTCGCCGGGCAGCACGAACTCGACGTTCGCACCGTGCTCCGGCGCCGGGTCGAGCACCGGCAGGAACGTCAGGTCGAGGTCGGCCAGTTCGTCCTCGGTCTCGACAGCGACGACCACGTGCGGGTTGCCCACGTCGATGCCGATGCCGGGCCGCGCCCCGTCGAGGTTCTTGGCCCGGACGAGCACGTCGTCGGAGCCACCGCCCTCGATGCCCAGGCCCCAGCGACCGAGGTCGGCGGCGAACCCGTTCGTGGTGCGCTGGATGTCGACCAGACCCTTGCGACTGCCGACGGTGAGCGTCTCGCCGGGAGCGAGCTCGACCAGGCCGGACTCGGTCAGGTACCGGGCGAACACGCGGATGCCGTTGCCGCACATCTCCGCGACCGTGCCGTCAGCGTTGTGGTAGTCCATGAACCAGGTCGCCTCGGGCTCGACGGCCACGAGCGCCCGCCCCTCGGGGATCGCCTCGGACCGCACGGCGCGGATCACGCCGTCGCCGCCCACGCCGAAGCGCCGGTCCGCGATGGCGCGGATCCGCTCGGGGGTCAGGTCGACGGTGGCATCGGGGTCGGCGAACAGGACGAAGTCGTTGCCGGTCCCCTGGCCCTTGGTGAAGTGCAGCTCGGTCACGGCACGATCCTACGGGCCAGTTCCGACAGGTCGGCGCGGTCCGCCCCCGTGACGTCGAGCGTCTCGGCCTCGGCGTACCGGCGGAACCACGACACCTGCCGCCGGGCGTACTTCCGGGTCGCGATGCCGGTCGCCTCGACCGCCTGCTCGCGGGTCGCCGTGCCGCCGAGCACCTCGAGCGCCTGCGAGTACCCGATCGCGCCCCGCGCGGTCTTGCCCTGCTCGAGTCCCTGCTCGCGGAGCGCCGCGACCTCGTCGACGAGTCCGGCCTCGAACATCCGCGCGGCCCGCTCGTGCAGCGCCGACACGAGCTGCTCGCGGTCACGCCGCAGGTGCAGGATCCGGGACGGTCGCCAAGCGCTGGGCGCGGCCGGGAGGCTCGGGGTCACGACCTCGGAACGGCTCGCGATCTCGAGTGCACGGATCAACCGCCGTGGGTTGCGCGCGTCGATCGTCGCGGCGGCCGCCGGGTCGAGGGTGCGGAGTCGCTCGAGCAGGATGCCCGGGCCGAGCTCCTCGTGCTCGCGCTCGAGCTGCGCGCGGAGCGCGGGATCGGTGCCCGGGAACGCGAGGTCGAACAGCACCGCGGAGACGTACAGGCCGCTGCCGCCGACGAGGACGGCCACGCCACCGTCGGCTTGGATCCGGTCGACGTCGGCGCGGGCGGCGACCTGGTAGGCGGCGACACTCGCCTCGTCGGTGACGTCGAGCACGTCGAGCTGGTGGTGCGGGATGCCGTGCCGCTCGGCCGGCGGGAGCTTCGCGGTGCCGATGTCCATGCCCCGGTACAGCTGCATGGCATCCGCGTTGATGATCTCCGCGCGACGGCCGGCAGCGCGCAGCCGTTCCGCGATCGCGATGCCGAGGTCGGACTTCCCGGTGCCCGTCGCCCCGACGACTGCGATCAAGTCCGCGGCGTCACCGGATGCGAGCAACGCGTCGCTCGTCGGCACAGCCCCGGGGAGTTCAGCGGCCGACACGGAGCGTGGGCAGCCCGAGCGAGACCGGACGGGGCCCGTCGCCCGTGGCGGCAGCGGGCGTGGGCACGCCGCAGCTCTCGGCCTGCGCGCGGTCCCAGGCGTCGCCGGCCCGGGTGCGTCGGATGCGCAGCGGCGCGTCGTCGTCGGCGAGCAGGAAGTGCGGTGCGGCACGGGTGATGTCGACGGTGACGACGTCGCCCGGGCGCGGGACCTCGGACCCGGCGGGCACGGTGAAGTGCACGAGCCGGGAGTCCTCGGCGCGACCGGAGAGCCGGCGGGTGGCGTCGTCCTTGCGGCCTTCACCGGAGGCGACGAGCACTTCGACGCTCCGGCCGACCTGCAGCGCGTTCTCTTCCGCGGTGATGTGTTCCTGCAGGGCGACGAGTCGCTCGTAGCGCTCCTGCACGATGTGCTTCGGCAGCTGGTCGTCCATCGTCGCGGCCGGCGTGCCCGGGCGGATGGAGTACTGGAACGTGAACGCCGAGGCGAACCGTGCCTGCTCGACCACGCGCAGGGTGTCCTCGAAGTCGGCGTCGGTCTCGCCGGGGAACCCGACGATGATGTCGGTGGAGATCGCCGCGTGCGGGATCTTCGCGCGGACGCGGTCGAGGATGCCGAGGAACCGCTCGCTGCGGTAGCTCCGGCGCATGGCCTTGAGCACCCGGTCGGAACCCGACTGCAGCGGCATGTGCAGCTGGGGCATCACGTTCGGGGTCTCGGCCATCGCGTCGATGACGTCGTCGGTGAACGCCGCCGGGTGCGGGCTCGTGAAGCGGACGCGCTCGAGGCCCTCGATGGCACCGGTGGCCCGCAGCAGCTTGCCGAACGCCTGTCGGTCGCCGAACTCGACCCCGTAGGAGTTCACGTTCTGCCCGAGCAGCGTGACCTCGATCGCGCCGTCGTCGACCAGCGCTTGGATCTCGGCCAGGACGTCACCGGGACGGCGGTCCTTCTCCTTGCCACGGAGCGAGGGGACGATGCAGAACGTGCAGGTGTTGTTGCAGCCGACGGAGATGGAGACCCAGCCGCTGTGCGTCGAGTCGCGCTTGGTGGGCAGCGTCGACGGGAAGACGTCGAGCGCCTCGAGGATCTCGATCTGCGCCTCGTCGTTGTGCCGCGCCCGCTCGAGCAGGGTCGGCAGCGACCCCATGTTGTGCGTGCCGAAGACGACGTCGACCCACGGCGCCTTCTCGAGGATGACGTTCTTGTCCTTCTGCGCCAGGCACCCGCCGACGGCGATCTGCATGCCGGGGTGCTCGCGCTTGATCCCCGCGAGCTGCCCGAGGTTGCCGTACAGCCGGTTGTCCGCGTTCTCGCGCACGGCACAGGTGTTGATGACGACGACGTCGGCCTGCGCACCGTCCGCCGCGGTGTAGCCCGCGGCCTGCAGTGACCCGCTCAACCGCTCGGAGTCGTGGACGTTCATCTGGCACCCGTAGGTGCGGACTTCGTAGGTGCGGGGGCGCGCTTCGACGGTGGCCATGGTCGTCCCAGTGTAGGTCGGAGCGGCTACTCGAACCGGACGGTCCCGCGGCCGGAAGGCGGCCGTTTCCCGCCGCCGTCGAGTGCCCGCGCGACGGCGATCCGGACGACACCGGAGCTGTAGCCCTTGCGCATCAGGAAGCCGGACAGCCGGCGTTCCGCGGTCGCCCGGTCGAGTCCGCGCATCTGCGGCGCCCGCTTGTCGGCGAGCTCCTGCGCGCGGAGGAACTCGTCGTCCTCGTCGTCGGCGGCCTCGTCGAGTGCGGTGTCGATCGCCACCTGGTCGATCCCCCGGCGACGGAGCTCGGTCACGACACCCTGTCGGCCGAGGCCCTTGCGGGCGTGCAGCCGATCCACCAGGTCGGTGGCGAGGGCGACGTCGTCAAGGAGCCCGACACGGGTCAACCGTTCGATCTCGTGCTCGACCACGTCGGGGTCGAGGTCCTGCTGCAGCAGCAGGGTCCGCATCTCGGACTCGCTCACGCCCTTGCGCCCGAGGGCACGCAGGCTGAGCCGTTCGGCGTCCGCGCGCTGTTCGTCGAGCGGACGGGGTGCGTCGGCCGGGTCGATCTCCTCGCCGCCGGCGATGGAGAACACCGACGCCGTGGTGGCGTCAGCCGTCTCGGAGTCGTAGCCGTCCTGCTCCGCACGGTTCGAGCGCCCGCTGCCGTCTCCGATGACGGGCGACACCCACGCTGCCGGCCCGCGGGCACCGTGCAGGGGCACCGGCGAATCGGCGTCGAACGACGCGGGGAACTCGTCCGCACGACCTTCGTCCGACTCGGGCAGCGCCCAGCCGTCGGTGTCGCGCGGTTCGTCCGGTGACACCGGAGGATCGGGGATGGCGGGCATCACCGGCGTGACAGGAGCGCGACGACGAGACCTCGCACCGAACAGGTCGGTGACCGGTGCGAGGCCGTCGTCGTCGTGGTCGGTGCTCACGCGCCCTTGCGCTCCGCGAGCTTCGGCGCGATCGACTCGACCGGGGCGTCCTCGGCCTTGGCACCGCCGACGCCGAGCTTGGCGAGGATCTTGCCTTCGATGTCGGCAGCGATCTCGGGGTTCTGGATCAGGAAGGAACGCGAGTTCTCCTTGCCCTGCCCGAGCTGGTCGCCGTCGTAGGTGTACCAGGCACCCGACTTCTTGACGATGCCGTGGTCGACACCGAAGTCGAGCAGCGAGCCTTCGCGCGAGATGCCGACGCCGTACAGGATGTCGAACTCGGCCTGCTTGAAGGGCGGCGCCATCTTGTTCTTGACGACCTTGACACGCGTGCGGTTGCCCACCGCGTCGGTGCCGCTCTTGAGCGTCTCGATGCGGCGGATGTCGAGGCGGACGGACGCGTAGAACTTCAGCGCCTTACCGCCCGAGGTGGTCTCGGGCGAACCGAAGAACACGCCGATCTTCTCGCGCAGCTGGTTGATGAAGATCATCGTGGTCTGCGTCTGGTTCAGGCCACCGGCGAGCTTTCGCAGGGCCTGGGACATGAGGCGGGCCTGCAGACCGACGTGCGAGTCACCCATCTCGCCCTCGATCTCGGCACGGGGCACGAGGGCCGCGACGGAGTCGATGACGATCAGGTCGATGGAGCCGGAGCGGACCAGCATGTCCGCGATCTCGAGCGCCTGCTCGGCGGTGTCGGGCTGCGACACGAGCAGGGCGTCGATGTCGACACCGAGCTTCTTGGCGTACTCAGGGTCGAGCGCGTGCTCGGCGTCGATGAAGGCCGCGATGCCACCGGCGCGCTGGGCGTTGGCGATGGCGTGGATGGTGAGGGTCGTCTTACCCGACGACTCCGGGCCGTAGATCTCGACGATGCGGCCACGGGGCAGGCCACCGATGCCGAGCGCGACGTCCAGCGCCACCGACCCGGTCTGGATGACGTTGACGGGGGCGCGTTCGTCCGAACCGAGGCGCATGATCGCACCCTTGCCGAACTGCCTGTCGATCTGTGCGAGTGCGGTCTCGAGGGCCTTTTCGCGGTCTGCCGGTGATGGCATGGGGTGCTCCTTCGTGCTCGTGTTCGGCCGCCTGTAGGCTGTCGCGTCCACGCCGGCCGATGGTGCAAGGCCGATGGTTCTGCGACAAGGCTTCGGGCTGTTCCCGATGTCCATCAACCTATGGCGAGCCACCGACATCACTGCCGACGGTCACGCGATCTGTGGATGGAACATCCGGGCGACGCCGCTGTGGAGGAAGCTACCACCGATCGAACACGCGTTCGAGCAACACGCCGAACACAGTTTCGGGTGCGCGGCCCGCGGGACCCGCTCAGTCCTGGGGTTCGGCGAGGCCCTTGCCGTGCCGCCGGTCCATCGGGACGTCCTGCGAGTCGCACAGTGCGTCCCACACCCGGCGAGCCTCGATGCCGGCGGCGAGGGCGTCCACGGCGGAGCGACCGCCCAGCCCCTCGAGCACGACGTCACGGGTGACCACGGAACCGTAGGCCTCACCGAACACCTGGTCGACTGCTCGCCAGAACTCACTCACGCGCATCCGACCAGCCTAGGCGGTGGTCGTGGGCCGGAACGCAGAACGCCCCCGCCGGGAAGGACCGGCGAGGGCGTTCGGTGCGGTGCGCTCAGCGAACCGCGAGGTCGTTGTCGAACTCGGCGACGAGGTCGTCCGGGAGCGTGTCGGGGACGGGGGTCAGCCCCTCGACGATCGCGAGGCGGTCGCCCACTTCGCGCATGATGGTCGAGATGGGCGTGTCCAGAGCATCCGCGACGGACGCGAGGATCTCCGAGCTGGCTTCCTTCTGCCCGCGCTCGACCTCACTGAGGTACCCGAGCGCGACACTGGCCTTGGACGCGACCTGACGGAGGGTCCGGCCCTTCTGCAAGCGGAAGTCCCGGAGCACATCGCCGATTTCCTGACGAACGAGAACCATGAGAACTCCTCCTCTCTGTCGTCTCCGCGCCCGCTCGGTCCGGTGGATCGAGTTCGGGTTCAGCAACAATAGCGTTGCCGGTTGCAGCATGTTAGCCAGGCTGGCTGCCGTACTGCTGGAGATTTCGTGAGATGTAACCCAGTGGAAACGGGACCTATTCCCGGCCCCGGACCTCGGACGACATCCGTGCAAGGAGTTCGGAGACGGTGGCGTGCCGGATTGCTCCCCGGTCACCGTCGAGGTGCAGCTCGAAGGCCTCAGCCCCCGCGGCGGAGGCGATCCCCACGTACACGGTGCCGACGGGCTTGCCGTCCTGCGGGTCCGGGCCGGCGACGCCCGTCGTGCTGATCCCCCACGTCGCGGGTTCCCCGTCGACGGACAGCGCGATCCGGACACCGGCGGCCATCTGCCGGGCGACCTCCGGATGCACGGCACCCTCGGCCTCGAGCAGCTCCGCCGAGACCCCGAGCACGGAGTGCTTCACGGGCGTCGCGTAGGCCACGACGCCGCCGCGGACGACGGCGCTCGCGCCCGGCACGTCGACGAGGGTCGCGACCACGAGGCCGCCGGTCAGCGACTCCGCCACGGCGAGGGTCTCGCCCCGCGCCGTCAGCTCGGCGATGAGTCCCGGTGCGACCGGGACGGGAGGCGCGGCCCGCGTCGAGCGGTCGGGCCCGGTCATGCGGTGGTGCGGTTGTGCTTCCATGCCTGCCAGAGGTAGTCGATCCCGCTCAGGATCGTTGCCAGGAACGCGGCCGTCATCAGGATGCCGTTGACCCAGTGCGCCCAGTCGCCGACCAGGTTCCACCACGGGAACAGCGCGGCCGTCAGGGCGACGGCCTGCAGCACGGTCTTGATCTTGCCGCCGCGGCTGGCCGGGATCACCCGGTCGGAGAGCACCGCGAACCGGAAGACCGTGATGCCGATCTCGCGCACCATGATCAGCACGGTCACGTACCAGGGCAGCTCGGCCAGGATCGACAGCGCGACGAGCGCACCACCGATGAGCACCTTGTCGGCGATCGGGTCGACGAGCTTGCCGAAGTCCGTGACCAGGTTCTGCCGACGGGCGATGATGCCGTCGGCGCTGTCCGTGACGATGGCCACGACGAAGACGACCGCCGCCCAGATGCGCAGCGGCCCGTCGTTGCCGGCGTCGGTGAGCAGCAGGACGAAGAACAGCGGCGCCATGAGGATGCGCACCACCGTGATGATGTTCGCGACGTTCGCGGTCGACGCCGGGCCGGGGCCCTTGCGCAGCAGCCGCCCGCGCCACGGGAACCGTGCGCCGTGCGTGGTGTTCGTGCTGTCCGAGGCGGTCATCGCCGTCACTCCCTGCCCGTCAGTCCCCACGCGTCCTCATCGGGCTCGTCGTGGACTTCATCGTACCCGCGGACCATGTCCCCGACGGGGTCTGCTCCGTAGCGGTCACTGTCGCCGGACGGCGTCGGGGCCGGCGCTGCCGGAGCGGCCGCGGCGGGCGGCTCCTCGCCACGGAGCTTCGCGAGCACCGCGGGCAGCTGGTCGGCGGTCACCAGGACGTCGCGGGCCTTCGAGCCCTCGGACGGCCCGACGATGTCGCGCGACTCCATCAGGTCCATCAGGCGACCGGCCTTGGCGAAGCCGACGCGGAGCTTGCGCTGCAGCATCGACGTCGAGCCGAACTGGGTCGACACGACCTGCTCGACGGCCGCGAGCAGGAGTTCGAGGTCGTCACCGATGTCGGCGTCGATCTCCTTGCGCTCGACCACGGCCTGGACGTCCTGGCGGTACTCGGGCTGCGCCTGCCGCGTGACGTGCTGGACGACCTCGGCGACCTCGCCCTCCTGCACCCAGGCGCCCTGCACGCGGAGCGACTTGGACGAGCCCATCGGCAGGAAGAGCGCGTCGCCCTGACCGATGAGCTTGTCGGCGCCGGGCTGGTCGAGGATGACGCGGGAGTCCGTGACGCTCGTCACCGCGAAGGCGATGCGCGACGGCACGTTCGCCTTGATCAGGCCGGTGATGACGTCGACCGAGGGGCGCTGCGTCGCGAGCACCAGGTGGATGCCGGCGGCGCGGGCGAGCTGGGTGATGCGGACGATCGACTCCTCGACGTCACGTGGCGCCACGAGCATGAGGTCGGCGAGCTCGTCGACGACGACGAGCAGGTACGGGTACGGCTTGAGCTTCCGCTCGCTGCCCGCCGGCAAGATGATCTCGTTGTTCTCGATCGCCTTGTTGAAGTCGTCGACGTGGCGGAACCCGAACGACGCCAGGTCGTCGTACCGCATGTCCATCTCCTTCACGACCCACTGCAGCGCTTCGGCCGCCTTCTTCGGGTTCGTGATGATGGGCGTGATGAGGTGCGGGACACCGGCGTAGATCGAGAGTTCGACGCGCTTCGGGTCGACCAGGACCATGCGGACCTCGGACGGCTTCGCGCGCATCAGCAGCGACGTGATCATCGAGTTGATGAACACCGACTTGCCGGAACCGGTGGAGCCGGCGACGAGCAGGTGCGGCATCTTCGCCAGGTTCGCGACGACGAAGCCGCCCTCGACGTCCTTGCCGACGCCGATCGTCATCGGGTGCTTCGACTTGCGGGCGGCGTTCGAGCGCAGCACGTCACCGAGCGAGACGATCTCGCGGTCGGTGTTCGGGATCTCGACGCCGATGGCGCTCTTGCCCGGGATCGGCGACAGGATGCGGACCTCGTTCGAGGCGACCGCGTACGACAGGTTCTTCGACAGGGCCGTGACCCGCTCGACCTTGACGCCGGGGCCGAGCTCGATCTCGTACCGGGTCACCGTCGGCCCGCGGGAGAACCCGGTGACCTTCGCGTCGACCTTGAACTCGGTGAGCACCCCGGTGATGGCGGCGACGATGTCGTCGTTCGCCTGGCTCCGCGCGACCGAGGGCGTTCCGGAGCTCAGCGTCGTGGCGGCGGGCAGCCGGTAGGGCTTCGACGGATCGTCGTCGGAACCGGCGGCGGCTGCGCTCAGCTCGGCGGCGGCGTCGATGTCCTCTGGCTCGTCGACGATCTCGGGCTCGGACAGCACCTCGGGCACCGCGGGACGGATGTCGGCGGTCGGCTCCGGCCGCGCGGGGACGTCGGTGCCGAACGCGCGGAGCGCCTGCTCGGCGTCCTGCAGGTCCTGCTCGACGGAGTCGTTGAGGTTGACCGACGCGGGCTCGGCCGGCGTGAGGTCGACGAGCCCGGCGGCGGCACCGGCGTTCGGGCTCACCGCGGGCGCAGCGGGCACGACGGGGGCAGCTGGTGCGACGGCAGCGGCAGCCGGGGCGACCCCGGTGGCCGGGGGCAGCACGGGGCTGTCGTACGCCGGGTCCTCTTCGCGCCCGGACTTGTTCCGGCGCCACCACGGCACGTTGTCGCCACCGGCTTCGGCGTCGGCAGCGGCCTGCTCGTCACCGAACCCGAGGTCGTCGAACAGCTGGAAGTCGGTGTCGCCCTTCTTGCCGCGCTTCGACGTGCGGGCACGGGCGGCGGGCTCCGCCACGGCGGCGGCGTCGGCCTCGGGTTCTGCTGCGGGGGCCGGGGCGCCGAACAGGTAGGCGTAGAGCTCGTGCAGGCGTCGCCCGAGCTTGTTCGGCGGCGTCTTGGTGATGATGAAGAGCGAGAGCACCAGCAGCACGATCGCCACGGGGACGGCCACCCAGGCGGTCGCGATCGTGACGAGCCAGCCGATGACCACCCAGCCGAGCACCCCACCGGCGGCGGCCAGCGCGGGCATGCCGTCGGCCGCGCTCGGTCGGCCGCCGAAGACGTGGCAGAGCGAGGCGATCGACACGATCAGGATGCCCAGGCCGATGCCGATCCGGGTGTTGTCGTGCACCGAGGCCGGGTGCCGGAACAACCACCCGGCGAACACGATCATGATGACGGGCAGGGCGAACGCGAGGCGGCCGAACAGCCCACCGAACGTGTACGCGTCGAGTGCGACGGAGACACTGTTGGTCGGATTGAGCCACTCGACGACCCCGCCGGCGATGGCCAGCAGGAACAGCAGGAACGGGAACCCGTCGCGCCGCTGGTCCTTCTCGAGGGTCTCCTTGCCGAGCAGCCGGAACATCGCGCCGACGCCGTGCGCCATCGCGAGCCAGAAGGTCACGAGCGGGTTCTGCTCGCGGAACACCGGCGTGGGTGCGGCCTGCGGCAGCTTCTTCGTCGTGGCCTGGGTGCGCGACGAACCGCGCGTCCCGTTGCCACGGGACGACGTGGACGCGCGCGAGCGCGTGGTCGACTTGGTGCCTCCGGCCATGGGCAGAACCCTAACGCCCGCTCAGGACAAACGCAGGAAGGCCCGCCGCAGCGTCCGTGACGGACGCTGGACGGGCCTCCCGGGCCGGACAGACGCGAACGCGGACGCGCGCCCACCCCGCGAACGGGCCCTACGCCTCGATGACCACCGGGACGATCATCGGACGACGGCGGTGCTTGGTGTTCACCCAGCGACCGACCGTGCGACGGACGACCTGCGCGAAGGCGTGCGAGTCGCGCGTGCCGTTGGCGGCGGCCTCGGAGATCGCCTTGGCGATCTGCGGGCGGACGTCGTCGAACACGGAGTCGTCCTCGGCGAAGCCGCGCGACTGGATCTCCGGGCCGATCACGCACTGCCCGGTGGTGAAGTCCACCGCGCAGAAGATCGAGATGAAGCCCTCTTCCGCCAGGACGCGGCGATCCTTCAGGTCGGCGTCGGTGATCTCGCCGACGGTGGAGCCGTCGACGTAGACGTAGCCGATGTCGAGCTGGCCGGCGACCGTCGCGACGCCGTCCTTCAGGTCGACGACGATGCCGTCCTGCCCGAGGATCACGTTGCGCGGCGGGACACCCGTCTGGATCGCCAGGTCGGCGTTCGCGTACAGGTGGCGGTGCTCGCCGTGGACGGGGAGCACGTTGCGCGGCCGCAGGATGTTGTAGCAGTAGAGCAGCTCGCCGGCGGAGGCGTGTCCGGAGACGTGCACCTTCGCGTTGCCCTTGTGCACGACCTTCGCACCGAGCTTCGTCAGCCCGTCGATGACGCGGTACACGGCGTTCTCGTTGCCCGGGATGAGCGACGACGCGAGGATGACGGTGTCGCCCTCGCCGATCTCGATCTGGTGCTCGAGGTTCGCCATGCGGGCCAGGACGGCCATCGGCTCACCCTGCGACCCGGTCGACATGTAGACGATCTGGTCGTCGGGGACGTTCTTCGCCTTCTTCGTGTCGATGAGCACGTTCTCCGGCACCCGCAGGTACCCGAGGTCGGCGGCGATCGTCATGTTGCGGATCATCGAGCGCCCCATGAACGCGACCTTGCGGTTCGCGGCCGCGGCGGCGTCGAGGACCTGCTGCACGCGGTGCACGTGCGACGAGAAGCTCGCCACGACGACCTTCTTGCGGGCGCGCATGATGATGTTCTCGAGCACCGGGCCGATGTCGCGCTCCGGAGCGGTGAAGCCCGGCACGTCGGCGTTCGTGGAGTCCGGCAGGAACAGGTCCACGCCGGCCTCGCCCAGACGGGCGAACGCACGGAGGTCGGTGATGCGGTCGTCCAGCGGGAGCTGGTCCATCTTGAAGTCACCCGTGTGCAGCACACGACCGGCGGGGGTCGTGATCGCGACGGCGAGGGCGTCCGGGATGGAGTGGTTCACGGCGACGAACTCGAGGTGGAACGGGCCGATCTGCTCGGTCTGGTCTTCGGCCACGACGAGCGTGTACGGCTTGATCCGGTGTTCCTTGAGCTTCGCCTCGACGAGCGCCAGGGTCAGCGTGGAGCCGATCAGCGGGATGTCGTCGCGGAGCTTGAGCAGGTACGGGACGGCGCCGATGTGGTCTTCGTGGCCGTGCGTGAGCACGACACCGAGGACGTCGTCGAGGCGGTCACGGATCGGCGAGAAGTCCGGCAGGATCAGGTCGACACCGGGCTGGTGCTCCTCGGGGAACAGCACGCCGGCGTCGACGATGAGCAGCTTGCCCTCGTACTCGTAGACGGTCATGTTGCGACCGATCTCGCCGAGGCCCCCGATGGGGACGACGCGGAGGGTGCCGGCTTCGAGCGGCTGCGGTTCGGAGATCTGTGTGGGCATTCGGTCCTACGGATTCGGGCGACGCGCGTGCTGCGCGCCGCGGTGTTCGCTAGCGGGTGGTGCCTGGCACCTTCGGTAGTGCACCGCCGGCCGCCGCGTTGCGGTCGGGGCGGAAGTTCGAGAAGTCGGCGCCGGGCACGTCGCGCACGGCTTCGAGGGAGGTCTCGATGGCGTACGCCTCGGAGTCCTCGGGGCCGACGAGCGGCAGTCGGACGCGCGGGCTGCCGATGCGGCCGAGCCCGTGCAGGATGTACTTCGCGGCCACGGTACCGGGAACGTGCGTCATCACGGCGCGGACGAGCGGCTCGAGTCGCTTGTGCTCGGCCGTCGCGGTGGCCAGGTCGCCCCGGTTCACGGCGTCGACGATGGTGCGGTACGGCGCGCTCGTGATGTTCGCGGTCACGCCGATCAGGCCGGTGGCGCCGATCGACAGGTGCGGGAGCACGTTCGTGTCGTCGCCGGAGAAGTACATGAGGTCGGTGTTGTTCAGCACCCGCGAGACCTCGGCGAAGTCGCCCTTGGCGTCCTTCACGGCGAGGATGTTCGGGTGCTTCGACGCACGCAGGATCGTGTCGTACGTGATCGGGATGCCGGTGCGGCCCGGGATGTCGTACAGGATCACCGGCAGGTCGGTGGCGTCCGCGATCATCCGGAAGTGGGTGAGGACACCCGACTGCGTCGGCTTGTTGTAGTACGGCGTGACGATCATCACGCCGTCCGCGCCGGCCTTCTCGCTCTGCTTGTACAGGTGGATCGCGTGCGCGGTCTCGTTCGAGCCACCGCCCGTGATGATCTTCGCGCGGCCGGCGGCGACGGACTTGCCGACCTCGACCAGACGGAGCTTCTCCGGGTCGGTCAGCGTCGACGTCTCGCCGGTCGTGCCGGTGACGACGATGCCGTCGGCGCCGGCGGTGATGCAGTCGTCGATGTGCTGCTCGACACCGGGCCAGTCGACCTCGCCGTCGGCCGTGAACGGGGTCACGAGGGCGACGAGGACCTGACCGAAGGGATTCTCACGCGGGGACACGGGCACCAGCGTACCGGGGATGCGCGCGAGGACCGCCGTCCGTGTGGACGGTGGACCGCCTGCGGCGCGGCCGGGAGGCCCGGATCACGTCCGTCCCGCCGGTCACGCCCGGCGCGTGCGGGCGCTCAGGCGCGGCGCTGCCACTCCAGGAACCGGTAGCGGGTGCCGCCGTTCCGGGACTCCTGCCAGGGGCCCTCGTCGGTGAGCGTCCAGCCGGCCGCCTCGTCGAGCGTGGGTGCGACGGTGTCACCGGGCACGTCGACGTCGATCAGCGTCTCGGAGACGTGGTCGGCCGCGTCGAGTGCGGCGGCGTAGACCTGACCGCCGCCGATGACCCACACGGTCTCGTCGGCGCTGTCGGCACGCTCGAGTTCGGCCTGCAGGTCGTGCACGACCTCGGCACCGTCGGCCGTCCACGTCGTGTCACGGGTGAGCACGACGTTGCGCCGACCGGGCAGCGGCCGGAAGCGCTCGGGCAGGGACTCCCAGGTGCGCCGGCCCATCAGCACGGTCGCGTCGCCGGTGACCTGCTTGAAGTGCGCCAGGTCCTCGGGCACGTGCCAGGGCATGCCGCCGTCGGCACCGATGACGCCGGTGGTCGAGCGGGCCCAGACCATGCCGATCATCAGACGGCGACCGCGGCCTTGATCGCCGGGTGGTGCTCGTAGCCGACGACGGTGAAGTCCTCGTACTCGTAGTCGTCGATCGAGTCGCGCGGAGCGAGTTCGAGCGTCGGCATCGGGTACGCCGTGCGGGACAGCTGCTCCTCGACCTGTTCGACGTGGTTGTCGTAGATGTGGCAGTCGCCGCCGGTCCAGACGAAGTCGCCGACCTCGAGCCCGGTCTGCGCCGCGATCATGTGGGTCAGCAGCGCGTACGAGGCGATGTTGAACGGGACGCCGAGGAACATGTCGGCGCTCCGCTGGTAGAGCTGGCACGAGAGCTTGCCGTCGTTCACGTAAAACTGGAAGAAGGCGTGGCACGGGGCGAGCGCCATGTCCGGCACGTCGGCGACGTTCCAGGCCGAGACGATGAGCCGGCGGCTGTCCGGGTTGGTCTTGATCTGGTCGATGACCTGGGCGATCTGATCGACGTGCTCGCCCGAGGGGGTCGGCCACGAGCGCCACTGCACGCCGTACACCGGGCCGAGGTCACCGTCGGCGTCCGCCCACTCGTTCCAGATCCGGACACCGTGCTCCTGCAGCCAGGTGGCGTTGCCCTCGCCACGCAGGAACCAGAGGAGCTCGTACGCGACCGACTTGAAGTGCACGCGCTTCGTGCTGACGAGGGGGAAGCCCTTCGACAGGTCGTAGCGGAGCTGTGCGCCGAACAGGCTGCGGGTGCCGGTGCCGGTGCGGTCACCCTTCGGCGAGCCCTCCGTCAGGACCCGGCGGAGCAGGTCTTCGTAGGGCGTCGGGACGGAGGCGTCGGGCTGTACGGTCTCGCTGTCGGTCACACACAGAAGCCTACGTCGGTGTGAGTAGCGTTGCGGGCATGCCCGACACGACGGAACAACCGCTCTCGATCCTGGTGGCCGGCTCGTCCGGGTTCATCGGGACGCCCCTCGTCCGCGCCCTGCGCGAGGCGGGGCACCACGTCACCACGCTCGTCCGCCGCGAAGCGCGCACCGCGACCGAGTTCCGCTGGGCACCGGGGCGGCGTCCGCTCGACCCGGCGATCCTCGACGGTGCCGACGTGGTGATCAACCTGGCCGGCGCGAACATCGGCAAGCTGCCGTGGACGGACGCGTACCGCAAGGAGATCCGCAGCTCGCGCATCGACGCCACCGACACCCTGGTCGAGGCGATGCGGCACGCCGCCACTCCCCCGGCGCTGTTCCTGTCGGGCTCGGCCTCGGGCGTGTACGGCGATCGCCCGGCCGACGTGCTGCAGGACGACGCCGCCGCGGGCACGGGCTTCCTCGCCGACGTCTGCACCGCGTGGGAAGCCGCCGCGAACGCCGCTCCCGCCGGGGTCCGGGTCGTCACGCTCCGCACCGGCATCGTCATCGGCAAGGGCGGCGGTGCGCTCGCGCCGCTCGTCCCGCTGACGAAGCTCGGCGTCGGCAGCCGGCTCGGCACCGGTGGCCAGCACTGGCCCTGGATCGCACTCGAGGACGAGGTCGGCGCGATCGTGCACCTGGCGACCGCGGCACCGGACGTGTCCGGTCCGGTGAACCTGGCGGGCCCCGAGCCCGTCGTGGCCGACCGCATCACGAAGCACGTCGCCGAGGTCCTGCACCGCCCGTACCTCTTCCGGATCCCCGAGTTCGCCCTGCGCCTGGCGCTGCGGGACGCCGCCGACGACATGCTCCTGTCGAGCCAGCGGATGGTGCCCACGAAGTTGCTCGAGTCCGGCTACACGTTCCGGTACACGCAGGCGGCGGACGCGATCGACGCCGTCTTCTGATCCGCCTCCGGCCCCGGGGTCAGCGGTCGGCGGCGCGCGCCAGGGCGGTGCGCATCGCCGACCGTGCGCGCTTGCGGTCACCGGCGGCGTCGTAGACCACACCGAGCCGGTACCAGGCACGCCAGTCGGCCGGGTCCTGCTCGACCGCGTCGCGGTACCGCGGGAACAGCTCGTCGGCGGCGTCGCGGATCGGCCGGCCCGACGGCCGCACCGGGACGACGTCGTCCGGGGTGCCGCCCTCGGCCTCGAGCCGCGCGCCGAGCCGGGTGATGCGGATGCCGAAGCGGAACTCCAGCACGAGCAGGAGCGCCCCGATCGCGGCGACGACGAACAGCGCGACGCCGATGCCGATGCCGATCGGGATCCCGGTCGCGATGAAGGCGACGGCGCGCTGCCCGACGAGCACGATGTACAGGGCGAGCAGCACCGCCATCAGCGCTGCACCCCAGAACGGCGAGCGGATCGTGCGTCCGGCCCGCTCCATCCGACCCACGGCGGTCAGCCGATGCCGAGGACGCTGCCGAGGCCCACGGTGAGGCCCCGCGCCGACACCACGTTCGCCAGCGCCGCACGGATGCCCGCGACGTAGGCGACGTCGTCGTTGGTGTCGTGCCGGATCGTCAGCGTCTCGCCGGGGCCGCTCAGCACGACGTCCTGCACGGCCTTCACCCCGGGCAGGCGGAGCGAGTGGATGGGCACGCTGGCGACCTGCTGGCCGCGGGCGCGCTGGTCGACGTGCGGGGCGTCCACGGGACCGACCTCGCGCCGGGCGTCGGCCATCAGCTCGGCGGTGCGCACCGCGGTGCCCGAGGGCGAGTCGATCTTGCCGGCGTGGTGGGTCTCGACGATCTCGGCGGCGGGGAACCACGGTGCCGCGATCGTCGCCAGGTGGGTGCCGAGCACGGAGCCGATGGAGAAGTTCGGGACCACGAGCACCCCCTGGTCCGGGCGTTCCCGCAGCCCGGTGCGGAGCTTCGCGAGCCGGTCGAGCGACCAGCCGGAGGTGCCGACGAGCACGTTCGCGCCGCTCGACAGCGCGTTCTCCACGATCGCCGGGCTGAGCGACGGCACCGTCACGTCGACCACCAGGGCCGCGCCGCCGAAGACCGACGGCGGCGCCTCGTGCGCGCCGTCCTTCGACGACAGGCGGGCGACGAGCTCGAACTCCGGGAGTTCCTCGACGACGGACGCCACGAGGCCCCCGAGACGACCGGTGGCGCCGACGACGGCGACGGGAGTGACCATGCGGTCCATCCTAGGATCGACGCATGTCAGTCGAGGTCAGGACCGTGCCGGCCGATCTGCCCGAGGTCGACGTGCTGCTCGACGCGTACCTGGACGAGCGCGAGGCGACGTTCCCGAGCGCGCAGGGCACGTACTCGCGGAAGCGCACCCCCGCGGCCGAGTTCACGCCGCCGAACGGGGTGTTCGCGGTGGCGTACGACGACGACGTCGCGGTCGGCTGCGGCGGCCTCCGTCGGATCGCGGACGGGGTCGACGCGACCGGTGCCGCCGACGTCCGGTTCGAGGTCAAGCACGTCTTCGTGGCACCGGCCGGGCGCGGCACGGGCGTGGCGACGGCCGTGATGGACCTGCTCGAGCGGGCCGCGGCCGACCTCGGTGCGACGAGCATCGTCCTCGACACGAACGACTCGCTCGTGGCAGCCGGTGCGATGTACCGCGGCCGCGGGTACCAGCGGGTCGAGCCGTTCAACGACAACCCCAACTCGATCGCCTGGTACCGCAAGCCGATCGCCTGAGCCGCCACGGGCCTCCCGGCCGCGCCACCGCGGACCGGACGGGCAGCCGCTAGACGGGCTGGTCGACGGGCAGACCCGTGCGCAGCTCCACCGGCAGGTGGGCCAGGTCGTTCAGCGTGACGACCTCGGCGGGCTTCGCCGAACGGATCCGGATGATCGTGAGCGCGGTGTGAGCGACGTTCGTGCCCATCCAGCGCCACTCCGGGGCCTGGAACGCCTCGCGCACGAACCAGCCGATCACGGCGTTGTGGGTGATCAGCAGGTCGTGCCGGTCCTCGCGCGCCGGGGTGAACCACTCCGACACGGCGTCGCCCATCTGGGCCTGCCCGGCGACGATCTCCTCTTCGGTGATGCCGCCGTACCAGCCCTGGTAGGCGTGCGGCATGTCCGGGGTCGGGCCCGAGGGGATGCAGTCGAACAGCAGTGTCGAGGGCTCGGGCTGGATCGACGGCAGGCGCTGCGACAGGAACGCGGCGGTCTCGCTCGGGGCCTCGAGCGGCGAGTGGTACACGCCGTCGAAGGGCACGCCGCCGAGACGGTCCGCGATCAGGGTCGCCTGACGCTTGCCGCGTTCGGAGAGCTTGCCGTCCCGCAGGCCGTGTTCGGCGTCCTGGTGTTCGCCGTGCCGGACGAGGTACAGGTAGTGCGACATGTCCGTGCTCAGCTGCCGATCCCGATGGCCGCAGCGAGTTCGTCCTGCTGCACGGCACCGACGACCGAGGTGATCGTCGGCCGGGTGAGCAGGTCGCGCGCGAGTTCGAGCACGCCGTCGGTCGTGACACCGTCGACACGCTCGAGCGCCGTCGACAGGTCGGTGTACTCGCCGGTGCCGAGCTCGGAGCGGCCGAGGCGGGTCATGCGGGCGTCGGAGTCCTCGAGCGAGAGCGTCAGCGCGCCCTCGATCTGGCCCTTGGCACGTCGGAGCTCGTCGTCGGTGATGCCGTGGTCGACCATCCGGCGGAACTCGGCGTCGACGATGTCGATGACACCGGCGACGTTGTCCGGCGCGCAGCCGGCGTAGACACCGAAGGCGCCGTTGTCCAGGTACGCGGGGGCGAACGACGACACCGCGTAGGCCAGACCGCGGCGCTCGCGGACCTCCTGGAACAGGCGCGAGCTCATGCCGCCACCGAGCACGGCGTTCAGGACGCTGAGCGAGGGACGGCGGTCGTCGCGCAGGTCGAGGCCCTGCGAGCCGCGGAGCATGCTGACCTGCTCGGTCGGGCGGTGCACCACGGTCAACTTCGCCTCGACCGGGTCGGCCACGGTCTCGGGCGTGCGGCGCGGCAGCGGCTCGGCGTCCGGGGCGTCGTGGAAGACGCCGGCGACGAGTTCGCAGAACCGGTCGTGGTCGACGGCACCGGCGGCGGTGACGACGATGCCGTTCGGCGCGTAGTGCTCGCGGTAGTGGGCCAGCACCTCGTCGCGCTGGACCGCACGGATGCTGTCCGGGGTGCCGCCGATCGGACGGCCGAGGGGATGTCCGCCGAAGGCCGCGGCGAAGAACGCCTCGCCCGCGACGTCGGCCGGGTCGTCGGCGGCCATCGCGAGTTCTTCGAGGATGACCCCGCGCTCGACGGCGAAGGCATCCGGTTCGAGCACCGAGCCGGTGACCATGTCACCGATGACGTTCACGGCCATCGGGACGTCGGTGTCCCGGACCCGTGCGTAGTAGCAGGTGTACTCCTTGGCGGTCGCAGCGTTGTGCTCGCCGCCGACCGAGTCGAACGCGATGGCGATGTCGAGCGCCGACCGGGTCTCGGTGCCCTTGAAGAGCAGGTGTTCGAGGAAGTGCGTCGACCCGAACTGCCCGTCGCGCTCATCACGCGAACCGACGCCGACCCAGAACCCGATGCTCGTCGACGCGGCACCCGGCACCGCCTCGGTCAGCACACGGACGCCCGAGGGCAGCACGGTGCGACGGACGAAGGCCCCGCCGGACGTCAGGAACGACGTGTCCGGGGCCCCGAGCGGCAGTGGCACTGGCTGGTTCATCGCAGACGAGCCTAGTGATCCGTCGATGCCTCCCGCCCAGTTTCCCGGTCTCGGTCGCATGCCACTCGAAGTGGGGTACAGAAAATGTGGACAGACCGACTCGTCTGTCTGTCCTCCTTGTGCTACTGTTGGTCACGCCGGATCGAAAGCCCCCCTAAGTTCCGATCCGGCGGCTCGGGACATCAGTCCTGCGCGACCACCGAGTCCCCCCACTCCGGTCGCGGAGCCGATGAGTCCGAGGAGTACACGCTGTGACGGTCGATTCCCCCCAACCGGCCGTCCAGCGTCTCCCCGGCCCGAGCACGAACCTCGCGTCGCCGGACGGGTCGAGCGTCCCCCCGACTCCCCGCTCCGGCGGCGCGAAGGTCCGTGTCCTCGAGACCGCCACGCGACTCTTCTACGAAGAGGGCATCCACAGCGTCGGCGTCGACCGTCTCATCTCCGAGGCGAGCGTCACGAAGGCGACGTTCTACAAGCACTACGGGTCGAAGGACAACCTGATCCTGGCCTACATCCGCACCCAGCACGAGCGCGTGCAGGAGCGGATGGAGCAGCTCATCACCGACGCCGGCTCCCCCGAGCGGGCCGTTCGCGCGTGGGTCGCCGCCCTGGCCGACGACGTCAACGACCCGGCGTTCCGCGGCTGTGCGTTCCTGCACGCCGCCGCCGAGTACCACGACCCTCGCGATCCGGTCCGCCAGGTCGTCGCCGTGCACCGCGACTGGTACACCGAACGGCTGGCGACCCTGCTGCAGGAGGCCGGACACCCCCTGCCCGGCGACGGCGCCGACGAGCTCATGCTCGCGCGCGACGGTGCGATGGCCGGCGCGTACGCCGGTGACGCGATCGCCGCCACCGCTGCGCTCAACCGCGTGGTCGACCGGGTGCTCGCGGGCTGACGCTCGGCTCGCCGCCAGCACTGTCGCTATCGGCTGTCACTGTCGCTTTCGCGAAAGCGACAGATAGCCCCGAACAGTTCGCGGCATCCTGTCGCCTTCCCGGCACGGACGCACCCGCGCGACGCACATGTGTCGCTTCCGTGGGGCGGTCGAGGCGACCGCGGCCGGACGGGAGGCCCGTGACGGGCCCGCACCGCGCCTCCAGGCCGTCACGTGCGAACTCCCACAGCCCCGCGCGCGCACCGAGCGCAGCCCGAGCCGGCGGGTGTTGGCTGGGGGCATGGCCAACGACCCCAACTGGAACCTGCCCGACGTCCCGTCCTTCACCCTGACGAGCCCCGACTTCACCGACGGAGGCGAGCTGCCCACCTCGGCACGCGGCTCCGACGTCGGCGGTGAGGACCGCTCCCCCGCACTCGAGTGGTCGGACGCACCCGAGGGCACGAAGAGCTTCGTCCTGACCGTCTACGACCCCGATGCCCCGACCGGCTCCGGCTTCTGGCACTGGAGCCTGACCGACATCCCGGGCTCGGCGACGTCGCTCCCCGCAGGCGCCGGTACCGATGACGCCCTGCTGCCCGCCGAGGCACTCCGCCGCCGCAACGAGTTCGGCACGGACACGTTCCTCGGGGCTGCTCCGCCCGCGGGCCACGGTGTGCACCGCTACTTCTTCACGCTGAGCGCCCTCGACGTCCCCGTGCTCGAGGTCCCCGCCGACGCGACCCCCGCGGTCGTGGGCTTCATGCTCCGTGGGCACCTGCTCGGGCGCGCGCAGCTCATGGGCACGCAGGAGACCCCCGCGGCCTGACGGACACGCGTGGCACGGCGCGGTGATCGTTCGCGCACAGCGACAGTTCACGCGGCGCCGTGCCCGTGAGGTGTCGCTGACCGCGAAAGCACGCGCGGCCAACGCGTGGCACCTGCCCCGCAACGGCGAACGGCCGCCGCCCCGGAAGGGACGGCGGCCGTTCGTGCGTCAGGACGCGGAGAGGATCAGCCCTCGGCCGGGTCCTCGGCGTGGGCGCGGACCGTCTCGGCCGAGGTGGAGTCACCCTCGGTCTCGTCGGCCACGACCGGCGCGAGCGACAGCTTGCCGCGGTCGTCCACCTTGGTGACCTCGACGAGGACCTTCTGGCCGACGCCGAGCACGTCTTCGACGTTCTCCACACGCTTGCCACCGGCGAGCTTCCGCACCTCGGAGACGTGGAGCAGACCGTCACGGCCCGGGAGCAGCGACACGAAGGCGCCGAAGGTGGCGATCTTCACGACGGTGCCGAGGAACTGGTCCCCGATCTCCGGGTTGGTCGGGTTGGCGATCGCGTTGACCTGGGCACGAGCAGCCTCGGCCGACGGACCGTCGACGGCGCCGATGTAGACGGTGCCGTTGTCCTCGATCGAGATGTCGGCACCCGTGGTGTCCTGGATACCGTTGATCGTCTTGCCCTTCGGGCCGATCAGCTCGCCGATCTTGTCGACGGGGATCTGCACCGAGATGACGCGAGGAGCGGTGTCCGCCATCTCGTCGGGGGCGTCGATGGCCTCGTTCAGCACACCGAGGATGGCCGAGCGGGCCTCCTTGGCCTGCTTGAGCGCCGCGTCGAGCACCGTCGACGGGATGCCGTCGAGCTTGGTGTCGAGCTGGATCGCGGTGACGAACTCCGAGGTACCGGCGACCTTGAAGTCCATGTCGCCGAGGGCGTCTTCCGCACCGAGGATGTCGGTCAGGGCCGCGTAGCGGGTCTGGCCGTCGACGGTGTCGGACACGAGGCCCATCGCGATGCCGGCGACCGGGGCCTTGAGGGGCACACCGGCGTTGAGCAGCGACAGGGTCGAGGCGCAGACGGAACCCATCGAGGTCGAGCCGTTGGAGCTGAGCGCCTCGGAGACCTGACGGATGGCGTACGGGAACTCGTCACGCGACGGCAGCACCGGCACGAGGGCGCGCTCGGCGAGGAAGCCGTGCCCGATCTCGCGACGCTTCGGCGAACCCACGCGGCCGGTCTCACCGGTCGAGTAGGGCGGGAAGTTGTAGTGGTGCAGGTAGCGCTTCTTCGTGACGGGCGACAGCGAGTCGATCTGCTGCTCCATCTTGAGCATGTTCAGCGTGGTGACGCCGAGGATCTGCGTCTCGCCACGCTGGAAGATCGCCGAACCGTGGACGCGCGGGATCACGGCGACCTCGGCGTCGAGCGGACGGATGTCGGCGAGGCCGCGGCCGTCCATGCGGATCTGCTCGGTCAGGATGCGGCCGCGGACGACCTTCTTCGTGACCGACTTGTACGCGGCGCCGACCTGCGAGTTGGCGACCTCGGGCAGCGAGCCCGCGGTGACCTGCTCGGCGATGGCAGCCTTGACGCGCGACTTGAGCGCGTCGTCGGCGTCCTGACGCTCGGTCTTGGCGGCGATCTTGTAGACGTCACCGAGCTCGGAGAGCGCGAGGGCCTCGACGGCCGAGTAGACCTCGGGCGCGTACGGCGGGAAGACCGGGAAGTCCTGGATCTCCTTGGCCGACTGCGCGGCGAGCTTGGCCTGCGCGTCGACGAGGGACTTGAGGAACGGCTTCGCCGCCTCGAGACCCTGCGCGACGATGGCCTCGTCGGGCTTGGTGGCGCCGCCCTGGATGAGGTCCCAGGCGTGCTCGGTGGCTTCCGCCTCGACCATCATGATCGCGACGTCCTCGTTGCCGGCCTCGTCCGTGACGACACGACCGGCGACGGTCAGGTCGAACACGGCGTCGGCGAGCTGCGAGGCCTTCGGGAACGCGACCCACTGGTCACCGATGAGCGCGAGGCGCACACCGGCGATCGGGCCGGAGAACGGCAGACCGGAGATCTGCGTCGACGCGGACGCGGCGTTGATCGCCAGCGCGTCGTAGAACTCGTCCGGAGCGATGCTCAGGACGGTGATGACGATCTGCACCTCGTTGCGGAGGCCGTCGACGAACGACGGACGCAGCGGCCGGTCGATGAGACGGCAGACGAGGATGGCCTCGGTCGACGGACGGCCTTCACGACGGAAGAACGAACCGGGGATCTTGCCGGCGGCGTAGGAACGCTCTTCGACGTCGACGGTCAGCGGGAAGAAGTCGAAGCCCTCACGCGGGTGCTTGCCGGCGCTGGTGGCCGAGAGGAGCATCGTTTCCTCGTCCAGGTACGCGGCGACCGCGCCCTGGGCCTGCTGTGCGAGCCGACCGGTCTCGAACCGGACGGTGCGCTTGCCGTACTTGCCGTTGTCGATGACGGCTTCGGCGAACTTGATCTCGGGACCCTCCAAAAGGGCGCCTCCTTGATGTGTTTCCGGCAGGCCGTGGCGACGGCACTCGATGGTGCGTGCGCGCCGATCGTTCCGGACGCATGTCTGGCCAGCAGTAGAAGCACTCGGGAAACCGTTCCGGCCCGCGAGCCACCACCGATGACCAGCTCCGTGCCCGGCCTGCGCAGTGTTGTGTGTGACGTCCGGGGAATGAGTCCTCGGACACGATGGACTTTACCAGTCCTCAGGCTGTCGGCGGCGCGGCTCGCTGGACTCCTGGTGAACATCGGTAGCCTGCCGACATGCGCCTCACCCCCTCGCGGGGCGTGCTCGTCGCGGCCGCCGTGGTCGTCGGCGCGCTCGTCGCCCCGGCCCTGACCGCTGCCCCTGCGAACGCCACCGAGTACCCCACCTGGCAGGACGTCCAGCGCGCCAAGGGCAACGAGACCGCCAAGCGCGCCGAGGTGCAGAAGGTGCAGGCGGCGCTGCAGTCGGCGCAGGACGAAGCAGCCGCGAAGTCGCAGGCTGCCCTGGTGGCCTCGTCGAAGGCGGACGCGGCCGAGTCGGAGTTGGCGTCGGCCACCCAGGCCGCCACGAGCCTCCAGGCCCAGGCGCAGCACGCGAGCGAGACGGCGGACCGGGCCCAGCAGCGGGCCGGCCAACTGGCCGCGAACCTGTACCGCGACGGCAGCACGAACCAGATGACCACCCGCATCGCGACCGCGAAGAACCCGGACCAGCTGCTTTACCAGCTCGGCGCCCTCGACCAGCTGTCGGAGACCTGGGCCGGCGTCATGGACGACGCGTCCGTCGCGGCCGGCACGGCGTCGTCGCTGCACGAGCAGGCCGAGCGGGCCGAGACGGAACGCGCGACGCGCGCGCAGGCGGCCGAGGATCGCTCGGCCGCAGCGAAGTCGGCGGAACAGGCGGCGGACGCCGCCGTCGAGTCGACGGAGCAGCACAGCGACGAGCTGTACGCGCAACTCGCGTCGCTCAAGGACAGCACCGCGAAGCAGGAGGCCGGGTACGAACTCGGCCAGCGGGTCGCCGCGCAGAAGGCGGAGCAGCAGCGCAAGCGGGCCGCAGCGGCGGCGGCCGAGGCGGAGGCGAACACGGCCGCGGCGAACGCCGGCAGCAGCGCTTCCAGCGGCGGCGCGACGAGCGGCGGCACCGGCTCGTCCTACCCGAGCACCGGGGGCGTCGCCGTGGACCCCGCGGCCGCGCAGGCCTACGCACGGAGCGCGCTCGGGTCGTACGGGTGGGGCTCCGACCAGTTCTCGTGCCTGGTGTCGCTCTGGACGCAGGAGTCCGGGTGGAGGGCCAACGCCCTGAACGCCTCGAGCGGCGCCTACGGCATCCCGCAGTCGCTGCCGGCCGAGAAGATGGCGGTCGCCGGAGCCGACTGGCGCACCAACGCGAACACGCAGATCGACTGGGGGCTCGCGTACATCAAGAGCGCCTACGGATCACCCTGCGGGGCGTGGGGCCACGAGATGAGCGTCAACCCGCACTGGTACTGAGCGCTGGGCCGGCCGGGCGCCGGTCGCCGGCTGCTCACCGCTCCACCAGTCGGAGCGCCTGCAGGGGGCACATCGCGACGGCGTCGGCCGCAGCGGCCCGCTCGTGCGGACGGACCGGGACGTCGCGGGTGCCGGTGTCGGGGGTGCCGGGGTCGCCCGGATCGCCGGGGTCGCCTCCGGCCCGGGCGCCGGGGGTGCCGGCCCGGGCGATCGGGTAGCCCCACTCGTCGCGCTCGAGCCGCTCGGCGAACAGTTCCGTGCACAACCCCCGGCCCCGACAGCGCGTCCAGTCGACGTGCAGCGAGACGTCGCCCGCACCCGCGCCGACGCCCCCGCTCACCGCGCACCCCCGCGTCGCAGCAGGCACCGGCCACCGAGGTGCGCCCGCACGTCGTCGTGGAACACGTCGAGCGCGCTCCGCACCATCCGTGCCACACCGTCCGGGTGGTGACACGCCCCACGACCGTCCACCAGCGCGGCGACCCGACGCACCTCTCCCGCCAGGTCCCCCGCTGCTCGCCCCGAGGCCAGGTCCCCGACGACGTCGGCGATCCGCGGCAGTCCGTTCACGCAAGGTCCGCACCGTCCGGCCGACGCTCCGGCGAGCGCCGTCGCCAGCCGCGCCGTCACCGCGATCGGGCAGGTCCGGTCGTCGAGCACGGCGAGCACCCCGGCCCCGGGCGCGGCACCCCACCGAGCCAGTCCCTCGGGGTCGAACGACGCGTCGAGGGCCGCGGCCGGCAGCCACGTCCCGCCCCATCCGCCGACCAGCACGGCGCGCGTGTGCGCCGGATCGGTCACCGGCAGCCGGGAGGCCCGCAGCAGTTCCCCGAGCGGCACACCCCCGGCGGTCTCCAGCACCACCGCGGTGGTCGGGTCCGTCACATCGCTCACCGTGACGAGCCGGGTGCCGGGGGCACTCGGGCTGCCGACGCCCCGGGCCCACGCCGCCCCGAAGCGCACGACGAGTGCTGCCTGGGCGAGGGTCTCGACGTTCGACACCAGGGTCGGTCGCCCGCTCGGGCCCCGTTCGGCGAGCCGCACCACGCGGTCCTCGGGCACACCCCGGCCACCGGCGACGGCCGAGGCGAGAGCGCTGGCCTCCCCGGAGACGAAGGAGGCGTGGGGCAGGACCCGCAGGCTGATCGGCACGGGGTCGCCGCCGCGGTCGCCGCCGCGGTCGCCGCCGCGGTCGGCGCGTTCCGCGAGGGCCCGGCGGACCGGACCGGCGTGTCGGTCGCTCGTGGCGAGCACTGCCTCGGACGCACCGACCGCGACGGCCGCGACGACGATGCCGTCGAGTACCAGGTGCGGTGCGCGCTCGAGCAGGACGGCGTCCTTGCGGCTGGCGGGTTCCCCCTCGGCGGCGTTCGCGACCACGAGGGGCGCACCCCGACCCCGGCGGCGGCCGCGGACGGTCACGGCGGCGAGCTTCCGGGCGAGCGGGAACCCGGCTCCGCCGCGGCCGTCGACGCCGGCGCGGCCGAGTTCGTCGACCAGCCACGGGCCGAGCTGCGGCAGCGGGCCGAAGGCGTCCTCGTGGTCGGTGCGGGCCGGACCGGGTGCGGCCAGGAGCCGTCGGGTGCCGGTGGGTGGGACGACGGTGCGGGGGTGGGTCAGGGTCATCGGACGACCTCCAGCTTCGCGGAACGGAACTCGGTGACACGGGCGGTGCAGCGCCAGACGACGGCGCCGACGACGGCCGCGGTGCAGACGCCGGCGAGCACGAGGAACCACGCGGAGGTGCCGTCGGTCCCGGTGCCGACCGCGTGGGCCAGGGCGATCGGCCACATGGCGTAGGCCGCCCAGTGCACCGCGCGGAAGGCCCGCGGCCCGATCACACGGCGGAGCAGTGCGGTGACGACGAGCACGACGAGCAGGTCGACGGCCATGGTGCCGAGCCCCAGCCAGAACCACCGGTCGGCGCCGACGAACGGCACGACCGTGTCGAGGAGGCGCAGCTCGGCCTCGGGGTCGAGCAGCAGCGACCCCACGTGCACCGCGACGAACACGGTGGCGGCGAGGGCGACGTCCCGGTGCACGAGCTGCACGGCGAACCGGGGCAGTCCGGGCAGCGGTCGTCCGCTCCTGGTGACGATGCCGAGGAGCACCGTGAGGGTGAGGAGCAGGACGGCGGTGACCCCGAAGCCCCGGCCGATCACCCAGAGCGCGGTGTCCATCACGCGACCGCCGATCGGTCGTCGTCGGCGCGCTGACCGTCGGTGCCCTGGTCGTCGGGCCAGCCGCCGAGCCGCACGACCGTGCCGTCGGCGGCGACGAGGCGGGCGGCGCGTCCGCTCTGCCGGAGCCACTCGGCGGCGGTGCGACCGCGCACCACGGCGGCGGTCGTCATCGTGTTGGCGGTGGTGCACGACGGGGCGACGACGGTCACCGTGCGCCAGACCGGCTCGGCCGGCAGACCCCACCGGGGGTCGAGGATGTGGTGCCGGGCGGTGCCGTCCTGCTCCCAGCGGCGCTTCTGCGTGCTCGAGGTCGCCACGGACCACCCCGAGGCGATCCGGACGTGGTCGACCGGGTCACCCTCGAGGTCCTCCACCCGCACCTGCCAGCCGCCGGACGGATCCGGGCCGGCGGTCGCGACGTCACCGCCGAGGGACACCAGCGCCCCGATGCCGAGCCGTGCGGTGATGCTCGCCGCGGCCATGTCGGCGGCAGCGGCCTTCGCCGTGGCACCGAGGTCGAGGGTGACGCCCTCGGGGATGCGCAGGAACGTGCCCGACAGCAGGATGCGCTGCCACGCCGGACGGTCGTCGAGTGCACGCGACAGGGCCTCGGGCGACGGGACCGGCCGGGCGTCGGCGAAGGCGGCGTCGTACCCGAGGGACACCATCCGGCGCCCGAGGGTGGGGTCGACGTCACCGTCGGAGAGCCGGGCTGCGTCGAGGGCCTGGTGCACCAGTGCGGCGAGGAGCGGCGACACCTCGGTGCCACGCACCAGGTCGTCGGCGCGTGCGGTGAGTTCGGAGTCGTCGCGGAAGCGGCTGCACGCGGCGTCGACCGCGGAGGTGACCTGCCGGACGCAGGACTCCGCGGCAGCGAGGTGCCGACGGTCCCGGTGGTCGAGGACGACCCGGGCGGTCGTGGTCCAGAGGTCCCACTCGGTGGCGGCGCGCACGGTCACGACCCCGTCGTCGTGGTGTCGGAGGTCCCGCCGGTGGTGCCCTGCGACACCCCGGTGTCCGAGTCGCTGGTCCCGGAGTCGCTCGTGGCGGAGTCGGTCGGCTGGGTCGACGAGTCGGTGCTCGTGTCGGCACTGCTACTGGACTCGCTGCTGCTGGAGTCGCTGCTGCTGGAGCTGCTCGTGCTCGTGTCACTGCTCGTGCTCGTGCTCGCCTGCTCGTGCCCGAGCCAGAGCCCCGCACCGGTGACCATCGCCACCACGAGCCCGCCCACGCTGACGAGCGCACTCGTGATCCGTGCGGATCGCCTGCCGCTGCCTCTGGTGTCCATCGGTGCTCCTCGTCGTCATGACGAGGTTCCCGAGGGCACCGATGAGCCAGCCGCGCACCCGCCGCGCACCGCCCGTACGAACCCTGTGGTCCGTCTAAGAGCACGCGCTCCCGTCGACGGCGGCGGGACGCGGGTCAGTGGCCGAGGCCGCCGAGCAGGCTCGCGAAGTCCGGGGTCGCGGGGAGCGCATCGGCTTCCTGCGGGGCCCGCCTGGAGGCCCGGATCGCCCAGGTCAGGTCGGCTCCGGCCCGGCGGATGCGACCGTCCAGGGCGGCCGCGTCACCGTCGGTCCCCCAGTCGTCGGTCGCGGCGAAGACCCCGGTGGGCACGATCGCCGCGCGCAGGTACGCGAAGACGGGCCGCAGGGCGTGGTCGATCGCGAGGGAGTGCCGCGAGGTCCCGCCGGTGGCCCCGAGCAGCACGGGCATGTCGGCCATCGAGTCCTTGTCGAGCACGTCCAGGAACGACTTCGCCAGTCCGCTGACGCCCGCGGTGAAGATCGGCGTGACGAACACGACGGCGTCGGCCTCGACCACGGCGGCCATCGCTGCGGAGAGCGCGGGGGCCGCGAAGCCGGTGAGCATCGCGTCGGTGATCTCGTGCGCGAGCGGCCGGAGTTCGACGTGCACGACGTGTGCCGGGGTGCCCTCGGCGACGAGCGACGCCACGGCGGCCTCGCCCAGACGGTCGGCGAGCAGGCGGGTGGAGCTGGGCTCGGAGAGTCCGGCGGAGACGACGGCGATGGTGGTCATGATGCTTCCCGACTTTCGATGCGTTTGCATGAACATAGCATCCAACCGGGTCCCCCTCGCAACCATTCCCGCCATCGAACAGCGTGCCGATCAGTCACGACTCCCCGCGCGCTGACTGCGGAGCGGTCACGAAGTGTCGACTGGGACCGTGGTGGCCGACGAGTCGTGACCGCGGGACGAGTGCGGGCGACGTGTCGTGACCGACCGAGGACGGACCGAGGACGGAGCGCGGTCGTAGCGGGGGCCCCGCCGAGCGCCGAACGCCCCGCGGAACGAAGAACGCCCCGGTCCTCTCGAAGAGGACCGGGGCGTTCGGTCAAGCGTGTGTCGGTCGACTAGCGACGCAGGCCGAGGCGCTCGATGAGCGTGCGGTAGCGGGCGATGTCGACGTCGGAGAGGTAGCCGAGGAGACGGCGACGCTGACCGACCATGAGGAGCAGGCCACGACGCGAGTGGTGGTCGTGCTTGTGCTCCTTGAGGTGCTCGTTCAGGTCGTTGATACGACGCGTCAGAACGGCGACCTGGACCTCGGGGGATCCGGTGTCGCCCGGGTGGGTCGCGTACTCTTCGATGATCTCCTGCTTGACCTGTGCGTCAAGTGCCATGGTGATCCCCTTCCTGTCCGTTGCGCGGTGCCCGTGCCTGATGCACGAGCGCTCTTTGTCCGCGGCCGTTCGACGGCAACCGCACAAGACTACCAGAGTCCTAGGCGGTCCTGGGGTGCAGACGGCGTCGGCGACGACGCTCCGGCAGCAGGCTGCGGACGAGTCCGACCAGCGTCGCGCCGAGCAGTCCGCCGAGGCCGTTCGACAGCACGTCGCGCGGGTCCGCGACGCGGTACGGCAGGTACGTGGCCTGCGCGAACTCGATGCCCGTGGACAGGGCGACCGCGACGAGCGCGCCGAGGATCCACCAGCGCCGGGGCAACCACAGCGCCGCGAGCATCCCCACGGGCACGAACATCGCGATGTTGGCGAGGAACTCGGTGCGCTCGTACGTGAACCAGGCACCGTGCGGCAGCTGCTGCACCCAGGCGATCGCGTGCAGCACGAGGGAGTTCTGGGCCGAGGTGAAGACCTGCGGGGTCAGCGTCATCCGCCAGATCGCCCAGGCGTAGCCCGCGGTCAGGGCGAGGAGGAGGAGTCGACGGAACATCCGCACAGTGTGCTGCACGGTCCTGCGCGGTCGCTGGAGCGCTCCTGTCAGCCGTCGGTGCGACACCTGGGCGATCGCGGATCGGCGCTGGTCAGGACTCCCCCGCACCTGTCAGCATGGGTCCGGGCGCGATCGGAGCCCGCACCACCGACACCGCACGGTCAGATCAGGAGCACCGCAGCATGCCGGAGCACGAGGCACCCAGCACCCCACGCCGCAACCGCACCGGCGGCCTGCGGCAGTGGGGGTGGATCGCCGCTGCGGCCGTCGTCGTCGCCGCGGTCGTCACGACCCTCGTGGTCGTCGGCCCGTGGAACGGCGGCCAGCCGGACGGTGACCGTACCCCGAGCGGCCGCAGCGTCGCCGAGCGGAAGTCCGCGGCCGAGGCGTTCCCGGGCGGGCTCGCGCGCCAGCCGACCGCCGTGAACCAGGCCGGCCTCCGCGAGCGCCAGGCCCGAGCCGACGGTGACACCCAGACCGCCGAGCAGATCGCGGTGATCGCCGACCAGCCGATCGCGACGTGGCTGACGAACACCTCGCGGGCCGAGACCCGCTCCACGATCCGGTCGGTGGTCAGCACGGCCGAGCAACGCGGTGGCACCCCCGTGTTCGTCCTCTACAACATCCCGGACCGTGACTGCGGCAGCTACTCGAAGGGCGGCACCGAGGACGACGCCTACCTGCCGTGGGTCCGGTCCGCCGTCCGGGCGATGGCCGGTTCGCACGCGGTCGTGCTCGTCGAACCCGACTCGATCGCCCAGATCCAGAACTGCGAGCGGCTGCGCGACGAACGCCTGCCCCTGCTGCGGAAGGCCGTCGACGCCCTGACCGGCCACGGGCTCACCGTGTACCTGGACGGCGGCAACGAGAACCGTGTGCCGACCGCCACCATGGCCGACTGGCTGCGGCAGGCCGGCGTCGACGAGGTGCAGGGTTTCTTCACGAACGTGTCGAACTTCTACCGGGTCGACCAGGAGCGCGCGTACGCCGACGAGCTCGCCGACGCGATCGGCGGCGACCCGCACTTCGTCATCGACGTCTCCCGCAACGGGCAGGGGTGGCGGGGAACCTGGTGCAACCCCGAGGGCGCCGGCCTCGGCCAGGAGCCGCACGTCACCGGCGGCAGCACCCGGCTCGACGCCCTGCTCTGGGTGAAGACGCCCGGGCTCAGCGACGGCACCTGCAACGGCGGCCCCGCGGCCGGCCAGTGGTGGGAGTCGTACGCGCTGGCCCTCGTCGAGCACCGCAAGCGCGACTGACCACCGTCTTCCGACAGCCCGCGCAGGGCCGTGTCGGTGCCCGGTGGTTGCATGTGCGCATGACCGCGACCGACCGCATCCGCTCCGTCGTCCCGCCCTACCTGCTCCGCGCCGTCGCCGACGCCGACGCGTTCCCCCGGGCGGCCTCGGCGGCACGCACCGCACTGGCCTCGCTCGACGCCGTGCAGGCGCCGAAGCACGCGCACCTGGTCGCGCCGCGCGGCGTCAGCGGTGCCGTCGACCGCTCGCCGCAGCGAACGATCACCGACGCGCACGGCACCACGACGCTGCCCGGCACCGTCGTCCGGCGCGAGGGCGACGCCGACTCCGGTGACGCCGCGGTCGACGAGGCGTACGCGGGCCTCGGCGCCACGCACGCCTTCTGGCTCGAGGTGTTCGGCCGGGTGTCGATCGACGGCGCCGGGCTCCCCCTCGACGCGACCGTGCACTACGGCCAGGACTACGACAACGCCTACTGGGACGGCAACCGGATGGTGTTCGGCGACGGCGACGACGAAGTGTTCCGCCGTTTCACCGTCGCGCTCGAGGTCATCGGCCACGAGCTCGCGCACGGCGTCACGCAGTACACCGCCGACCTGACCTACCAGGGCCAGTCGGGCGCCCTCAACGAGTCGATCAGCGACGTCTTCGGCTCCCTGGTCGCCCAGTACGCGGCGGGGCAGACGGCGGAGCAGGCGAGCTGGCTCATCGGCGAGGGGCTGTTCACCGACGCCGTGCAGGGCGACGCGCTCCGGTCGATGCGGGCCCCCGGCACCGCGTACGACGACCCGGTGCTCGGGAAGGACCCGCAGCCGGCGACAATGTCCGGCTTCGTCGTCACCACGGACGACGCCGGTGGGGTCCACACGAACTCCGGCATCCCGAACCACGCGTTCTTCCTGGCTGCCACGGCCATCGGCGGCCCCGCGTGGCTGGGCGCCGGTGCCGTCTGGTGGGACGCTCTGACGTCGCCCGAGGTGACCGCTTCGATCGACTTCGCGGGCTTCGCCACCGTCACTGTCGACGCGGCCGGGCGGCGGTTCGGGGACGGTTCCGCCGAGCAGACCGCGGTCCGTCAGGCCTGGCAGCAGGTGGGCGTGCTCGACTGAGCAGGCCACCCGGGCGTAGCGTCGCGGGCATGCGCATCGAGGTCCGCCGCTCCGGGGGCTTCGCCGGCACCACACGACGCTGGCGGGTCGACACCGACACGAGCAGCGACCCCACGGCGTGGTCCGACGTCGTCGACGCGCTGCGGCGCACCCCGGCACCGACGGCACCGCCCGTCCCCGACGACTTCAGCTGGACGATCACCGTCGAGCGCACCACCGTGACGATCCCGGGTCGCCGCCTCGACGGTCCGTGGGCCGACCTGGTCGCGCGGGTGCGGTCCGAAGGCGACCCGACCTGAGCCGGGAGGCCCGTGGCGGGCCCGCACCGGGCCTCCCGTCCGCCCCGCGGGGACGCCACCACCCACCGATCGTGCGCAGGAACGGTCGCGTGGGACCGACGGACCCGACCGTTCCTGCTCACGAAGTGCGCGGGGACACGCGCACGACCGTCAGTCGACGTCGATGACCGTCAGACGACGTGTCGGACGCGTCATCGCGACGTACACCGCGGCGGCGGCACGGGCGGCGTCGGCACCCACGCCGTCCGGGTCGACGAGCAGCACGCCGTCGAACTCCAGACCCTTGGCGTCCGCACCCGTCAGCACCGTGAGCGAGCCGGCGTTCGGCGAGGCGAGGCCCCGGACGTCCGCCTCGGTGCGGGCGAGCCGCTGCCGGACCGTGTCGACCTGGGCCTCGGGGACGATGACGCCGATGGTGCCGGAGCCGATCCGGGCACGCTCGGCGTCGGCGACGGCCACGACGGTGTCGAGCAGGTCGGCCCGGGCGACTCGGACGCGCTCGACGGGGTCACCGTCTCGAACGGCCTCGTTGCGGGTGACCGTGAGGCCGGCGCTGTCCGCGAAGGCCCCGGCGGCCTCGACGATGGAGCGCGGGGTGCGGTAGTTCACCGTGAGCTGCTCGATGCGGTGGTCGAGCGGCACCTGCGGCGCACGGCCGCGTCGGCGACGCGCGAGCGCCCCGATGACGTCGTCCCAGGTGCGTGCGGCACCGGGCGAGGAACCCTGCGCCATGTCGCCGACGATCGTGAAGGAGCGCAGCGGGTTGCGGCGGGCGAGCACGCGCCACTGCATCGGCGAGAGCTCCTGCGCCTCGTCGACGACGATGTGCCCGTAGGTCCACTCGCGGTCGTCGGCGGCGCGCTCGGCGGTGGAGCGGGGGTCACCGCCCTCTGCGAACGAGCCGGCGACCTGCTCGGCGCTGACGATGCCCTCGACGCCCATGTTCTCGATGGCCTGGCGGGCGTTCTCGATGTCACGGTTCCGGCTGGCCTTCGCCGCGCGCTTGGCGGCGCCGCCGGTCGGGTCGAACGGGCCGAGCAGTTCGGCGGCCTCGTCGAGCAGGGGGACGTCCTCGACGGTCCAGGCCGTGCCGCGGGCACGCTGCAGCAGGGCGCGGCGCTCCGGGGTCCAGTCGGGGGTGAGCGACGCGAGCCAGTTCGGCCGGGCGTAGAGGTCCTCGAGGAACTTCTCGGGCGGCAGCGGCAACCACGCGGTGTTGAGCAGCACGCGGGCGTCGTACGAACTCCGGATGTCCTCGCGCAGGACCTTCTCGTCGGCCTCGTCCACCGTGGTGCCGCGCTCCCGCAGCTGCTCGGCGAGCAGGCGGGTCATCGCGTCGAGGGCGGTCTTGTTGAACGTGACGCGGGCGGCGTTGTGCGGCTTGCCGCGGTCCTGCGCGCGCTTCATGGCGTCGGCGACGAGCTGCGGCGGCACGACGAGCCGCTCGCCCTCGATGTCGAGCGTGACCGACTCGGTCGGCACGACCTGGCGCGAGCGCACGGCCCGGCGCAGCAGTGACGCCATCTGCGCCGCGCCCTTGACGGCGGCGACGTCGCGGGTGTCGTGCGTCGTCGCGTGCACGCCCGGGTAGAGCGAACCGAGCGACGCCATCACGACACCGGTCTCGCCGAGCGACGGGAGCACCTGCTCGATGTAGGTCAGGAACGCCGGGGACGGGCCGACCATGAGCACGCCGGAGCCCCGCAGCCGCTCGCGGTAGGAGTAGAGCAGGTAGGCGGCGCGGTGCAGCGCCACGGCGGTCTTGCCGGTGCCGGGGCCGCCCTGCACGATGAGCACGCCCTCGAGCGGAGAGCGGATGATGCGGTCCTGCTCACCCTGGATCGTCGCGACGATGTCGGTCATCCGGCCGGTGCGCTCGGCGGTCACCGCGGCGAGCAGCGCCCCTTCACCCTGCAGGTGGGTGCGCTCGTCGTCGTAGAGCGAGGCGTCGAACACCTCGTCCTCGACGCCGACCACGCGACGGCCCTGCAGGGACAGGTGCCGACGGGAGCGCATGCCCATCGGGTGCGCGGCGGTGGCCTGGTAGAAGGCGCTCGCACCGGGGACGCGCCAGTCGAGCAGCAGCGGCCGGTGCTCGGCGTCGCGCAGCCCCACACGGCCGATGTACCGGAAGGTGTCGTCTGGGTTGTCGGGCTCGGCGACCTCGAGCCGGCCGAAGACCAGACGGTCCCCCACCCGCTCGAGCGTCGCGACGGTGTCCTCGTAGAGCCGCGCGTACGCGTCGCGCTCGCTGCGGCTCTGGTGGTTCCCGCCGACCGCCTGTCGGCGGGTCTCGGCGAGGCGCTGTTCGGCCTCGGCGGTCAGCTCGTCGAGACGACGGAAGAGGCCGTCGACGTAGCCGCGTTCACGGTCGATCTCGGTCGGTTCGGACACACGCAACCCTTCGGGAAGAGGGGGAACCAGTGTACTGCCCACCGGGAGCCCCGCTGTCCCCGAAGGGTCGCGTCGGAGTCACATCTCTTCGTGCGTGTCCGGGTCGCCGTCCCACAGACGACCGCGCTCGAGCGCGGAGATCGCCTGCACCTCGTCGTCGGTCAGCTCGAAGCCGAAGACGTCGAGGTTCTCCTTCTGGCGGGCGGCGTCACCCGACTTCGGCACCGGCACGGCACCGAGCTGGACGTGCCAGCGCAGCACGACCTGGCCGGGTGCCACACCGTGCGCCGCGGCGGCGTCGACGATCGGCTGCTCGGTGAGCAGTTCCGACCGCTTCGCGAGCGGGCTCCAGCTCTCGGTCACGATGCCGAGCTCCTGGTGCACCTTCCGCAGTTCCGCCTGGGGGAAGTACGGGTGCAGCTCCACCTGGTTGACGGCCGGGGCGACCCCGGTGGCGTCGACGATCCGGCGCAGGTGCTCGGGCGTGAAGTTCGAGACGCCGATCGAGCGGACCTTGCCGCTGTCGCGGAGGTCGACGAACGCCTTCCAGGTGTCGACGAACTTGTCCACCGACGGGTTCGGCCAGTGGATCAGGTACAGGTCGACGTGGTCGAGCCCCAGGTTGCCGAGGGTCTCGTCGATCGAGCGGTGCGCCTCGTCGTAGCCGTGGTGCCGGCCGGGCAGCTTCGACGTGACGACGAGGTCCTCGCGCGCCACCTCGGACTCACGGACGGCCTTGCCGACGGCGTCCTCGTTGCCGTAGTTCAGCGCCGTGTCGAGCAGCCGGTAGCCGCTCGCGATCGCGGTACCGACCGCCGCCGCGCCCTCGTCGCCGTTCAGGCCGTAGGTGCCGAGGCCGAGCTCCGGGAACCGGTGGCCGTCGTTCAGCTCGATCGTCGGGGCACCGACCTGCATCAGCGAACCCCGAGCAGGTCGATCACGAAGATGAGGGTCTTGCCGGACAGGAAGTGGCCACCACCGGCGGGGCCGTAGGCGAGCTCCGGCGGGACGACGAGCTTGCGGCGTCCGCCGACCTTCATGCCGGGGATGCCCTCCTGCCAGCCGCGCACCAGGGCCGCGAGCGGGAAGTCGATGGGCTCGCCGCGGTTCCAGGAGCTGTCGAACTCCTCGCCGGTCTCGTACTCGACGCCGGCGTAGTGGACCTTGACGGTCGAGCCGGCGGACGCTTCCTCGCCGGAGCCCTCGACGATGTCGGTGATGACGAGCTCGGTGGGGGCGGGGCCCTCGGGGGCGTCGAACTCGGGCTTGCTGTTCAGGTCAGTCATGCGGATCAGTCAACCAGAGCGCGCACCGGGCACGCGCAACGAGCGTCCAGCCCGCAGAATGGTTCCACCGTGACACCATCGACTCCCGCACCGCCGCGCCGCCGCCTGCTCGCCGACCTCACCCCGCTCCGCCGCTCCCCCGCCTTCGCCCGGCTCTGGGCCGGCACCGCGATCGCCGGCATCGGTACCCAGATGACCACCGTCGCCGTCGGGCTCGAGGTCTACGAGATCACCCGTTCGACCTTCGCCGTGGCCCTCGTCGGTGTCATCGCGCTCGTGCCGATGATCATCGCCGGCCTGTACGGCGGCATGCTCGCGGACGCCTTCGACCGACGCCTCGTCGCGCTCGTGTCGTCGATCATCGCGTGGGTCGCCGTCGCCCTGATCGCCACGCACGCCTGGCTCGACCTGCACAGCGTCGCACTGCTCTACGTGCTCGCGACGGTGAACGCCGTGGCGGCGACCGTCAGCAACGCCTCCCGCTCGGCCATCGTCCCCCGGCTCGTCGGCACCGACCTGCTGCCCGCGGCGAGCGCCCTGGGCGGGATCGCGTCCGGGTTCCAGGTCACCGTGGGTCCGGCGATTGCCGGTGTGCTCATCGCGAGCGTCGGGTTCGCGCCGACCTACACGATCGACGTCGTGCTGTTCACGTTCGCGTTCCTCGGGGTGTTCACGCTGCCCCGGATGGCCGCCGACCACGACGCACTGCGGCCGGGGCTCGGATCGCTCATCGAGGGCGCGAAGTTCCTGCGGCGGTCGCGCAACATCACGATGACGTTCGTGCTCGACATCATCGCGATGACCTTCGGGCAGCCACGTGTGCTGTTCCCCGCGATCGGCGCGCTCGTCATCGGCGGTGGGTCGATCACCGTCGGCACCCTGACCGCCGCGTACGCGATCGGGGCGCTGCTGTCGAGCGTGTTCTCCGGGCCGCTCGGGCACGTCCGACGCCAGGGTGAGGCCGTCGGCTGGGCCATCACGGCGTACGGCGGGGCGATCGCGGCGTTCGGTGTGGTCATCGCGCTGGCGCACGTGCTCGGCGGCCGCTCGGGCGAGGCGTTCGGCGTCGAGATCCTGCCGGCGCTCGGGCTCGCGGCGCTGTTCCTGGCGATGGCCGGCGGTGCGGACAACGTCAGCTCGGTGTTCCGGAACACGATCCTGCAGGCGGCCTCGCCGGACGGCATGCGCGGTCGGCTGCAGGGCATCTTCATCGTCGTGGTCACGGGCGGCCCGCGGCTCGGTGACCTGTACGCCGGCCTGGTCGTCGCGGCCGGCATCGCGTACCCGCCGGTCATCGGCGGCGTGCTGATCATCGGCCTCGTCGCGCTGCTCCTCCGGATGGTCCCGTCGTTCCGCCGCTACGACGCCCTGCACCCCCACGCCAACTGACCGGTCGGTCCTGGTGCGCAAGACACCGGTGTTCGCACGTGGAACACCCGCGTTCCGCGGTGCGGAGCGTGAACACCGGTGTCTTGCAGGAGCTCGCGACGCGACCAACAGGCGGACGGGAGGCGCGGGGCGGGCCCGCCACGCGCCTCCAGGCCGTCACGTGTCGGGTACCGTACGACACATGCCGGACAGCGCATCGCGCGACCTCCAGCGGACGGGAGTCCGCGCCGTCGTCCGGCGCACCTACCACTCGGTCATCCGGCACCGCGTCGTCGACGCGGCCGCGTCGCTGACCTTCTTCGCGCTCCTGACGGTGTTCCCGACCGCGCTGGCGGTCGTGTCGGCGCTGTCCATCGTCGACCGCAAGGGCGACAGCCTGACCGACATCGTCGAGGTCCTCGGGTTCATCGTCCGGCCGGAGACCGCCCAGCACCTCGAGGGGCCGCTCCGGCAGCTGCTGACCCTGGACAACCCGTGGCTCGGGTTCACGATCGGCGTCGTGCTGACGCTCTGGTCGCTGTCCGGCTACGCGACGGCGTTCGGGCGGGCGATGAACACCGCCTACGAGGTCGAGGAGGGCCGGCGGATCTGGAAGTTCCGCAGCATGATGCTCCTCGTCACGCTGCTCGTCATGGTCGGCGGTGCCGTCGCCATCGTCATCCTGCTCGGCACGCCGACGATCTCCGAGGCCGTCATCCGACAGCTCGGGTGGGCGCCCTGGATCGACGACGTGTGGAACGTGGTGAAGTGGCCGGTGCTGGCGGCCGACCTCGTCGTGATGGTGGCGGTGCTCTACTACGCGACGCCGAACGTGAAGACCCCGCAGCTGCGGTGGGTGTCGGCCGGTGCCGCGTTCGCGATCGTGACCTGGGCCATCGCGACGGTGGGGTTCGCGCTCTACGTGGAGACCCTTGGCGGCGGGAACCGCGCCTACGGGTGGCTCGGTGGCGCGATCCTGCTGCTCGTGTACCTGTACATCTCCAACTTCGTGCTCGTGGTCGGCGGGGAGCTCGACTCCGAGGTGATCCGGATGCGGCAGCTGCTCGCCGGCATCGAGGCGGACGAGTCGATCCGGCTGCCGCTGCGCGACGTCACGCGGAACTTCACGCTCGCGCGCTGGCGGGACCAGGACATCGCGGCCGCGCAGCACGTCCGGGCCGAGGCCGCGCGGGTGGCCGAGGAAGAGGACGCTGAGCTGACCCCGGGCGAGGAGCACCTGCGGGCGATGGCGCAGCAGGTGCGGGTGGGCGAGCGGCCGCTGCCCTGACGGGCGTGCGTGTGCGCGCGGTGCTTGTGCGCGCGTTCCTGTGGTGCGGACGCCCCGCGTCAGCGCTTGCGCGCCTCGGCGTCCAGCATCTCCTCGGTGACGATCGGGATCGCGCCCGTCGCCAGCTCGATCCCCGACAGCCGCGCCGGGCTGAGCACCCGCATGACCTGGTCCTCCTCCATCAGCCCCGCGGCCACGACGAGCGTCGAGATCGGCGTCGAGGTGGTCAGCGCCGTGTGCGCGATCGACGCCGCGGCCGCGTACCCGATGTACGGCGTCAGCGCGGTGACGACGCCGACGTTCGTGTCGACCTGGGCTGCGAGCTTCGCCTCGTTCGCCTCGATGCCGACGACGCAGTGCTCGCGCAGGGTCGCGCAGCCGCGGGACATCCACTGCAGCGACTGCAGGATCGAGTGGGCGATGATCGGCTCGAAGGCGTTGAGCTGCAGCTGCCCGCTCTCCGCCGCCATCGTCACGGTGGTGTCGGCCCCGGCGACCGCGTAGGCGATCTGGTTCACGACCTCGGGGATCACCGGGTTGACCTTGCCCGGCATGATCGACGAGCCGGCCTGGCGAGCCGGCAACGTGATCTCGCCGAGGCCCGCCTGCGGGCCGGACGACAGCAGCCGCAGGTCGTTGCAGATCTTCGAGAGCTTCGCGGCGCTGCGCTTCACCGTGCCGGACAGGGTCATGAACGCACCGGCGTCGCTCGTCGCCTCGATGAGGTCGGGGGCGGTGACGACGTCGATGCCGCTCGCCTCCTGCAGCTGTCGGCGGACCTCGTCGCGGTAGAGCGGGTCCGCGGTGATCCCGGTGCCGATCGCCGTGGCGCCGAGGTTCATCTCGGCGAGCAGCGGCATCACCTTGCGGAGCAGGTCCGCGTCCTCCTGGATCGTGTGCGAGAACCCGGTGAACTCCTGCCCGAGGGTCATCGGCACGGCGTCCTGCAGCTGCGTCCGGCCCACCTTCAGCACGTCGGCGAAGGCGCGGCCCCGCTCGGCGAACGCCGCGGAGAGTTCCTCGAGCTGCACGATCAGACGACGGACCCCGAAGATCATCGCGATCTTGATGCTCGTCGGGTAGGTGTCGTTCGTGGACTGGCTGCGGTTCACGTGGTCGATCGGGTGCAGGTACGCGTAGTCGCCCCGCTCACGGCCCAGGAGTTCGAGGGCCCGGTTCGCGAGCACCTCGTTCGTGTTCATGTTCGTGCTCGTCCCGGCGCCGCCCTGCACGACGTCGACGACGAACTGCTCGCGGAGTGCTCCGTCGCGGACTTCCTGCGCTGCACGGTCGATCGCGTCGGCGCGCTCTTCGTCGAGGACACCGATCGTCCGGTTCGCCCGCGCCGCCGCCTGCTTCACGGTGACGAGCGCCTCGATGAGGTCCGGGTACACGGCGATCGGTACGGAGGTGATCGGGAAGTTCTCCAGTGCCCGCAACGTGTTGATGCCCCAGTACGCGTCGTTCGGGACCTCCCGTGATCCCAGCGAGTCGCTCTCGGTCCGCGTCGTCGTCGTCACAGGTGCCTCCTCGTTGCCGGTCACACGTCGAGGCTAGTCCCGTCCGTCCGGCCGGTCCGGGAACGCGCCGGGGCTGGGCGGAGCGGGCGGCGTGCCCGCCTCGGGCCTCCCGTCGCTTCGTGAGCAGAAGATGTCGGCTCGCGCTGCGGGACTCGACATCTTCTGCTCACCAAGCGCGCCGCCTGCGCGCGCGGGCGCGGCGAACCCGCGACGAGTGAGCAGAAGACGCCGGGTCGCGAGGGGCGATCCGGCGTCTTCTGCACGCTCGGTGAGCGTGCCCGTCAGTGGAACTGCGGGACGATGAGGTAGATGCCGTAGAGCACGACGGCGCCGCACACGACGAAGCAGGCGATGGCAGCGGCGCGGAGTGCGCGTGCGGCCGCCGAGGCTCCGGCGGGGTTCGGGAAGCCGGCGGTGGCCGGGCCGATCGTGCCGTCCTCCTTCACGGTGAACTTGCCTTCGCGGGTGTCGGCGGCGCTCCAGAGACGGAGGCCGACCGAGTACACGGCGACGACGAAGCACGACGAGACCACGGCGACGAGCGCCACGGTGAGGAATGCGAACCAGTCGATGCCCATCAGCGACGGCCTCCCTTGCGGGCCGCCATGCGACGGAGCGTGCGCTCGCGGCTCAGTTCGGCGCGACGCTGGGCGACCGCGTCGGCACGCTTCTTGCGCTGCATGTCACGCAGCTCCTTGCGGGTCAGGACCGCGTTCGCGGCGACGTCGACCTCGATCGCGGAGGCCTGCTCGTGCGGCTTGCGGAGCGACCACAGGTACAGGCCGAGGATCACGACGGCGCCGATCACGGCGTCGAGCACGAGCCCGATGACGCCGAGGCGGGCGATGCCCGAAGCGACCGCACCGACCGCGGCGGCCGCGGGCAGGGTGATGAACCAGGCGATGACGATCTTGCCGGCGGTCGACCACTGGATCTTCGAGCCGCGGCGGCCGAGACCGGCACCGATGATCGAGCCCGAGGACACCTGCGTGGTCGACAGTGCGAAGCCGAGGTGGCTGGAGGCGAGGATCGTCGCGGCGGTCGAGGCCTCGGCGGCGAAGCCCTGCGTCGCACGGATCTCGGTGATGCCCGAGCCGAGGGTGCGGATGATGCGCCAGCCGCCCGTGTAGGTACCGAGGGCGATCGCGAGGGCACAGGCGACGACGACCCAGAACTGCACGCCCTGGTTCGACGACTGCGCGCCCGAGGCGATGAGGGTCAGCGTGATGACACCCATCGTCTTCTGCGCGTCGTTGGTGCCGTGCGCCAGGGACACCATCGAGCTGGTGAAGACCTGCCCGATGCGGAACCCGCCGCGCTCGTTCGGGAACACCGGACGCTTCGTGATCCGGTACGCGATGCGCGTCGACAGGAACGACACGAGCGCGGCGATCACGGGCGAGGCGAACGCCGGGATGATCACCACCGTCAGCAGCGCGACGTAGTTGACCGACTGGAACCCGGCACCGACGATCGCGGCACCGATGAGCCCGCCGAACAGCGCGTGCGACGACGACGACGGCAGCCCGCGGAGCCACGTGATCATGTTCCAGACGACTGCCCCGATCAGGCCCGCGAAGATCATCTCGGGGCTGATGGCGACGCCACCGGGCCCCTCGTTGATCAACCCGTGTGAGATCGACGTCGCCACGGCGGTGCTGAGGAACGCACCGACCAGGTTGAGCACCGCAGCGACGGTGACCGCCACCTTGGGCTTCATGGCGCCGGTCGCGATCGGGGTCGCCATCGCGTTGGCGGTGTCGTGAAAACCGTTTGTGAAGTCGAAGAAGAGGGCCAACGCGATGACCAGGACGACTATGAGTGTGATGTCCACCGCGGGCAAGTGTCCCAGGCGTCGGCCCTTCGAGCAAACCTGATCGGCAACCTGTTGTTCACCGCAGCTTCACACTCGTTCAGCTTCGGAACCATGCCGATGGGAGAATGTGTCCATGGACACCGCTGAGCTCCTCATCCTGCTGATCGGATCGCTCGCGGTGACGGGGTTCGCCCGAGCCAAGGGGCTCCCCGCTCCGCTGCTCGTCACGGCGGTCGCCCTGGCGGCCTCGTTCCTGCCCGGGCTGCCGCCGATGGAGATCGACTCCGAGGTCATCCTCACGGTGATCCTGCCGCCGCTGCTCTACTCGGCGGCCCTCGACGTGTCGTGGCAGAGCTTCCGCGGCTCGATCAAGCAGATCCGACGGCTCGGCATCTTCCTGGTGATCGTCACCGCCCTGGTCGTCGGCGGGGTGGCGTACCTGCTCATCCCGGACATGACCCTGCCGGCGGCGATCCTGCTCGGCGCGATCGTCGCCCCGCCGGACGCGGTGTCCGCCGCCGCGATCGGCCGGAAGCTCGGACTCCCCCGCCGCGTGATGACCGTGCTGTCGGGCGAGAGCCTGATCAACGACGCGGCCTCGCTGACCCTGGTGCGGGTGTTCACGCTCATCATCGCGGGCACGTCGCTGACGATCTGGCAGGACCTCGGCATCTTCGGCCTGGCGATCGGCGTCGGTCTGGTCGTCGGCATCGTGCTCGGCGTCGTCGTGCACTGGATCCGGATGCGCATCAACGACCCCGTGGTCGAGACGATCATGAGCATCCTGCTGCCGTTCGTCGCCTACATCCTCGCCGAGGACCTGTCCGGCTCCGGGGTCATCGCGGTCGTCACTGCGGGCCTGTACATCGGCTACAACTCGCCGAAGGAGGGCTACGCCACCCGCCTGCAGGAGCGCCCGCTCTGGACGAGCATCGACGTCATCCTCGAGGGCTTCGTGTTCGCGCTCATCGGCCTGCAGCTCAACACCGTCGTGCAGGACCTGGTCGAGAGCGAGCGGAGTCTCGGGCAGACCCTCACCGCCGCGGCCGTCGTGCTCGCGGTGGTGATCCTGGTCCGGCCGCTGTTCGTGTTCGAGTCCTACGCGCGCAACCGGTTCAACGGGAAGTGGCTCCGGCCGCTGCGGATCAAGCTGTCCCGCGGGCACCCGTCGCTGCGCTGGATGCGCGGTTCCGCCGAGCCGAAGCTCAACTGGCGGGAGCTCACCGTCATCTCGTGGACGGGCATGCGCGGTGTGGTGACCCTCGCCGCAGCGGTGTCGGTCGTCGCGAGCCCGACGCAGATCCCGGCGCAGGACACGATCTTCATCATCGCCTTCTTCGTCACCGTCGGCACCCTGCTGCTGCAGGGACTCACCCTGCCGTTCGTCATCCGCGCGCTCAAGGTGCAGGACCCGGCCGAGGGCGAGGAGGACGTGCGCAGTGAGATGCGACTCAACCAGCGCACGACGGAGGCCGCGATCGAGTTGCTCGAGAAGCGGCGTCCGGCGTGGGCGAAGCAGTACGGCTCGGAGGCCGTCGACTCGGTGGTGAACCGGCTGAAGGCGCGACTCGAGCGTCAGGCCGAGACGTTCCGTCAGGACGCCGAGGAAGAAGAGGACGAGGGGCGGAACGTCGCACTGCGCCTCCGTGGCTCGCAGATCCAGGACATCCGCCGCGAGCTCCTCGACCGTCGCCGCGAGATCGTGCTCGAGGAGCGGGAGAAGGGGAACCTCGACGAGGAGGTCATGCGCCGCGTGCTCGTGACCCTCGACGCGGAAGAACTCGCGATGGACTCGGCGCAGGCGTCGCGCAGTCGCTCCTGAGCACCCCGGGCGTATCCTGGCGCTCCGATCGAGAGCAGGAGCAGAGCGCCGAGTGAGCACGCCGCGGAACGACGTCCCCAAGAACGACGACGGACCGGAGCGCCCCGGCGGTTCTCGTCCCACGCCACCGAAGCCGCGCGGGACCCGTCCCTCCGCACGTGGGACCAAGCCGCGCCGTGGCGGCAAGGTCGCCGGGCACACGCGTTCGGGACCCCGGCGACAGGCTCCGGTGCCCGCGCCCCAGCAGCACGGCGCCTACCGCCGGTGGTACTCGACCCTGCACCCGTCGCTGCAGCTGATCGGCCTGCAGCTCTGGATGCCGCTGTTCTTCATCGTCGGGTTCTGCCTGTGCTACGTCTTCGCGTTCCACGCCCCGCACCCGCACGACGTCCCGATCGCCCTGATCGGCAGCGACCCGGCGTTCGTGCAGGCGGTGCAGCAGGCGTTGCCGGGCGAGTTCGTGTTCCACACGTACGACTCGCTCGCGCAGGCGAAGCGCGACGTTGTGGGCGGCTCCATGGCGGTCGCGTACGACCCCGCTGCGAACGAGTTCTTCAAGGCGAGCGCGCACCAGTTCCAGGTCGCGAGCCTCGTCCCGGCCACCCTCACCGCGGTGCTGACCGGCCTGGGCGGGGCAACCCCGAAGGTCACCGAGCTCGCACCCCTGCCCGCTTGGGACGAGTACGGCACCGTCGCGATGTACGTCATGCTCGCGTGGTGCATCGGCGGCTACATGGTCGCGATGTTCATCGGCATCATGGGCGGCCCGCTCCGGCACCGCACCCGGATGACGGTCATCGTGGTCGGCGGCCTGGTCATCTCGCTCATCACGAACACCCTCGCCGGGCCCGTGCTCGGCGCCATCCACGGGCATTGGATCCAGCTCGTGCTCATCGCCTGGGGCTGGATCGTGGCGATCGGCCTGGCGGTGAACGGCCTGAGCTACTTCGTCGGCCGGTTCATCGCCGCACCCGCCATGATCTGCTTCGTCTTCCTGTCCATGCCGTCGTCCGGCGGCGCCTACCCGAAGTGGTTCATGCCCGAGCCCTTCGCCTGGCTGAACAACGTCGTCGTCGGCTCGAGCATGGTCGACATGATCAAGCACCAGGTCTACGGCGTCGGCCCCGGCCCGGCTCGCGGCCTGATCACGATGGCCTGCTACGCCACGGCCGGCCTGGTGCTGATGTACTTCGGCAAGAAGTGGTGGGAGCGCCGACGGATCCGGGCGATCGTCACCGGCCGGACCACGATGTTCCAGGACGCCAACACCGCCAACCGCGAGTTCCTCGGCGGGCAGCGCGACGCCGAGCTCGAGCGCCACGGCCTGACCTCCACCGAGACCGGCACCCTGAGCGTGCTGCGGGACGACGACTGGGAGGACGACCGCACCGGCGGTGACGTCTTCACCGGCGGTCGCGACGGCCTCGAGCCGGACGCGACACCGACCGGGCGCATCGCCGTGCAGCGCCCCGGGGACCGCACCGGCCCGGTGCAGCGGGCGGGAGGCGCGGGGACCGGACCGCGCACGCGTCCCGTCCCACGCACCGAGGGCTCCAGGGCGCCGGCTCGGTCCGACACGTCGGACGAGCCGCCGCACGGCCGGCACGCCGACCGCTGACGCGTATCCTGATCGGATGAACCCGCGCATCACCTGGCACCGCGTCCTCATCACCGTCGTCGTCGTGTTCCTCGTGCTGACGGTGGGCTTCTACGCCGCGAGCGTCCTGCTCGCGCCCGCCGACGGCCGCGGCACCGCCGGGCTGTTCGTCGGGTGGGCGATGTTCTCGATGATCGGCGCGATCGTCGTCGGCATCATCGACTTCTTCGTGCGGCCCCTGGGTGGCCGGAGCGGCGACGCCGACGTCATGGCCGCCGCCGAGGAAGCGCGCACCGGCAGCACCCGTACCCAGCAGCCGCGCTAGCAGCCAGCAGCTAGTCCTCCACGCCGACGCCGACGCCCGTCCCGGTGAACCCGGCGACCGTCGCGTCGTCCTCGGCGAACGTGAACCGCGCCCGGACGCTGCCGCCCGCGAGCACCCCCGGCAACCAGTAGCGGGCGTCGTCCCACATCGCGTCGTAGGGCACGGTGTCGACCGGGATCCACCGCGGCTCCAGTTCGTCGGAGCCCGACGGGTCGCCCTGCCAGCGGCGGCAGACGAAGACGTCCGAGACCTGGGACCAGGACGGTCGGTACGGGAACCGGTAGTCCAACGTGCCACGGGCCTCCAGGTCGACCGCGTCGAGCCGCAGGCCGACCTCTTCACGCACCTCGCGCACGGCGGTCTCGACCGCCGACTCGCCGGGCTCGCGCTTGCCGCCGGGGCCGACCAGACGGCCCGTGCCGAGGCCGCGGCGCTTCTCCCCCAGCAGCACCTCGGGGCCTGCCTCGCCGTCGCGCAGCAGGTACACGACCACCACCCGGGGATGCTGGGACTTGCTCTCGTCGCGAAGGGTCACGCGTCCAGTGTGACCGATGGAGTGTCGTACGCTTTTCCCATGGCAGGCGTGCTGCGGGGGCACCATGGCTGAGCCCCGCAGGACCGGGCGCAGCCTCGAAGTGCTGCGCGCCGAGGCCGCCGAGGAGATCTCGATGCTCGTCGAGCACCGCAGTCGTCAGGGCGAAGACCCGTGGGAGTTCATGCCGACGCTCCCCACCGTCGACGAGCAGGTCGTGCTGATCCTGCGCGCGGATGCCGTCGACCTGGACGAGGCGATCGGCAAGCGGCACGCGCAGTGGTCGAGCCACCCGGCGTCCGGGCAGGGCACCCGGCTGGGCGAGGAGTACCACCGGCTGCGCCGGATCGCGCTGCAGCACCCCGAGCTGACGCCCGCCGTGTGGAAGCTGCTGGGCGCGCTGCCCGAAGCCGGCTGAGCTGCGGTTGGATGGACGCATGACCGAAACCGTGCTCGCCGTCCTCAACCAGCCCTCCCGCGACGCTGCGCCGCACGACCCCGCGGCCGACGCCTTCACCTGGGCGAAGCCGCTCGAGGAGCACGTGCAGGTGCAGGACCTCGGCGTCACGCGCGGCGACGGCGTGTTCGAGACGATCACGGTGATCGACGGTCGGCCCCAGGCCCTCGAGGCGCACCTCGCCCGCTTCGGCCGCTCCGCCGCGATGCTCGACCTGCCCGCGCCCGACCCGGAGGCCTGGCGCCAGGCCATCGAGGCCGTCTGCGCCCGCCTCGACCCGGTGCGCGAGGCCTTCGCCAAGACCGTCCTGACCCGTGGGGTCGAGGGCACCGACCGTCCGACCGGGTGGGTCTACGCCGCGCCGTCGGGTGACTCCACGGCCGCCCGCACCGAGGGCATCTCCGTCGTCGTCCTGGACCGCGGGTACCGGCACGACGTCGAGCGCACCTCGCCGTGGTTGCTGCAGGGCGCGAAGACGCTGTCGTACGGCGTCAACATGGCCGCCCTGCGCGAGGCCGTCCGCCGCGGCGCCGACGACGCCCTGTTCGTCTCGAGCGACGGCTACGTGCTCGAGGGCACGCGCGCCAACCTGATCATGAAGGTCGGCGACCGGCTCGTCACGCCCCGCACCGACATCGGGATCCTGGCCGGCACGACGCAGGCCGACGTGTTCCGCTTCGCTGAGCAGGAGGGCATCGAGACCGCCTACGAACTCGTCACCCTCGCCGACCTGGCGGCGGCGGACGCGCTCTGGCTCGTGTCGAGCGTGCGGCAGGCTGCGCCGATCCGCTCGGTGAACGGCGACGCGCGTCCGATCGACGCCGAGCTCACGACGCGGATCAACGACTTCCTGCTGGCGCGCGAGGTCTGAGCACGCGGCGCCCCCGGCGCAACGGCCTGGAGGCCCGGATCGCGACCCGCAGGCACGTCGCGATCCGGGCCTCCCGGCTGTGCACCCGCTACCAGCGCGGCGTGGTGACGCCGGCCCCGTCGGCCCACGCGAAGACGGGCTTGCCGTCGATCCAGACGCGCGTCGCGCGGCTGGTCGCGTCGAGCGGGTCGCCGTCCCAGAGCACGAGGTCGGCGTCGTAGCCCTCGGCCAGGCGACCGACGCGGTCTCCGAACCCGAGGAACTCGGCCGGGTTGACCGTGAGCGCCTCGAGTGCGGTCTGGGCGGGCAGGCCCTCCTTCACGGCGGCGGTCGCCTGGTCGACGAGCATGTTGATCGGCACGACCGGCGCGTCCGTCGTGATCGCGACCCGCACCCCGGCCGCCGCGATCGTGGCGAGGTTCGGGATGCCGCGGTCGCGGAGTTCGACCTTCGAGCGGCTGGTGAACAGCGGGCCGTAGATGACCGGGATGTCCTTGGCAGCCAGCACGTCGGCGATCTTGTGCGCCTCGGTGCCGTGGTTCACGACGAGCCGGTAGCCGAACTCCTCGGACAGGCGGATCGCGGTGGCGATGTCGTCGTGGCGGTGGGTGTGCTGGTCCCAGACGAGCTCGCCGTCGAGCACCCGGACGAGCGTCTCCTTCGTCAGGTCGCGGGCGAACGGCTCGTCCTTCGCGGCTGCGGCGTCGCGGGCGGCCTTGTAGTTCTGCGCCTCCACGAAGGCGTCACGGATGATCTTCGCGACGCCGAGCCGGGTCGAGGGTGTCTGGCCCTTGCCGCCGTAGACGCGCTTCGGGTTCTCGCCGAGGGCGCTCTTCACACTGACCGAGTCGGAGATGAGCTGCTCGTCGATCGTCCGGCCGCCCCAGGTCTTGATGGCGACGCTCTGCCCGCCGATCGGGTTGCCGGAGCCTGGCTTGACGACGATGCTCGTGATCCCGCCGGCTAGGGCGTCCCGGAAGCCCTCGTCGTCGATGTCGATCGCGTCGATGGCCCGGACGCCGGCCATGTTCGGGGCGGTCATCTCGTTCGTGTCGTTGCCGGCCTCGCCGTTGGCCTCCTCGTGGATGCCGACGTGGCCGTGTGCCTCGACGAAGCCGGGGACGAGCCACGAACCCGCGGCGTCGATGACCGTCATCCCCTCGGGCGGGGAGACGTCCGGACCGATCGCGGTGATCCGGCCGTCCTCGACGACGACCGCGCCGCCGTCGAAGGCTGGAGCGGAGACGGGGACGACGTGGGCACCGGTGATCGCGAAGGAGTTGCTCATGGCACCAACGGTACGCGGGGGCGTGGTGCGCGGGCGGGCGCTGTCGCACGGGCGCGGGCGGGCGCAGTCGCACGGGTGCGCGCGGCGGCGAGCGGGCGAAATACCGATTCCTGGCGTCGAGCGTCCGGGTGGCTCTACCGTCGCGGGATGGCACACCGGAGCGACACCTGGCTCACGCACGAACGCAGCGAGCGACCGTGGCGCAGCGCCGTCCGCGGGTGCCGTGACGACCGGCTGGTGACCACCGTGCGGGTGTCGCTGCCCCCGTCCATCGCGAGGGCTCGGTGGACGCCCGACGACGACACCGTCGCGCTGCTCGACCGGAGCGCCACGGCCCTGCGCGCCCTCGACGTCCACCACGGCTCCCGGCTCGCGCCGCTCGGGTCCGTGCTCGGCCGGACCGAAGCCGTGGCGTCGTCGCGGATCGAGGACGAGTCCGCGTCGATCGACGACCTGGCACGGGCCCTCGTCGGCATCCGGGCGAACGCCGGTGCCACCGCGGTCGTCCGGGCCGGCGGCGCCGTCGAGCACCTGGTGTCCGGAGCGGACTCGGGCACCGTCACCGAGGCCTCCCTGCTCGAGGCACACCGCCTGCTGATGCGCGACGACCCGGTGGACGGACGGTACGCAGGCCGGTACCGCGACGTGCAGAACTGGATCGGCGGCGGCGCCACGCCCCGCGACGCCGTGTACGTGCCACCACCGCCCGAGCTCGTGGCACCGCTGATGGCCGACCTGTTCGCGTTCGTGCACCGTGTGGACCTGCACCCGATCGCCCAGGCCGCGATCGCCCACGCCCAGTTCGAGTCGATCCACCCGTTCACCGACGGCAACGGTCGGATCGGGCGCGCGCTGATCGGTGCCGTGCTCCGGCGTCGCGGGGTGACGACCACGGTCACGGCACCGGTGGCCACCGCGCTCGCGGCGGATCGGCGGCGGTACTTCCGGCACCTCGAGCAGTACCGCGACGGCAAGGTCACCGGGTTCGTGGTCGACGTGGCCCTCGCAATCGGGACGGTGTGCGACGAGGCGACCCTGAGCGCCCTGCTGCTCGCCGAGCACGACGCCGATCGGTCCGTCGGCCCCTGCGCCTCGGGCCCGCACGCCGTCGTCGGCCGTGCGCTCGCCGACGACCCCGTCCTGACCGAAGCGCACCTGGACACCCTGCTCACGACCGACGAGGTCGAGCGCGTCACCCACGACCTGGTGCTGGCGGGAGTGCTCCGTCCGGTCACCGATCGTCTCCGAGACCGGGCGTGGGTCGCACCGGCCGTGGTCGACGAGCTCGAGGCGTTCGAGCAGCGGGTGCAGGCGGCGGTGGGCGGGCGCGAGCGCACGGCGGCCTGACCGGGGGTGCGGGCGAATAGGGTGGGACGGTGAGCAACGAGCACACCGCATCCACCCCGCCCAGCGCCGCCAAGCGGCCCGTGACACGGACCCACCACGGCATCGACTTCGTCGACGACTACGAGTGGCTGCGGGACAAGGAATCCCCCGACACCCTGGCGTACCTCGAAGCCGAGAACGCCCACACCGACGCCGCGACCGCGCACCTCGCGCCGCTGCGGGACCGCATCTTCGCCGAGGTGAAGAGCCGCGTGCAGGAGACCGACCTCTCCGTGCCGGTCCGGATGGGCGACTGGTGGTACTTCACCCGCACCGCCGAGGGCAGCCAGTACGGCGTGCACTGCCGCGTGCCCGTCGCCGGCCCCGACGACTGGACGCCGCCCGCCGTCGTCGAGGGCGAGTCGACACTCCCCGGCGAGCAGGTGGTCCTCGACGGCAACGCCCTGGCCGACGGCCACGAGTTCTTCTCCCTCGGCACCTACGACATCAGCGACGACGGCACCCGCCTGGTCTACGGCATCGACGTCGAGGGCGACGAGCGGTACACCCTGCACGTGCGCGACCTGGCCTCGGGGACCGACCTCGGCGACGCCATCCCGAACACGGGCGCCGGCGCCACGTTCGACCCGGCCGGCCGCTACGTCTTCTACCCCACGGTCGACGAGTCGTGGCGCCCGGACAAGATCTGGCGCCACACGGTCGGCACCGCGGCGTCCGAGGACGTCCTGGTGTTCGAGGAGCCCGACGACCGCTACTGGGTCGGTGTCGGTGTCACCCGCTCGTCGCAGTACATCGTCATCGAGCTCGGCTCGAAGATCACGTCTGAGGCGCACGTCCTCGACGCCGCGGACCCCACCGGTGAGTTCCAGGTCGTCTGGCCCCGCCGTGAGGGTGTCGAGTACGAGATCGAGCACGCCATCGTGGGCGGCAGCGACCGGTTCCTGGTGCTGCACAACGACGGCGCCGAGAACTTCGAGCTCGTCGACGTCCCCGCCGACGACCCGACGTCCGAGCGTGACCGCCGCGTCGTCCTGGCGCACCACACCGAGCGCCGCATCGAGTCGGTCGACGCCTTCGCCGGACACCTCGCCCTGGAGTACCGGTCCGAGGCGCTCCCCCGCGTCGCGATCATCCCGATCGAGGGCGACGGCTACGGCGACGCGCACGAGGTCCCCTTCGACGAAGCACTGTTCTCGGCGGGGCTCGGCGGCAACCCGGAGTGGGAGCAGCCGACGCTCCGCATCGGGTACACGTCGTTCGTGACCCCCTCCGAGGTCAGCGACCTCGACCTGGCCACCGGCGAGGTCACCGTCCTGAAGCGTCAGCCCGTGCTCGGCGGCTACGACCCGGCCGACTACGTGCAGGAGCGCGACTGGGCGACCGCGTCGGACGGCACCCGCGTGCCGATCTCGCTCGTCTGGCGTCGTGACGCCGTCGAGGACGGCACCCCGGCACCGCTGCACCTCTACGGCTACGGCTCGTACGAGCACTCGATCGACCCCGGCTTCAGCGTCATGCGCCTGTCGATGCTCGACCGCGGTGTCGTCTTCGCCGTCGCGCACGTCCGTGGTGGCGGTGAGCTCGGCCGGCACTGGTACGAGAACGGCAAGACCCTGACGAAGAAGAACACCTTCACCGACTTCGTCGCGGTCGCCGAGCACCTGATCGAGTCCGGCCGGACGAGCGCCGACCGGCTCGTGGCCGAGGGCGGCAGCGCGGGCGGGCTCCTGATGGGTGCGGTCGCCAACCTCGCACCCGAGCGGTTCGCCGGGATCCTGGCCGCCGTGCCGTTCGTCGACGCGCTCACGAGCATCCTCGACCCGGACCTGCCCCTCACCGTCATCGAGTGGGACGAGTGGGGCGACCCGCTGCACGACGCCGAGGTCTACCGCTACATGAGCGAGTACACCCCGTACGAGAACGTCCGCGACGACGTGCAGTACCCGCAGATCCTCGCCGTGACCTCGATCAACGACACCCGCGTGCTCTACGTCGAGCCCGCGAAGTGGACCGCGAAGCTCCGCGAGGTCGGCGCTCCGGTGCTGCTGAAGACCGAGATGTCCGCCGGCCACGGTGGTGTCAGCGGTCGCTACGCGTCGTGGAAGGAGCGGGCGTTCGAACTCGCGTGGCTGCTCGACGTGCTCGGGCTCGCCGACGAGACGCCCGCCGCCGCGACCGCCAACCCGATCGCCGCGGGCTGAGCGACGCCTCGCACTTCGTGAGCAGAAGAGGTCGGGTCCGAACGCGGGACCCGACCTCTTCTGCTCACCAAGCGAACAGCGGCGCACGCAGCGCACGCAGCGCGCACCCCGCTCACACGCGGTTGAGCGCGTGCACCGCCTCGTCGTAGGACTCCTCGGCCAGGCGCACCCGGTCCCCCGCGAGCACCCCGTACCCGAACGTGCCCTCACCCCCGCGCTCCGCGATCGCCGCGTTCGCCCGCAGGATGTCGAGGGCGTGCAGGGACCGCACCCGTTCGGTCAGCACGTCGGCGGCGGTGCCGATCCGCTTCCACAGCGCGTGCGGGAACGCGTCGTCGCCGAGGACGTCCATCGCCATCCGGGCGCGCATCGTCTCCTGCCACGCGGCCTCGGTGGTGGTCCGGTCGGCGGCCTCGCGCTCGGCAGCGGTGTCCGAGGTGTCGTCGGCGACGGCGGCCCGGACGAGTTCGCGCACGCGCGGCTTCACGTCGGCGCCGACGTCCTGTGCGACCTGCTTCGGTGCGCGGAGCGACCACGCCGTCGGAGCCGGTCGCTCGGCCGCGTCGTCGAGGGCGTCGAGCAGTTCGAGGAACGGCTCGCCGTGCAGGAACGCGACGACGTCCCGCACCGCCTGGTCGCGACGTTCCCGGGTCGAGGCGAGGATGCGCTCGCGGGTCATCGCGTCGACCAGGTCGTCCTGCGCCGGCGACGACGCCCGCGGCAGCCGGTCGATCAGGTACTCGGCCAGCGCCGCACGCGCGGTGACGCCCGCCAGGCCGTCCGCCGCCTCGGCGGCGCGGTCGACGGCCTCGCCGTCGGGGAACGCCGGGCGGTAGGCGCCCAGGATCGCGGCGATCTCGAGGGTGGTGTCGGCCGCCTGCCGGAGGTCGGCCGTGTCGCCGGAGCGGAGCCGGGCCTCCTGGCCGAGCAGCGCGACGCGCAGCTTGCGCACCCGCTTCGCCAGGATGCGTGCGGTCGTGCCCTTGGCCGGCTTCTCCTCGGTCTGGAGGCGCGGTGCCGGCGCTCCTGCCAGCCCGCGTGCCAGCTTGGACGCGACGGCGGCGGGGCCGGCGCCGACGGCCGCGAAGCGCCCGTCGAGGGCCGCGAACAGCTCGTGGGCGATCTGCGGGTCGACGCCGTCGACGGTCTCGACCTCGACCTCGCGCCAGGTGCGCGGGGTCTCGGGGGCGTCGTCGTCGAGGCGCTGGGCGGTGACCTGGTCGTCGGCGAGCTCGGCGATCTGGTCGCCGTCCTCGTCGAGCAGTCGGGTGACGGTGCGGGTGGTGGTGATCCGGACGACCGGGCGCAGCCCGCGGCCGCGACGCTCCGTGAAGAGCGCGGCGAGGACCTCGTCGGGCACCGTGTCGGCGTCGTCGGTCAGCGGGAACTGCTGCTCGTGGCGGACCGTGTCCGACTCCGAGCGCTTGATGTGCCAGCCGGCGTCGGGGCCGCCCGTGCGGCGACGGACGGTCACCCGCGCGGCCACCAGGTCGTACCGCTCGGTGTCCCAGTAGGTCGCGTCCAGTTCGAACGGCTCCTGGTGCTCGGTGCGGAGGATGCCGCCCGCGCCGACGAGGTCGGGGAGGGCACCGCCCTCGGGCAGGTCGTAGGTGCGCTCGATCTCGAGGTGCGTGTGGCTCACACGCTCTTGTCTACCAGGCACTGCGGGGTTTCCCCGCACCCGGGGTTAGCCTGCAGGGATGAGCGACACGATCACCCGCGAGCAGTTCACGCCCGAAGCCGGCGGCGTCACGATGTTCACCACCACGTGGTGCGGCTACTGCGCCCGGCTGAAGAACCAGATGTCGAAGGCCGGGGTGCCCTTCACCGAGGTCGACATCGAGCAGACCCCCGGTACCGCCGAGCTCGTCGCCGAGGTCAACGGCGGCAACCAGACCGTGCCGACGCTCGTGTTCTCCGACGGCTCGACGGCGACGAACCCGTCCCTGGCCGAGGTGCAGTCCCGCATCTGAGCGGCGGCCCTCCGCAGAACACCGGTGTTCACGCTCCGAACACGCGCATGACGCGGTTCAGAGTGCGAACACCGGTGTTTTGCTGTCCGGGACAGCGCCGCGCGCCGGACGCGCCGAGCTAGCCGCCGAGCGCCTCGGTCAGCAGCGCAGCCATCGCGTCGAGCTGGATGTCACCGGAGTCGACGACCTCTTCGTCCGAACCGTCGAGCGCGCGGGCGGCCAGGGACGCCTTCGAGTCGATGAGCTCGGCGATCTTGGTGTCGATCGTCTGCGCGGCGATGATGCGCCACGCGGTGACGGGCTCTTCCTGCCCGATGCGGTGCACGCGGTCGATCGCCTGGGTCTGCTCGGCGCTCGTCCACGACAGCTCGGCGAGCACGACGTTCGACGACACCTGCAGGTTCAGACCGACACCGGCCGCGGTCAGCGAGCAGACGATGACGGCGACGTCGGGGTCGTTCACGAACGAGTCGATCTCGGCCGTGCGCTGCGTCGGGGTCTGGTCGCCGCGGATCGTGGCGGTGCGCAGCCCGCGACGGGCGAACACCTCTTCCGCCTGGTCCATCACGTCGAGGTGCTTCGCGAAGAACACGACCTTGCCGACGTTCGAGGCGAGCTGCGCCGCGTAGTCGGCCGCGAGCTGGGCCTTGGCACGGCCGATGCGGCGGACCATCGAGAACACGTTCTCGCCGGTCGACGAGGCGTCCTGGTCCTCGAGCTCCCAGCGGGCGACCTGGCGGACCAGCTTGTGGTCGATGCCGACGACCGGGTCCTGCCCGGTGCGGGCGTCGAGCGCCTGGTGGTAGCGGCGGACGAGCTTCGCGGTGAGCTCGCGCTCGGCGTCGCGGATGGAGCGACCCTCGTCACCGTCGAGCTCGACGGGGATGTCGGCGATCCGGCGGGCCGGGATGTCCGCGGCGACGTCGACCTTGCGGCGTCGGACGATGCCCTGGTCGATGACGGCACGGCGGGCCTCGACGAAGAACCCGGGGTCGGCCGGCGTCAGGCCGATCTCCTCGAGCTCGTTCATGAGCTTCGCGCGCGGCTTCTTGTCGTCGATCCAGCCGAGGTACTCCCAGATGGTGCGGAAGTCCTCGACCGAGTTGATCAGCGGGGTACCGGTCAGCGCCATGAGCAGCGGTGCGGCGGTGCGCTGCCGGATGCGCTCGGCGATCTGCAGCACGAACCGGGCGCGCTGCGAGTCCCTGTTCTTGATGAAGTGCGCCTCGTCGACGACCATCCCCTTGAACCCGAAGTTGCCGAGCCACCCGGCGTGCCGGTCGAGGATCTCGTAGTTCACGATGACGATGTCGGCGAACCCGTCGAGGTCGTTGCCGTCCCCGTGGATCACCGTGGCGCGGTGGTTCGGCACCCAGCGCTCGGCTTCACGCGCCCAGTTCGTCTTGACGACGTTCGGCACGACGACGAGCAGCGGGAACGCGTTCGCGGCATCGGCGGCGAGCAGCGACTGTGCGGTCTTGCCGAGGCCGGGCTCGTCGGCGAGCAGGAACGTGCGGTGCCCCTGCGCTGCTGCGGCGACGAGTTCCGCCTGGTGCTTCATGAGCGTGGTGCCCGAGCGCGAGTGCAGCGTCGTGGGCTCCGGCAGCGGCATCGTCGCCGCTCCCCCGCCCGCGCCGTACTCGAACGACTTGAACAGCGGCCCGAACAGCTCCCAGTTCGCCAGGCGACGCGGGTGCGCGACGGGCTGGTCGGCGAGGGCGAAGTCCGGCGGCATGAACGGGTTCGCGAGCTGGCGCTGCACGACCGCCTGCGGCACGACGGCCCGCACCGGGGTCTCGACGACCGCGGCGGGCTCGGACGCGATGACGAGGTCCTCCGGCTGCAGTTCCATGCCGCCGGCGATCATCATGTCGCGCTTGACCGCACGCGTCGCCTCGGACACCTGCACCTCTTCGGCGAGGAGCTGGATGACACTGGTGTCGCGCGCCGCCGTCTTCGCGAGGATCGTGGCCACGCCGTCGAGCCGCTTGAGCTGCTCGGCGCGCTGCGCGTCGGTGAGCTCCGTGTCGGCCTTCACCCGCGCGCGCTCTTCGCGCATGAGCAGGGCGACCGCCTGGAACTTCGTCCGGTTCGATGCCTTGAGCGGTCCGCGCTGCGCCGCGGCCTCGACCTCGCGCACAGCGCGAGCGAGGACGGGGATGACGCCGTCGTTGTCCAGCGGCCTGGTGCGGCGTGACGCGGTCCGCGTCCCGCCGGCAGCACGCCGGGTGCCTGATCGAGCCAACGCTCCTCCTGTTCCGCCCACACGTCGGGGCGATCCGCCCGTGGGGCGGGAAGTCCTGCACCGGCGCCTGGCGCGGCTCCGGTTCAGCTGCGGGCCACCGTGGCCCACCGCATCGCCGGTCCCCGCATCGGGACGTCCGGTGGACTCCCGCGAGCCGTTCCACACGAGCACCTGCCGGGAGCAGGTTCGGACGGTCCGCGCCGGGATCCGGCGTCGTCACACGCACGTGATGCCCCCTCGGGGCGGTCACGGCCCGGTCCCCGCGTCGATCAAGTGATCGACGGCTGCGTCCGGAATCGACGCGGCACGCGGGAACGCGGTGCGTGCGCGCTCAGTTTACTCCCGGACCACCGACAGAGGCGACCGGCGCGTTGCCCGCGCGCGTCGCGACGGCGGACGGGAGGCCCGTGGCGGGCCCGACCCGGGCCTCCAGTCCGTCCTCCGGTCGTGTTCACCCCACCGAAGCGACACGTCTCCGGTTCCCTGCCCCGGTGACCCCGCGAAAGCGACAGGACGCCGCGGATGTTCCGCGCAGAACTGTCGCTTTCGCGACAGCGGCGTCGTGTCTCAGACCTGCGGTGCGGACCGCGGGCGGGTCGAACCACCGGTCGGGAGGCTCGGGGCCGCGTCCGCCAGGGCGGCCTGCGTCGCGGCGAGGAGCTGCTGGGCCGTCTGGATCCCGTTGGCGGAGCCGGTGGTCGCCTGGCCGCCGGCGTGGGCGAGCAGCTGGGCGCCGATGGCGGGTCCGATGCGGTCGGCCTCGCGCGGGTTGTGCGCGACCCAGTCGCGGGCGATCGCGTCGGCGAGGCGCTCGGCGGCGGCGCCGCGCTCGGCGTCGCCTCGGGACCGGTGCCAGAGCCCGGTGACCACGAGGTGGGCGACGACGGCACCGACGTCACGGACCGGGAAGCCCCAGCCCGCGGTGTCGATGTCGAGCAGGCCGGAGATGCGCCACGGCTCGTCCTCGTCGACGAAGACCTGCTCCAGGTGCAGGTCGCCGTGCACGACCTGCTTGGTCGAGCTCGACCAGCCGATGGAGCGGCGGCCGATGGCGTCGTACAGGCGGTCGATCTCCTCGGCGTCGCGCGGAAGAGCCGCGATGAGCGTACGACGGTGCCAGTCGGCGTGGTCCATCGCGTCGGCGCGCGCCTGCTGGGTCATCGGGACGGTGGCGACCCGGCCGCTCAGCGCGGCGAGCGACGCCACGAAGCGGGGGTCGTCGGCGATGTCGAGGATGCGGCTGCCTGCGGGCACGCCGCGGATGCGCTCGAGCACGAGCAAGCCGTCGCCACGGCTGGAGAGCACACGCGGCACCGGCAGACCGGCCGCGACGAACTGCTCGTGCGACTGCACGATCGGCGCGACCCGGTGCGGGCGGACGATCTTCAGGAACAGGGTGCGCTCGGGGGCGTCCACGCGGACGACCGCGCGCTTGCCGGGCCGGTACGCCGCCACGGTGAGCAGCGGGTCGGTGACGGGCATGCCGAGCGTGGTCAGCAGCTCGGCGACGGCGTCGCGGTAGGTGACCTGCGGCAGCACCGGCAAGCCGGGGTCGTTGGGGTACGCCCACACCGACACCGGGTCGCCCGTCGCCGGGTCGGTGACGATCGCGCTGTTCTGGTCGTGGGTGCCGCCGGTGTCGACGTAGGTCAGGACCGTGGCGCGCTGGCCGTTGCGGTCCGCCGTGTCGACCTCGTAGCCGTACAGGTAGCCGTTGCCCGAGGGCTCGACGGAGTGCGCCCGCGCGGCCACCACGGAGGTCCCGGAGCCGGCGAAGGCCTGCGGGATGACGCGCTCATGGTTGGGCCACACGACATCAGTCAACCGTGTCGCGCGGGTTTCGTCGCGTTCGTGCACGGCTCGGCGCGCGGCCGGTGGCTACCGTGGTCGGTGTGAACCCGGTCGCGCGTCTCCGCAGCTCCAGTCGCACGCCGTTCCTGCAGGTCGTGAAGACCGCCGTCGCGGTGGTCGCCGCCGTGCTCCTCTGCCGCCTGGTCATCCAGGGGCCGTTCCCCACCTTCGCGGCGATCGCTGCACTGCTCGTGGTGCAGCCGAGCATCAACCAGTCGTTCGTGAAGGGGCTCGAGCGGAGCGCGGGCGTGGTGATCGGCGTCGTGCTCGCCACCGGGTTCCACCTGCTGCTCGGCGACGGCGTGTTCGTCGTGCTGCTCGTCATCGTGCTCGCGATCCTCATCGCCTGGGCGCTCCGGCTCACCCCGACCTCCGCCACCCAGGTGGGGATCAGCGGGATGCTCGTGCTCACCGCCGGGGTCGTGACGCCGAACTACTCCGCCGACCGGATCCTCGAGACCGTGATCGGTGCGATCGTCGCCCTGGTCGTGAACGCGCTCATCGTGCCGCCCGTGCTGCTCGAACCGGCGCACCTCGCCGTCGCCCGGCTCGCCCGCGACACCGCGGTGGCGTTCGAGCGGATCGCGATCGGCCTGACCGAGGGGTGGGACCGCGAGCGCTGGGACGAGGCGCTCGTCGCGGCCCGCGCACTCCGGCAGCAGCACGCCAAGGCCGAGGCGTCCCTGGGGTCGGCGCGTGAGTCCCTGACGATGAACCCGCGCAGTGGCCGGCACCGGACGATCCTCGACCGCGACGTGGTGACCACCGACCACCTGCGCGTCCTGGTGACCCGGGTCACCGGGATGACCCGGGCGATCCGCGACAACACCGCACCGGACCTGCGCGACGACCCGGTGGTGCACGGCATCGCGACCGAGGTGGCACGGATCGGTGCGGACGTCCGGGCGCTGAGCGCTCGGGTGGAATCGACACGGCTCGACCCGGTGGACGGGGTCGGCGGAGCGGACACCGCTGCCTCCGGGCCGGACGTCGGGCCGTGGGCGGAGGCTTCCGAGCCGGCACTCACCGCGCCGCTCGAGGTGGTCCGGCCGAACTCCCGGCACTGGGTGCTCATCGGGGCGCTGCTCGAGGACATCCGACGGGTGCGTGGCGAGCTGCTCGGCGAGGACGACTAGTCAGTCCGCGTCAGCGCGCTGCGCAGGCCGCTCGGTCTGCTTCAGCGCGCTGCGCAGGCCGCTTCCGACGCCGTCCGCACGACGTCCGACCAGATCACCGCGGTCGGCACGACGTCGGTCGCGGTCGCACCCGGGATGCCGGCGTCGGCGTACCGGCTGATCTCCGCGACGACGGCCTCGGTGCCGACCTCGCGTGCAGCACGGCTCGCCACGTCCGGCACGGCCGTCCGCAGTTCCGCGACCACGCGGTCGCGCGGTGCGTCCTCCAGCTGCGCGAGCGCGCCGATGCCCTTCCACGCGGCGTCCAGTTCGGCGCGCAGGCGCACGATGGCCGGGTGGTCGATCGAGTCGTTCATGATCCCCCAGTGCGGGCGGCGCATCGGGTCGCGCTGTCCGCTGCCGGAGCCTAGCAACGAAGCAAGCGGCGCTCACGTCCCTAGAACGTGGGACAGACCGTTCCACCTTGTCCTGTGACGAGATTCAGCGAGTCGGACCCGGAGAACGGCCCTCCGCGCCGGTTCGATGCCACGATGGGTCCGAGGAGGTCCACTATGCGGCTGTTGGTGGTCGAGGACGACGACGAGATGCGTGCCCTGATGGAACGCGGACTCGCGGCCGAGGGGTACCGGGTCACGGCCGTCGAGAACGGTGTCGAGGCGCTCATCGCCCTCGGCGAGCAGGCGTTCGACCTGGCGGTCGTGGACGTGATGATGCCCGGCATGTCCGGCTTCGAGCTCGCGCGGCGGATCCGTGAGCGCGAGGACCCCGTGCGGATCCTGCTCGTGACCGCGCGCGATGCCGTCGATGACCGCGTGTTCGGGCTCGACGCCGGCGCGGACGACTACCTCACCAAGCCCTTCGCCTTCGCCGAGCTCACCGCTCGGCTGCGAGCGCTCGGCCGTCGTGAGTCCGCCGGAGCACCCCGCACCATCGAGGTCGGGGACGTCTCCATCGACTCCGAGGCCCGCCGCATCTCGATCAAGGGCCAGCGCGTCGCCGTGAGCCCCACCGAGTTCGCCCTGCTCCGACTGCTCGCCCGGTCCGCCGGCAGTGTCGTCGACCGCCCGAAGATCCTCGAAGAGGTCTGGGACGGTTCGCAGCACGTCGACCCGAACGTGGTCGAGCAGTACATCTCGTACCTCCGCAAGAAGCTCACCGCGCACGAGGCCACCGTCGCCATCGCCACGGTCCGCGGTCGCGGGTACCGCCTGGATCTGCTCGGGGCGTGAGCGGGGCCGACGACGCCCCACGATCGGACCGCCGACGCGGCGGTCCGATCCGGCCGCTGCGTCTGCTGTCGCTGCGTGCCCGGATCACGATCGGGTCGACGGCGATCGCCGCGATCGTCATCCTGCTGCTCGTCCTGGTGATGCGCTTCCAGGTGGTGAGCGTCGTCGCGAGTGCGACCCGCACCCTGCTCGACGCCGATGCCGACCCGTACGTCGCCACGCTCGAGGTCGACAGCGACCCCGACCTCTCGCCGCCGGGCAACGCGCAGCTCGTCGCCGTCGTGTCCCCGTCCGGCGAGATCGTGCTGTCGACGATGCCCGATCGTGTCGAGCAGGCCCTCGGCAGTCTGCGGTCCACCCCCGCCGGCACCTCGATCATCACGGCATCCGGCTCGGAGTACCGCGTCGTGGTGGAGCACCCCGTCAACGAGGCCGGCCGCTGGACCGTCGTCGCCGCCCGCAACTCGCAGGCCGAGGCCATCGTCGTCGACGACCTCACGACGACGCTGTCGCTGACCGGCCTGGCCATCCTGCTCGCGTTCGGCGTGGCGTCCTGGGTGCTCGCGACCACCGCGCTGCGCCCGGTGAACCGCATGCGCCGCGAGGCCGAACGGCTCTCCGTGGCTCCGGAGCGTGCCGAACTGCCGGTGGGCCCCGCCCAGGACGAGCTGGCGTCCCTGGCGACCACGCTCAACGCCTTCCTCGCCCGGACCCGGCAGGCGACCGAGCGCGAACGCCAGATGGTGTCGGACGCCAGCCACGAGCTCCGGACGCCCCTGGCCATCCTGACGACCCAGCTCGACCTCGCCTCGCTCGACGGCAACGACGCCGCCGCCCTCGCCGCCCACATCGAACGCGCCAAGCACAGCGTCGCGCGGTTGTCGCGGCTGGCGAACGACCTGCTCGCCCTGTCGCGGATCGAGGAGTCGGAGCGCCGTGAACAGGACGGCGACCGGCGCCCCGAGACCGCCTGGTCGGACCTCGGCGACGAGGTGATGGCCGCGGTCGACCGCGTCCGGCTCATCGCGTCGGCGAAGGACGTCACCGTCGACTTCGACCTCGAACCGCCCGTCGCCGTCGGTGGTTCCGGCCCGGGCATCGGCGGCGGCACCGTCGAACCGCGGTACCGGATCGACACCGGCGGGATGGCCCAGCTCGTCACGAACATCGCGGGCAACGCCGTGGCCGCACTCCCCCGCGGCGGCGGCATCTTCGTGTCCTGGCGGAGCACCGGCGGCGAGGGCGTGCTGCAGATCACCGACGACGGCCCCGGCGTGCCCGAGTCCTTCATCCCGGTGGCGTTCGACCGCTTCACCCGTCCGGACGAGGCCCGGACGTCCCGCCCGAACCCGGACCCGTCGACCGGTGCCGGCGCCCTGCCCGGCGGCTCGGGGCTGGGACTCGCGATCGTGCGTGCGGTGGCGGAACGGGCGGGAGGCACGGCGTCGCTCCGCAACGTGCCCGCCGGTGGGCTCGAGGTCACGATCCGCCTGCCCGAGGTGCGCTGAGCACGACGGCTCGCCTGAGCAGACCACTCACTGGAAGTCCCGCGAGCGGGTGCGGACGGACAGCGACAGGTGCTCGATGCGGTCCGCCACCAGGTTGACCACCCCGTCGGGCGAGCGCTCGAGGATGCCCCGGACGATCACCGCCGGGGACTCCCGCGCCACCCGGCGGAAGCGCCCCCAGACCCCGACGCTGCAGATGACGTTGACCAGCCCGGTCTCGTCCTCGACGTTCAGGAACGTGATGCCGGAGGCCGTCGCCGGACGCTGCCGGTGCGTCACGATCCCGCCGACCTCGACCCGTCGTCCGGTCTCGGCGGTCGCGGTGTCCTGCACGCTGAGCACCCGGCGGGCGGCGAGCCGGTCGCGCACGTGCCGGACGGGGTGGTCGTCGGTCGTCATGCCCGTCGACCACATGTCGGCGATGAGCACGTCCCCGCTCGTCATCTGCCCGAACAGCGGCGGCTGCACGAACACCTGCGTGTCCGGCAACTGGTCCGGACGCTCGGCGGCCGCCTGGGCAGCCGACCACATCGCACCGCGGCGGTCGATGTCGAACGGGGCGAAGGCGTCGGCGGCGGCGAGGGCCTCGAGCTGCGGCGTGGTGAGCCCGACCCGCCGGGCCAGGTCCGACATGTCGCGGAAGGGACCGTTGGCGTCCCGCTCCGCGACGATCTTCTCGGCGCTCTTCCGACTGAGCGACGCGACCTCGGCGAGCCCGAGCCGCACGGCGAAGGCACCGTCGCGTCGGTGGCTCGCGGTGTCGTCGGGGAGCGCCTTGTCGAAGGGCAGCACCGGTGGCTGCTCGGCGGCCAGGCACGCGTCGGCACCGGCACCGGCATCCCCGTCCGGCAGCGGTTCGAGCGTGGCGTCGACCCCGGACCGCAGGATGTCCGGTCGCAGTACGCGGACGCCGTGCCGCCGGGCGTCGGCGACCAGGGTCTGCGGTGAGTAGAACCCCATCGGCTGCGCCCGGAGCAGTGCCGCCAGGAACGCCCCCGGGTAGTGCAGCCGCATCCACGCACTCGCGTAGACGATGAGGGCGAAGCTGATCGAGTGGCTCTCCGCGAAGCCGAAGTTCGCGAACGCCTGGATCTTCGCGTAGATCGCGTCGGCATCCGCACCGTGGATGCCGTTGTCCGCCATCCCCGTGTAGAGCTTGTCGCGCAGCCGGTCGATCTTCTCGTGCCCGCGCTTCGACCCCATCGCCCGTCGCAGCAGGTCGGCGTCGTCACCGGAGCAGTTGCCGACCGCGATCGCCATCTGCATCAGCTGTTCCTGGAACAGCGGGACCCCGAGGGTGCGTTCGAGCACGGGTTCGAGCGCCGGGTGCATGTACGTGATCGGTTCCTCGCCCGTGCGCCGGCGGATGTACGGGTGCACCGCGCCGCCCTGGATCGGCCCGGGGCGGACGAGTGCGACCTCGATCACCAGGTCGTAGAACCGCCGCGGGAGCAGTCGGGGCAGGGTGCCCATCTGCGCGCGGGACTCCACCTGGAACACCCCGATCGTGTCCGCGCGGCAGAGCTGGTCGTAGACCCCCTGTTCCTCCTTCGGGATGGAGTGCATCTCCCAGCGCTCCCCACAGTGCTCTGCCGCCAGGTCGAACGAGTACTGCAGGGCCGCGAGCATGCCGAGCCCGAGCATGTCGAACTTCACGAGCCCCATGTAGGCGCAGTCGTCCTTGTCCCACTGCAGCACGGTGCGGCCGTCCATCCGGGCGTGCTCGATCGGCACGACCTCGCCCACCGGGCGGTCGGTCAGCACCATGCCGCCGGAGTGGATGCCGAGGTGCCGCGGGAACCCGAGGACGTCGCTCGCGAGCCCGACGACCGCCGGCGGGATGTCGTGGTCCTGGCTCTCGGTCACCGACCCCCACCGCTCGACCTGCTTCGACCAGGCGTCCTGCTGCCCGGGGCTGTGGCCGAGCGCCTTCGCCATGTCGCGCACCGCGCCCTTGGGCCGGTAGGTGATGACGTTCGCGACCTGGGCGGCGTTGTGCCGGCCGTACTTGGCGTACACGTACTGGATCACCTCTTCGCGGCGGTCCGAGTCGAAGTCGACGTCGATGTCGGGTTCCTCGTCGCGCATCGCCGACAGGAACCGCTCGAACGGCAGCCCGTACCGGATCGAGTCCACCGCGGTGATCTCGAGCAGGTAGCAGACCGCCGAGTTCGCCGCCGAGCCCCGCCCCTGGCAGAGGATGCCCCGACCGCGGGCGTACTGCACCATGTCGCGCACGATCAGGAAGTACCCCGGGAAGTTCTTCTCCTCGATCACGGACAGCTCACGCTCGATGCGCTCCCGCTTGCGGGGATCGACGCCGTCGGCGCTGCCGGGGTAGAACCGCCGGGCACCCGTCCACGTGAGCTCGCGGAGCCACGACATCGCGGTGTGTCCGTCCGGGACGTCGAGGTCGGGCAGCCCGGGCTGCACGGTCTTCAGCCGGAACCCGAGCTCGTCGGCGAGCTCCACGGTCCGCTCGATCGCGCCGGGGTAGCGCCCGAACCGTCTGGCCATCTCGGCACCGGAGCGCAGGTGGGCGGTGTCGGCGGCCGGCAGCCAGCCGTCGATCTCGTCGAGGCTGCGGCGGGCGCGCACCGCAGCGAGCGCGGTCGCCACCGGGAACCGGTCGGGGGTGGCGTAGTGCACGTTGCCGGTGGCGACCAGGGGCAGCGCGTGCTTCGCGGCGAGGGTGGCCAGGGCGTCGTTGCGGGCGCTGTCGAGCGGGTCGCCGTGGTCGAGCAGCTCCACGACGACGTTGCGGCTGCCGAACCGGTCGAGCAGCACCCGGAGCGCGGTCTCGGCGGCGGACTCGCCACCCTGCTCGAGGGCCTGCCGCACGGAGCCCTTCCGGCAGCCGGTGAGGACCCGCCAGTGCCCGTCCGCCCGCGCGGCGAGGTCGTCGAGGTCGTACTGCGGGCTGCCCTTCTCGGACCCGGCGGCGAGGTGTGCGCTCGTCACCGCGCCGGCGAGCCGGTGGTAGCCGTCCTGGCCGTCGGCGAGCAGGAGCAGGTGCGAGCCCTCGGGGTCGGGCACACCGTTCTGCGGTTCGGTCAGCCCCAGGGACAGCTCGGTGCCGAAGACGGTGCCGACCTGCGGGTACGACTCGGCGACCTCGGCCATCCGGGCGGCCCCGTAGAAGCCGTCGTGGTCGGTGAGCGCGAGGGCGTGCAGTCGGAGCCGAGCGGCTTCTTCGAACAGGTGCTCGGGCTGGCTGGCGCCGTCGAGGAAGCTGAAGGCCGAGTGCGCGTGCAGTTCGGCGTACGGCACCACGGGTCCGCCGTCGGTGTCGAGCGGTGACGGGACGTACGGCTCGCGCTTCCGCGACCACGCGGGGCTGTCGCCGCCGTCGCCGTCGTGCGCCGTGCCCGGGCTCCGCTTGTCGGACAGCGCGCGCTCGAACTGCGACCACGGGATGGGTGGGTTGCTGTAGCCCATCAGGTCACGCTCCTGTCGGTGGTGGTGGTCGGGGTCACGTCGCGATCGCCTCTGCCCACCAGCGGTGGTCCGCCAGCACCAGGTACCAGGCGCGCCCCTCGGCGTCGACGAGCTGCAGCCGGTGCAGGCGTCGGCCGCCGGACTCCCACCACCGGACGACGAGCGGCCACGGACCCGCCCATGCCGTCACGGCGGAGAACCCGCCGCCCCGGCCGCCCTCGGCGCGGAACCGGTCGGGTGCGCCGGACAGCACGCCGCGCTCGTCGACGTCGACGCTCGCACCGCCGGCGGCGACGACGTCGACCGGTCGGGGGCGCTCGAGCACGGTGGCGGGGGGCGGGCCGGGCAGCTTGCCGGGCCACGGTCGGTCGCGGACGGTCGCCAGGGCTCGCTCACCGCCGGCGGGTGCGTCGCCCCACGGCACGAGCACCACGCGCTCGGACAGGGTGCGGCCCCCACCGATGCGCGGACTCACCACACCGTCGTGGCCGACCATGCCCTGGATCCGGGCGAGGCCGTGGTGCACGCGCTCGTCCGGGCCGGAGCCCCACAGCCCGCGCTCGTGGTTCGCCATGTCGTCGACGGCGACCGGCTCGAGCACGACCGAGGTGACCGGCGCCTCGAGCCCGCTGGGGTCCACCCCGCCGGCGAGCTGCCACCGCACCCGGTCGACCACGTCGGCGGCGTCGAACCAGCGCGGGTGCGCCCAGGTCCGTTCGAGCAGGATGTCGCGCTCGTCGACGATCCCCACGCGGATGGTCGTCGCCACGAGCCCCGCGGCCCGGAGTCGCTCGGCGAAGTCGTCGGCGGAACGCCGGAACGCGAACGCGATCTGGTCGGCGCGGTCCAGCGGGGGTTCGAACGACGCCTCGACCCGGAGTTCCGGCGGGATCTCCCGCGCCGCGATCTCGCGGGGGTCGCGGCCCCCGGCCAACCGGTGCAGGAACGCCCCGGCCACGCCGAAGCGGTCCCGCACCTGTTCGTCGCCGAGTGCCGCGAAGTCGCCGAGCGTGGTGATGCCGAGCCGGTCGAGCACCGTCGTGAGGTCGGGGTCGCCGAGCACGCCGAGCGGCAGGTGCGCGAGGAAGTCCGCCGATCCCCCGACGGGCACGAGCCGCACCCGTTCGCCGGGACGCACCGGACGGGCCCGGGCGGCCTGGTCCGCCGCGAACGGGGTGTCGGCCACCCCGGCCCGCACCGCGGGGGCGCCGTGGTCGGCCGCGATGCCGGCGAGGGTCGCCGCCGCCGCGCGCTCACCGCCGTAGTACCGGGCCGGCCCGCGGGCACGGAGCGCGAGGGTGCCCGGCCGCAGCACCTCGACCCCCGGGACAGCCGCCTCGACCGCACGGATGACGGGCTCGAAGGCGCGGTGGTCGAGGGCGTCGTCGTAGGGCTGCACGAGGAGCTCGGGGCACCGCGCCTGCGCCTCACGCACGCGGAGCCCCCGCACGACGCCCTGCTCACGCGCGGACGCAGAGCTCGCGAACACGAGCCCCTTCGCGGTCAGGGCGAGGGGTTGCTCCGGCGGGGTACCACCGGCCCGAGCCGCCGCGATGACCGGCCAGTCCGGGCACCAGAGCACGATCGTCCGGGTCGGGGGTGGTTCGGGCAGTGCCGCTCCCCGCGTGATCGCGTCGGTCCGGACGCGCCCGGAGGCGATCACGACGCCACCGCCACGGGCCGCAGCACGCGGGTGTCCCCGGAGCCCACCGTCGGCACCGGTGTGGCGGCCCGGACCGCACCGTCGGCCGCGGGCAGGAGCAGCTCGGCGGTCGCCGGACGCACCGCGCCGGCACGCCCGGTCGCGGTCACGGTGGCCCGGCGCTCCGTCAGGTGGCCGTGGCCCTGACCGATGCCGCTCCACGTCGAGGACGTGACCCGCAGCGTGACGTCCGCCCCGGGCCAGGAGCCGAGCGCGACGAGTGCGCCACCGCGCTGTCGCAGGCGGGCCGACAGCCGTGCCACGTCGCCCGGCACGACCCGGCCGAGCGGTCGGGTGAGGACGATCTGGGCGACGTCGGCCATCGCCGCCGTCACGGCGAGCCACTGGTCACCCGGATCGGGGACGAGCACGAGCCGTTCGAGGTCGATCCCCGCGGCGGCGGCGGCTTCGATCCCGAAGGACGGCACCCCGACGACCGCACACCACGCCCCGGCTGCCGAGGCCGCCTGCAGCATCGTGATCGCGAGCAGCACCGACTCGGGGACGGCGTAGGTGCCACCGACCCGGATCGCGCCGCCGGGCAGCAGGGGTTCGAGTGCCGAGGCGGTGGGGAGCCCGGCGGTGTCGACCCGCGTGGACTCCATGTCGGCCACCCGGGACCGCAGGGACGTGATGCGGTCGAGCGCGGCCCGGGCATCGCTCAGGTGGTCCGGCCCACGGCGCGCACCGCCACCGCCCGCACCGCTGCCACCGCGTGCAGCACCGCTCCGCCCGCCCCGGTCCGGGGTGGGCGACCGGAGTGCCGCCGCCGTCTGCATGCCCTCATATTCGAACATGTGTTCGATGATGTCAATCGCGTCCGACATCCGTGGACAGTCCTGGTCGAACACGTGTTCGGATCAGGGCATCAGCTCACCAGCTGGCGACCGCCCCGACCCCGCCGAGCACCGACCGCGTCTTGGTCTCGACCTCGTCCGCCTCGTCCGCGGGCACCGACGACCAGGTCACCGCTCCCCCGGCTCCGAGGGTCCGAGAACGCACCTCTCCCGACTCGTCGAGCACGGTCACGAGGCTACGGATCGCCACCGACAGGTCGACCGCCCCGCTCGCCGAGAAGTAGCCGATCGCGCCTGAGTACACCCCGCGCGGCGCCCCCTCGAGCCGGTCCGCGATCGCCGTGGCACTGCTCTTCGGCGCGCCGGTCATCGACCCCGGCGGGAACGCCGCGTGCACCACGTCGGCCCGCGACGTCCCCGGCGGCAGCACCGCCCCGATCGTCGAGACCAGCTGGTGCACGCTGGCGTACGTCTCGACGGCGCACAGCCGCTCGACGTGCACCGACCCGGGCACCGCGGTCCGCAGCAGGTCGTTCCGCAGCAGGTCGACGATCATCACGTTCTCGGCGCGGTCCTTCGGGCTCGCCGCCAGGTCGTCCCGCGCAGCCGCGTCCGCCACCGCGTCGGCGAGCCGCCGCCGCGTGCCCTTGATCGGCTCCGCGAGCACCGCTCCGGCCGCGTCGATCCGCAGGAACCGCTCCGGTGACCGGCTCGCCACGCGCAGCGGGCCGAGCCGCAGGAACGCGCCGAACGGCACCGGGTCGGCCGCCCGCATCCGCAGGTACTCGCCCAGGTGCGGGTCCGTACCGGGGCCGCCACGGGCCTCCAGTCCGACCGCGAAGGCGGTGGTGAGGCAGACCTGGAACGCGTTCCCCTCGCGGATCTCCGCGCGGCACGCGTCGACCGCCCGCTCGTAGGCGGCGCGCGTGACGCGCCCGGTCGCCGTGGACACCCCGGCCGGGAGGCCCGCGGCCGCGTCCACGACGCCGACCGACGTCGCGGGGATGGGCACCTCCTCGAGCCACGCGCGGTTCCGCGCGCTGGCCGCCGGTTCCGCGTCGGCGACGAGCGCGAGCGCCCAGGCACCACCGGTGTGGTCGACGACGACGGCTCGGTCGACGAACCGCAGGTCGGCGTCGGCGTGCCCGTCGGCGGTCCGGTCCGGGCCGCCCGACTCGCGGCCGAGCTCGTAGCCGAGGAACCCGACCCAGCCCAGCGCGAACCCGAACCCGACGACCGGCTCGGGCAGGCTGGGCGTGCGTCGGAGCAGGTCCGCCAGCACCGCGAAGGCCGGACGCTCCTCGGACCGGGCGGGCCCGAACCACTCCTCGGCGGGCGCGGCGACCGTCAGGTGCGCGCGACGGTCCTGGTGCCGGAACCGGGCGGCGAACGGCCCGTCCGTCCACGCCAGCACGGAGAAGCGCGCCCGGGGCCGAGCCGTGGCGGGAGCACCGTCGGGCAGGCCGGAGTCGAGCCACACCAGGTCCCCGGCGACCTGCGCCGCCAGGGCCGCGAGGTCGGGGACCGGGTCGAGTCGGCGGACCTCGACGCGGACGCCGGGGTCGGGGGTGCTCAGATCGCGGCGATCGTCCATGCGGCGGCGTGCGAGGCACCGGGCGCGAGCACCACGAGGCCGCGGTCCTCGCCGTCGTTGAAGGCGTCGGGGGCGCACGTCATCGGCTCGACGGCGAGACCGGCGCGGTGGTACTCGGGGACGACGTGGTCGGCGGTGTGCACCTGGGCCCAGCCGCACTCCGGCCCGAAGGTCGCACGGACCCCGCGACCGTCCGCCGCCGTGACCGCGATGGTGGCGAGGCCGGCGGCGTCACGGTCGAAGCAGGTGAAGGCGTGGTCGATGAACCGGTCGCCGATCAGCGTGGGCGTGCGCAGGTCGAACTCGTCGTGCACGGGGACCAGGTCGGTCGGGATGAGCCGGTCCGGCGTCACCTCGAGCACCTGGGCGGCGGGGAGCGTCAGGGTCCAGTCGTCGACGGTGCCGGTACCCGCGACGAGGTACGGGTGCGGGCCGGTCCCCCACGGTGCGTCCTCGGCCCCGGTGTTCGTCCCGGTGATCGTCGTGTGCAGCCCCTCGGCGTCGAGCCGGTACTCCACGGTGACCTCGACGCGGTACGGGTAGCCCTGCTGCGCCTGGACGGTCGTGGCGAGCACCACGTGGTCGTCCGCCTGCTCCTGCACGCGGAAGTCCGTCCACGCGACGAGTCCGTGCAGGGCGTGGTGCCGTGCGGGCTCGGTGAGGGCCAGCTCGTGGTGGACGCCGCCGAAGGAGTACTCGCCGTCGACGATCCGGTTCGGCCACGGGGCCAGGACGGCACCGCGGAAGACCGGGCGGACCTCGTCGGCGTCGAACGGGACGACCAGGTCTCGGCCCTCGTGCCGCAGGGTCCGCAGTGTCGCTCCGACGGTGGCGATGTCGGCCGTGTACCCGGCGGAGGTGATCGTCAGCGGGGACCCGGACAGCGGCGCGTCGTTGCTCATGCGCTCAGCGTATCGGGCCGCCGAGTCCCGCCGGGTGCACGAAAAACCCCGCCGTTCCGAGGAACGACGGGGTTGAGGGTGGATCTGAGGGGACTCGAACCCCTGACCCCCTGCATGCCATGCAGGTGCGCTACCAGCTGCGCCACAGACCCAGATCGTGCTGCTTCCGTACCAACCGGTTCCCCGGAGGCACCATAGAAGCGTACACCATGCGAACGCCGGGCAACGAAATCGAAGCCGTCACCCGGGCGCGTCGCTGATCAGGCGGTGTGGTCCACCGGGAGCTCGAGCGGGATCGTCGGGCAGTCGGCCCAGAGACGCTCGAGCGAGTAGTACTGGCGGTCTTCGTCGTGGAAGACGTGCACGATGATCTCGCCGAAGTCGATGAGGACCCAACGGCCCTCGGTACGGCCTTCGCGGCGGAGCGTCTTGGCACCGAGCTCGAGGAGGCGTTCCTCGACGGCATCGGCGATGGACTGCACGTTGCGCTCGTTCCGACCGGTTGCGAGCAGGAACACGTCCGTGAGCTGCAACGGCCCGGTCACGTCGAGAGCGACGAGGTCCTCGGCCTGCTTGGCGTCGGCCGCGAGTGCTGCGGCCTGCACGAGTTCCAGTGCGCGAGTGGAGGCGGTCACGGATTCCTTCCGGTCGTCGAACCGACGGACAGCCGGTTCGCTTGATGGGTCACGATCATAAGCCACCCCGCCGACAGCGGCCAGGCCAGGGTCGGCGGGGTGGTGGAGAACGGACGTCGAGGACGGCAGCGGTCAGCCGCCGAACGCGTGGGTGGTGAGCAGTGCGGTGATGATGACGCCGGCCGCGGCCAGCCCGACCGCGCCGACCGTCACACCGAGGATCAGCGGCGTGCGCGACTCCTTCGGCTTGGCGGCGGCGAGCACGACCTGACGGGTCGAGGTGTGGCTGGACACCGCGCGGCTGGCCCGCACCGGGCTGGCGTCGGTCTCGGGCTGCTCGTCCTGCTGCTCGAGCAGGCGGTCGACCTCGGCGCCGTCGATCGGCCGGTGCGACCCCGTCGACGACAGCGACGCCGGCAGGTCGATCGATCCGGTCAGGATCACCTCGCCCGTCGCGTTGAGCGCCCCGGTGGGGTCGGCCAGGGCCGAGTTCGGCAGGATGATCGCGTTCGTGTTCGTCACCGCGACGCGGCGGGTGCCCGTCTCGGCGTCGTGCACCTCGGAGTCGTTCGAGTCGTGCGCCTGCTGCGACCAGTGGCCGGCGGGCGGCGCGAAGGCCGTGGTCACCGGCTTCGGCTCGGTCGGACGCTGGAACGCCGCGGGGACCTTCGGGGCCTCGGTCGCGGGCTCGGGCAGCGGCACCTCGTTGGTGTCGTCGTCCTCGGCGTCGAGCGAGAGCGGGAACACCGCGGGGGTCGCCGCGGCGGCGTTCGTCGGGATCGGCACCGGCGTGACGGCGGGCTGCGACCCGGCAGCGGGAGCGGGAGCGTCCTCGGCAGACCGATCCGGAGCGTCCTCGGACGACTCGTCCGCCGGGGCGACGTCGGTCGTCTCGTCCGCCGGGGCGTCGTTCACCGGCGCATCCGACTCAGGGACGTCGGTCTCCGGCGCATCGGACTCGGGGACGTCGGTCGCGGACGCGTCGGGCTCGGTGACGTCGGCGGGCGGTGACCACGTCGACCGGTGACGGCGGGGCTCCTCGGCGTGCGCAGCGGCCTCGTCGAGGGGCTCGAGCGCGTCCGGGGACCCGTCGGCCTCGGTGGCCTGGGCGACTGCGGCCTGGTCGAGGACCGTCGGGGCAGCGGGCTGCTCGTCGTGCGCGGCCTCGGCGTCCGGAGCGCTCTGCGGCGCGGCGGAGGGGTCGATCGTGTCCACCGACCCGAGGACGTCCTCGACGGTGCGGTCGGACGACTGGGGCGTGGGGTTCTGCAGCGGGACTGGCAGGACCGCCTGGCGCTCGGCGGCACGGAGCTGCCGGATCTGCCGACGGGTGAGCCCACCGCTGCCGGGGACGATCTCGGTCGCGGAGGCCGGCGGGAACGGCGGCACACCGGCCGCGGGTGCCGACACCGGGACGGACGCGGCGGACCCGGGGTCGGTCTGCGCCGATGCCGGCGCGGACGACTGGGCGGGGCCACCGGGGGCCGGGGCGACGTGCGACCCCGGACGGCGACGGGACTCGGGGGTCTCGGCGGCGGGTGCGGCGACGGTCGGGGGCGGCGTCGCGGGCTGCGAACCGGCCGCGGCGGCACGCTCCCGCTCGCGCGCCTGGCGCCGCGACAGGGGCGGCTGCGCGTCGGACGAACTCATGCAACGCTCCGATACAGATGGTGCTTGGAGATGTACTGGACGACACCGTCGGGAACCAAGTACCAGACGGGGAACCCCCGTCGAACCCGGTCACGGCAATCCGTCGAGGATATGGCCAGTGCAGGGACTTCGAGCAAGCTTACGTCCCGCTCGGGCAATCCGGTGAGGCTCAAGGCGTGTCCCGGACGCGTCACGGCCACGAAGTGCGCGAGGTCCCAGAGACCATCATGGTCTTTCCAGTCGACGATCTGCTGAACGGCGTCTGCGCCCGAGATGAAGACGAGCTGGGTATCCGGTCGCTGTTCGTGCAGGTCCCGCAGGGTGTCGACCGTGTACGTCGGCCCCGGGCGGTCGATGTCCACGCGGCTGACGGTGAACATCGGGTTCGACGCGGTGGCGATCACGGTCATCAGGTACCGGTGCTCGGCGTCGGTGACGTCGGACTTCATGTACGGCTGTCCGGTGGGGACGAAGACGACCTCGTCGAGGTCGAAGGCCCGCGCCACCTCGGACGCCGCGACCAGGTGCCCGTGGTGGATGGGGTCGAACGTGCCACCCATCACGCCGATGCGTGGCCGTCCGGTGGTCTCGAGCATCGAGTGGTCGGTCAGATCTTGGTGTGACCGAACTCGTCGACACCCGTCTCGTGGTGGCGGGTGGCCTCGAACTTCTGCGAGTGGCGGTAGGCCACGTCGCGGAAGCTCCAGGTCACGAAGCCGAGGAAGATGAAGAAGAGGGCGCCGACCATCGGGAACACGAACGCGGGCGCCCCGGAGGCGTGCTCAGCAGCTTCTGCGAGGAGGGTCATCGTTCGTGCTCCGTTCGGTCGGGGAAAGACGCCGTTCAGTCTAGCCGCGGATCTGCCCGGACCCGCGCACGATCCACTTCGTGCTCGTGAGCTCCGGCAGGCCCATCGGACCGCGCGCGTGCAGCTTCTGCGTCGAGATGCCGACCTCGGCACCGAAACCGAACTCGCCGCCGTCGGCGAACCGGGTCGAGGCGTTCACCATCACGACCGCCGAGTCGACGGTCGCCAGGAACCGTTCGGCGGTGTCGACGTCGTTCGTGACGATCGACTCCGTGTGGTGCGTCGACCACCGGGCGATGTGCGCCATCGCCGCATCGACGTCGGGCACGACGCGGATCGACAGGTCGAGGTCCATCGACTCGGTCGCCCAGTCGTCGTCGGTGGCGCGGAGCACCCCGGGCACGATCGCCCGCGTGGCGTCGTCGCCGCGCAGCGTCACACCGGACGCCCGCAGCCGGTCGGCCAGCAGCGGCAGGAGCCGTTCGGCCGCGGCCTCGTGCACCAGGAGGGTCTCGAGGGCGTTGCACACGCTCGGCCGCTGCACCTTGCTGTTCAGGACGATGTCGACCGCACGCTGCTCGGGCGCGGACGCGTCGAGGAACACGTGCACGACGCCCGCACCGGTCTCGATGACGGGCACCTGCGACTCGGTGACGACGGTCTGGATGAGCGCGGCGCTCCCCCGTGGGATCAGCACGTCGACCAGGCCACGTGCCCGCATGAGCTCGGTGGCACCGGCGCGGCCGAACTCGTCGATGGTCTGCACCAGGTCGCGGGGCAGCCCGACCGACTCGACCGCGTCCTGGATCCGGGCGACGAGCACGGCGTTCGTGTGCTGGGCCGCCGACCCGCCGCGGAGCACGACGGCGTTGCCCGACTTGAGCGCGAGGGAGGCGATGTCGACGGTGACGTTCGGGCGTGCCTCGTAGATGGCCCCGACGACACCGAACGGCACGCGCACCTGGGTGAGCTGGAGTCCGTTCGGCAGCTGCGACCCGCGCACGTGCTCGCCCACGGGGTCGGTCAGCCCGACGACGTGTTCGACCGCGGCGGCGAGGGCCTCGATCCGGACGGGGTCGAGTCGCAATCGGTCGAGCAGCCCGGACGAGAGTCCGCCGTCCTCGCCGGCGACCAGGTCGTCGTGGTTCGCGGCGACGATCTCGTCGGTCGCGGCACGCACCGCCGAGGCGATCGCGCCGAGGGCGGCGTCCTTGACGGCGGTCGTCGCGGTCGCGAGCGCCGACGAGGCGGTCCGTGCCGCCACGAGCTTGTCGGTGAGGGTCGGGGCGGGCGCGATCGACGACATGGACCGATTGTAGGTCCGCCCCTCGGTTCGTGACGGGCGTGCCGGGCGCTCGCCGTGCCTCCAGGCCCGGTCCGCCGCTCCGAGCGGGCATGACACGTCGTCACCCGCCTGCCGAGCGGTCGCAGATCGTCGCTCCGCGCCGCCCATACCGACGGTTCCCGACCGTTCGACGGCGTCCCGACGGGGAGTCGCGACCGCCTGGAGGCCCGGCACCGGTCCCCGGGACCGGCGCCGGGCCTCCAGGCGGTCGCGCCCACCCCGTCAATCGGTCACGACACGTCGTCCTGCGCCATGCGAGCGGTCACAGACCGTCGCTCCGCGACGCCAGCGCCGACGGTCTCCGACCAGTCGGCACCGTCCCGACGGCGAGTCGTGACCGCTCGCTGCCACCGGCGCGACGCGGCGCGGCGCACTGCCGACTGCGTCAGGGACGCGGCGCGGCGTGGAACCAGGTACCGAGGTGTTCGCCCGCCAGCGCGCGGTCGACCAGCGCCGTGTCGGTCACGAGCACCGCGGTGCCCGCCTCGGCCGCGAGCCGCGCGGCGGCGACCTTGGTCCCCGCTCCCCCGGTGCCGACGCCGGCGGTGCCGATCGAGCCGAAGGTGACCCCGGCGAGCTCGTCGCCGAACGGCACCTCGTCGATGCGGGTCGCGCCGGGCTGCTCCGGCGGTGCCGTGTAGAGCGCCTCGACGTCGGAGAGCAGCACGAGGGCGTCGGCGCCGAGCAGCCGGGCCACCAGGGCCGCGAGCCGGTCGTTGTCGCCGAAGCGGATCTCGTGCGTGGCGACGGTGTCGTTCTCGTTCACGATCGGCAGCACGCGCAGGGCGAGCAACCGGTCGATGGCGCGCTGGGCGTTCACCCGGTGCGTGGGGTTCTGCAGGTCACCGGCGGTGAGCAGGATCTGCGCCGCGACGACACCGTGCCGGTCGAGTTCCTTCTGGTACCGGAACATCAGGACGTTCTGCCCGGTGGCGGCCGCGGCCTGCTGCGTGGCGAGGTCGTCCGGCCGGCCCTCGAGCCCGAGGAACGGGAACCCGGTCGCGATCGCACCGGACGACACGAGCACGACCTCGGTCCCCCGCCCGTAGGCGGCAGCCAGCGCGTCCACCAGGGGGCCGATCTGGCCGGCGGCGTCACCGCTGACCGAGGACGAGCCGACCTTGACGACGATCCGCCGCGCACGCGGGATGTCCTCGCGCCGTGTGACGGGGCCGAGGTCGGTGCGGGCGGTCGTGTCGGTCATGCCGCGGTCAGTCCTTCTGGTCGCTGGTCTCGATCTGGTCGCCGTCGAACTGGTCGCCGGTGCCGAGCTGGTCGCTGGTCACCACGTCGTCGTCCACCCAGAGCCCGGAGACGCGCTCCTGCTCGAGCTCGGCACGGGCGGCCGCCTTGGCGTCCATCCGCTCGAAGTACTCCTCGCGCCGCTCGTTGCGGGTCGGACGCGCCGTCGCACCGATGCGCGCGTCGGTGCCACGGGCGCTCGTGATGAGCTCCGCGGTCGACGTGAGCGTGGGCTCCCAGTCGAACACCATGCCGCCGTCGCCACCGATGACGACGGTGGAGCCGGCGACGGCTCCGGCCTTGAACAGGCCGTCCTCGACGCCGAGCTTCGCGAGTCGGTCGGCCAGGTAGCCGATCGCCTCTTCGTTGGTGAAGTCGGTCTGCTGGACCCAGCGCTCCGGCTTGGCGCCGCGGACGCGGTAGAAGCGGTGCTCCTCGCCGCCCTCGGCGCGCACGGTGAACGGCTTCTCGTTGACGGAGCGGGGGCGGAGCACGATGCGCTCCGGGACCGGCTCGGCAGCACGGGCGGCGCGGGCCTGCTCGACGATGTCGGCCAGGGCGAACGTCAGCTCGCGGAGCCCCTTGCGGGAGGCCGTGGAGATCGGGAAGACGCGGTAGCCGCGGCCCTCGAGCTCGGCGGTGACGAACTCGGCGAGCTCCTGCGCCTCGGGCACGTCGATCTTGTTCAGGGCGATGAGCTGCGGGCGCTCGAGCAGCGGCACCTGGCCCTCGGGGACCGGGTAGCGCTCGAGCTCGCCGAGGATGACGTCGAGGTCGCTGATCGGGTCGCGGCCCGGGTCGAGCGTGGCGCAGTCGATGACGTGGAGCAGCGCCTCGCACCGCTCGACGTGGCGCAGGAACTCGAGACCCAGGCCCTTGCCCTCGGACGCGCCCTCGATCAGACCGGGGACGTCGGCGACGGTGAAGCGGGTGTCACCGGACTCGACGACACCGAGGTTCGGGGTGAGGGTCGTGAACGGGTAGTCCGCGATCTTCGGCTTGGCGGCGGAGACGGCCGCGATCAGCGAGGACTTGCCAGCGCTCGGGAACCCGACGAGGGCCACGTCGGCGATGGTCTTCAGCTCGAGGCTGATGTCCCCCGCCCAGCCCTCGGTGCCGAGCAGCGCGAAGCCGGGGGCCTTGCGCTTCGTGGTGGAGAGCGCCGCGTTGCCGAGGCCGCCCTGTCCACCGGGGGCCACGACGACGCGCATGCCGGGCTCGGTGAGGTCGGCGATGACCTCGCCGGACTCGTCGTACACCACGGTGCCGACGGGCATCGGGAGCTCGAGGACCTCGCCGCTGACACCGCTGCGGTGGTCACCCATGCCGGGCTGCCCGTTCTTCGACGAGCGGTGCGGGGAACGGTGGTAGCCGAGCAGCGTCGTCACCTGCGGGTCGGCCACGAGCACGATGTCGCCGCCGTCACCGCCGTTGCCGCCGTCGGGCCCGGCGAGGGGCTTGAACTTCTCACGGCGGACCGACACGCAGCCGTTGCCGCCGTGCCCCGCGCTGAGGTGCAGGGTCACGCGGTCGACGAAGGTCGCCATGGGTCCACTCCAGGTGTTTCGTTGTGCCGACGGGATCGTCGGCGGGAAAAGCGAAGGAGGGGCGGGCACTCGGCCCGCCCCTCCAGCTGCAGTCGTTCGAACGACTACGCGTTGACGATGTTGATGACCTTGCGGCCACCCTTGGTGCCGAACTCGACCGAACCGGACGAGAGGGCGAACAGCGTGTCGTCGCCACCGCGGCCGACGTTGGCGCCCGGGTGGAAGTGCGTGCCGCGCTGGCGGACGATGATCTCGCCGGCGTTGACGACCTCGCCACCGAAGCGCTTCACGCCGAGGCGCTGTGCGTTCGAGTCACGACCGTTGCGAGTGGAACTCGCACCCTTCTTGTGTGCCATGAGTTGACTCCCTTACGCGATCTTGGTGATCTTGACGCGGGTCAGCTCAGCGCGGAAACCCTGGCGCTTCTTGTACCCGGTCTTGTTCTTGAACTTCTGGATGATGACCTTGGGACCACGGAGGTCGTCGAGCACCTCGGCGGTGACGGTCACGTTCGCGAGCTCGGAAGCCGCCGACGTGATCTTGTCACCGTCCACGAGGAGCACGGGGGCGAGGTCGATGTTGCCCTTGTCGTCCGCCTTGGCACGGTCGATGGTCAGGATGGTGCCGACCTCGACCTTCTCCTGACGGCCGCCGGCGCGCACTACTGCGTAAACCACGTGGAAATCCTTACGTAACTCTGCTTGAGGGAAGTCTCGGGTGCCCACTTCTGCACGAGCGGCTCCCGGAAGGCCGGGCCCGATCGGCGACGCAGGCAGAACGGCCCGCTGACACCAGGGACCGAGAATACTCGATCACCCTGGGTCCGGTCAAACGGCGACACCCGTACGATTGCACGGTGACCGTGTTGATCGACCCACCGACGTGGCCCGCCCACGACACACTGTGGTCGCACCTCGTCAGTGATGAATCCTACGCGGAACTCCACGCGTTCGCTGCGCGGGCCGGTGTGCCGCGCCGTGCGTTCGACCACGACCACTACGACGTCCCGCTCTCGCGGTACGACGAACTGGTGGCCGCTGGCGCCTCGGCCGTGACCGGACGCGAGCTCGTGCTGCGGTTGATCCGCAGTGGGCTGCGCGTGGCACAGCGGGACAAGCGCGGCACCTGACCGCGCGTCCGGACCCCCGGGAGGCGCGGCGTGCGTCCGCCCCGCCCGGCACCGCCCACGGTGCACCGCCGGCTCGCAGGGCCGCGCGAACGGGCTCAGCGGGGCGCTGGACCGCCCCAGGGGTTCGCCGGGGGCTGCTGCTGGTCTGGGCGTGGCCCGGCGCCGTACTGGCCGCCGTACTGGCCGTGGGGGTCGGGCTGCACGCGCCCCTGCCCGTACGGTGCCGGCGGCTGCTGCTGTGGCTGCTGTGGTGCCTGCGGCTGGATCGTCGGGGGTGGGACCGCGTCGGCGGGTCGGACGGTGCCCGGCATCCCCGGGGTCGTCGACGAGCCACGTCCGCGGCGCGGCCGACCGAGCCAGAGCCAGGCCGCCGTGGCGGTCGCCAGGAGCATCACGGTGAACGGCAGACCGTTCTGCAGCGGCCGCGTGAGCACGTCGATGACGAGCTGGGAGCCGCCGGCGGTGGTCGCTCCGAACGAGCCGGTGAACACCCCGACGAGCATCAGGGCCACCGTGCCCGCGGCGCCGGCGAGGACCACGCGGAGCAGGAGCCTCGGCAGCGGGCTGCGGCGGTCGATCGGCGTCAGGAACGCCAGGGCCAGGAACGCGCCGACGTAGTACGGGAACGGTGCCACGAAGACCCCGGTCGTGAAGCTGCCGAGCAGGCTCGTGCCGGCACCGTAGTGCCGGAACGGACTCACCACGAGCGAGGCGCCGAGCAGCCCGAAGAGCCCGGACACGAACTCGACGAGCACCAGGGCCACCACGGCGATGAGCGCACCGGCCGTGTTCGTCACCGAGGCGCCGGGCGCGAAGGCCCGGCGCGGGTCGGCCGGGGCACGGGGCGGCCGCGGCGGGGCGTACGGCGCACCGGCACCGGGCTGACGCCCGTACTGCGGCACACCGCCCTGCTGCGGCGGCACCGGGCCGCCGGGCTGCTGGGCACCCGGGCCGGGCGGTGCGGGCTGGGACCAGCCCGCACCGTAGTACCCACGCTGCTGCTGCGGGTCGCCCGGGTTCGTCACGTCAGTTCCCCAGGATCACTGCGCCGTCGGAGCCGTCGGCGTCGTCGGTCGACTCCTCCGTCGGCGTGGCGGGAGCACTGATGCTCGGCGAGGAGACCCGGCGGGAGCGCGAGCGCCCCTGTCCGGGCTGCTTCGGCTCCGGGAGCGCCTGGAGCACCGAGTCGAGCAGGGACTCGGCGTCCGGGGCGACCGCGCGGGGCTCGCGCTTGGGCGCCGCGGCGATCGGGATGTCCAGGATCGCGACGGTGTTGTCGGTCGGCGTCACGGTGGCGCTCGAGCTCACGCGACGGCGGGCCGGGGCCTTCGCCTTCGGTGCGGCTGCGGGCTCGGTGACGGCCGGAGCAGCGACCTTCGGCGCGCGAGCTTCGGACTCGACGATCACGGCGGGCTCAGCGGTGACCGACGACCCCGGCGCGTCCGACTGCTCGGCGGCGGGTGCCTGCGGCGCATCGGTGGCCCGAGCGTCGGCAGCGGCCTGCTGGTCGCCGCTCTGCTGGTCTCCGCTCTGCTGCTCTGCCCCGCGGCCGCCACGGCCACGGCGACGACGCTTCGAACCGGTCGACTGCTCGCCACCCGTGCTGTCCGGGCCGGTCGACGCGTCGGCCGACGACGGTGCCGTGGCCTCCGTCGCGGTCACGGCAGCCGCTGCGGCCTCTTGCTCGTCGTGCGACAGGGTCGATGCGGCGATCCGCGACAGCGCGTTCTTCACGTCGTCGGTGATCTGGTGCGCCTGGCCGGAGGCACCGTTCGACTGCCCCGAGGAACCGGAGTTCCCCTTGCCGCCGTTGCCGTTGCCGTTGCCGTTGTCGGATCGGCCGTTCTCGTTGCCGTTCCCGCCGCGGCCCTTGCGACGGCCCTTGCTCGGGCCCGGGTCGGCGTTGTTGTCGTTGATCTTCGCGTTGACCTCGTCGAGGGACTCGCGCAGGCCGACACCGATCTTCTTGCGGGTCATCTGCACGAGGCCGAGCGAGGTGATCTCGGCGACCTGGTGCTTCGTGCGGTCACGGCTCAGGCACTCGACCAGGCGGCGGAGCACGAGGTCGCGGTTCTCCTCGAGCACCATGTCGATGAAGTCGACGACGATGATGCCGCCGATGTCGCGCAGGCGGAGCTGGCGGACGAGCTCCTCGGCGGCCTCGAGGTTGTTCTTCGTGACCGTCTCTTCGAGGTTGCCCCCGGAACCGACGAACTTGCCCGTGTTGACGTCGACGACCGTCATGGCCTCGGTGCGGTCGATGACGAGCGAACCACCGGACGGCAGCCAGACCTTGCGGTCGAGCGCCTTGTCGATCTGCTCGTTGAGGCGGAACTCCTCGAAGGAGTCGGGGCCCTCGTACCGGACGACGCGGTCCTTGAGGTCCGGGGCGACGGCCGACAGGTACTCGTCGATGGTGCCGCCGGCGGCCTCGCCGTCGATGATCAGCTTCGTGAAGTCCTCGTTGAACACGTCACGCACGATCTTGATGAGCAGGTCGGGCTCGGAGTGCAGCATGACCGGCGCGTGACCACCGGCGACCTTCTTCTGGATGGCCTCCCACTGGCTGGTCAGGCGCTGCACGTCGCGGGTGAGCTGCTCCTCGGTCGCACCCTCGGCAGCGGTGCGCACGATGACGCCCGCGTGCTCCGGCAGGACCTCCTTCAGGATCTTCTTCAGTCGGGCACGCTCGGTGTCCGGCAGCTTGCGCGAGATCCCGTTCATCGAGCCGTTCGGCACGTAGACCAGGTAGCGACCCGGCAGCGAGATCTGGCTGGTGAGGCGGGCACCCTTGTGGCCGACCGGGTCCTTCGTGACCTGCACGAGGACCTTGTCGCCCGGCTTGAGCGCTGCTTCGATGCGGCGACCGTGGTTGCCGGTCTCGACGGAGTTCCAGTCGACCTCACCCGCGTAGAGCACGGCGTTGCGACCACGACCGATGTCGACGAACGCCGCCTCCATCGAGGGCAGGACGTTCTGCACCTTGCCGAGGTAGACGTTGCCGATGAGCGACACGTTCTCGGACTTGGTGATGTAGTGCTCGGCGAGGATGCCGTCCTCGAGCACGCCGATCTCGATCGTCGACGAGCTGGAGCGGACGATCATCTGGCGGTCGACGCTCTCGCGGCGGGCGAGGAACTCGTCCTCGCTGACCACCTGGCGGCGGCGTCCGGCATCGCGGCCGTCACGACGGCGCTGCTTCTTCGCCTCGAGCCGGGTCGAGCCCTTGATGCGCTGCGGCTCGGTGATGAGCTCCGGCTCGCGGCGGCGCGGCTCCTGGTGGTCGCGCGGCTCGCGGGCCTCGCGGTCGGCGCTCGAACCACGGCGACGCGAGCGACGGCGCGAGCCGCCCTGGTCGTCGCGGTCGTCACGGTCGCGGTCGCGGTCGAAGCGGTCCTCGCGGTCGTAGCGGTCGTCCTCGTCGCGGTCACGGTCGCGGTCGCGGTCACGCTCGAACCGGGGCGCGCGCTGCGGCAGCTCCGGCAGCACCGGCGCGTGGAAGATCAGGCTGAGCGTGCTCGTGGCCTTCGGCACGAACGGCTCGTCGGCGGGTGCGGCGTCGCCGCTCACCTCGGCCGTCGGTGCGGCGTCGGCCGGACGGGAGGCGCGGTCCGCGTCCGCCCCGTCGGTCGCGGTGGCCGACCGGTCGCCCGTCACGACCGGCAGGTCGCCGGTCAGCGTGCTCACGTCGTGCGGCTCGGCACCGCTGTCGGCGACCGCCTCGACCGCGACGGAGACCGCCCCGGTGTCGGTCGGCTCGACGGGCGACGCCGGCGATGCCGGGGAGTCGGGCGAGTCCGGCGAACCGGGAGAGTCCGGCGAACCGGCCGACGCGACGCTGGCCGCGGGACGGGCGTCAGCGCCGCCCGTCAGCGCGAGGGTCTCGTCGGCGTGGGGTGCCTGCTCGGCGCCCCCACGGGCCTCCTGGCCGGACGACCGGGCGCGGCGACCGCCGAACAGGCGGCTCCGGCGCTTCGGCGCGTTCTCGTCGTTGGTCGTGTTGTCGTTGTTCTGCTCCACCATGGACTGGTGCACTCCTCGGCCCCACTCGCACCCTTTCGGGTGGCGGGAATTCTGTGTCGTGGCGGGCGGCGTCGACGCCCCCGCGCTCGCTGTCTCGTGATCGGTCCGCGTCAACTTCTCGTTGCGTCCGCGCCCGTTCCGGTCCGGGCACCCGGCCCGTTCCGGCTCGGCATCGGAGTGACGCTGCCCGACCACAGTGCGCTCTCACCGCACCGGATCGTCCGGGTTCGGCCCGGTGGGGCGTCACTCGGAAAGCTCTCTTCGGTGTGCGGTTGGCCGCACGACCTCCAGGCATTATCGCATGCCGCACCCGGAAAGCACCGGAACCCGCATGCGATGATGACCGCGTGACCGCGTCTGCACCTGCCCCCCGTCGTCCGATCGCGATGGCGGTCTTCCTGCTCGTCACCGGGATCGTCGGCCTGTTCGGCTCGTTCCGGCTCGTCCTCGACGAGTTCACGAAGTACGAGAACCCGAAGGCCGTCCTGAGCTGTGACGTGAACCCGTTCATCAACTGCTCCGACGTGATGGCCAGCTGGCAGGGGCACCTGTTCGGGTTCCCGAACCCGCTGCTCGGCGTCATGGGGTTCGTCGCCCCGATCGCCGTCGCCGTGCTGCTGCTCGCCGGGTTCCGGAACGGTTCGCGCTGGTTCTGGATCGTCTTCAACGCCGGGGTCTTCCTGGCGTGGGTGTTCGTGACCTGGCTGTTCACGCAGACCGTGTTCGTCATCGGCGCGCTGTGCCCGTGGTGCATGCTCGTCTGGTCGATGACGATCCCGATGTTCTGGGTGTTCACGATCTGGAACGCCGCCCAGGGTCGCTTCGGCGCCGGGGCACAGCGTGTCGGGCGGTCGCTCCTGCCCTTCAGCTGGGCGTTCGTGCTGGCGAACTACCTGGTCATCATCGTCACGATCATCATCAAGTTCCCCGCGGTCCTCACCAGCTTCTGAGCCGTCCCCGCTGCCCCTACGCTCGGGATCGATGAGCGAGCACGAGAGCAGCAGGGCGCGCCGCGACGCCGCACGGGAACGCGCGCGAGCGGCACGGGCGGCAGAGCAGTCTCGACGCCGGCGCCTCCGCACACTCGGCATCAGCGGGATCATCGTCGGTGGCCTCGCGGTGGTCACGGTGGTCGTCCTGGTCATCGCGAACTCCGTGCAGCCCGCCGGGCCGGGTCCGCGGAACGCGGTGAGCGACGGTGTCCTGCTCACCGGGGTGTACGGCAGGATCGTGCCCGTCGAGACGCGAGCGGTGCCCGACGGCGGGACCCCGACGCCGACCGCGCAGGACGGCTCGAAGACCGCGATCACGATCTACGCGGACTACATGTGCCCGTACTGCAACCAGTTCGAGACGGCCCAGATGCCCCGGATCCGGCAGTGGGTGGAGGACGGCACCGCCACCCTCGAGCTGCATCCGCTCGGGCTGCTCGACCGCGTGTCGCTCGGATCGCGGTACTCGACCCGCTCCGCTGCGGCTGCCGCGTGCGTCGCGGACCACGACCCGGACGCGTTCCTGGCCTTCAACAGCTCGCTCTACGAACACCAGCCCTCGGAGAGCACGCGCGGACTCACGAACGACGAGTTGGCGTCCCTCGCGCACGAGGCCGGGGCGACGGACCCGGCCGTGACACCGTGCATCACCCGGCAGGACTTCGCCGGATGGGTCGCCGACGCCACGAACCGGGCGATGAACGACCCCGTGCCGAACTCGTCGCTCGACGGGATCACGAGCACGCCGACGATCATCGTCGACGGCGAGCAGTACAACGCGGACGGTGCGGCGTCCCTCGCCGACGTCGACGCGTTCGCGGCCTTCGTCCGGCAGCACGGCGGGACGTCCTAGCCCCCCTCACGACGAGCGGCCCCCGCTCCCGGATGGGAGCGAGGGCCGTCGGTCGTTCGGGGAGTGCTACTTCGCCGCGGCGTCGATCGCGGTGATGACGGTGCTCAGGTCGTCCAGGCGCTTGCCGTCGACGACGATCGTCGGCGTGCCGAAGCCCTGCGTGCCCGCGAGCGCCTCGTTCGTGGTGACGGCCTGCGTCGACTTCGTCACCCAGCCCTTGAACTGCTCGGACGACAGGCACTGGGACAGGTCCGAACCGGTCGCGCCGCCCGCCTTGACGAGCTTCGCGATCTCGGAGTTGGTCAGGCCCTTGGTGCCCTCGGCCGGCTGGTTCTCGAAGAACTGCGTCTGCACGTCGAGGAACTTGTCCGGCGCGTAGTTCGCCACGCACATGGCGGCGTTCGCGGCACGGCTGGCGTAGCGGGAGCCCGCGTAGCTGCGGTCCAGGATCGACACCGGCTGGATCGCCAGGGTCGCGTCGCCCGACTTCACCTTGTCGAGGATCTGGTCGGAGTAGGCCGCCTCGAACTGCTTGCAGACCGGGCAGGCCCAGTCCACGTACTCGGTGACCGTCACGGCGCCGTCGCTGTTCGCCGTCGGGACCGGCGAGGCCGAGCCCGTCGCGGAGACGGCCGGCGTGGTCACCGGGGTGACCTTGCCGTCCTGGCCGGTGAACTGGATCGCGCCGGTGGCCATGTTCTTTGGCCCGGCTGCGGACACCACGGGCGCGTTGTTCACGTTCACCGCGACGATCGCGATGATCGCAGCGATCGCCAGGATGCCCAGGCCGATGCCGCCCTGCAGGAACCACTTGTTGCGGCGCTTGCGGCGCTTCTCGGCGTCGGCGCGCTGCCGTGCGACCTCTCGGGCGTGCTGACGCCGCTCGTTCTTGGTGGGTCGGTCGTTGTTCGTCACGTCGTCCCCGTCGCTCAGGCGAACCAGAGCGCGAGCTCGCGCGCGGCCGACTCGGGGCTGTCCGAACCGTGGACCAGGTTCTGCTGCACCTTGAGGCCCCAGTCGCGGCCCAGGTCACCACGGATGGTGCCGGGCGCGGCCGAGGTCGGGTCGGTGGTGCCGGCGAGCGAGCGGAAGCCCGCGATCGCACCGTTGCCGGCGACGCGCACGGCGACGACGGGACCGGACTGCATGAACTCGACGAGCGGCTCGAAGAACGGCTTGCCCTGGTGCTCCTCGTAGTGCGCGTCGAGCAGGTCACGCGGCGCGGTGAGCATCTTCAGGTCGACGAGCTCGTAGCCCTTCGCCTCGATCCGGCGGAGGATCTCACCGGTCAGCTGGCGGGCGACGCCGTCGGGCTTGACGAGGACGAGGGTCTCTTCGAAGTCGGACACGCAGTACTCCCTGTGTTCGGGGTCGAATGTGGTGGTCAGTCCTCGCCCATGGCCGCTCGGCGCGCGGCGTTCTGACGGTCCAGTTGACCGCCCTTGACGAAGCAGAAGACCCACAGCGCCAGGAACACCACGGCGACCGCGAACATGAACGGTTCGATGAACCCGGTGGCGAGGATGGCCGCCTGCAGCAGCCACCCGAACCATACACCGGCCCGGTTGCCCGTCAGACGTGAGGCAGCTGCGAGGACGATGATCGCGCCGATGCCCCCGCCGAAGGCCGCGGCGGGCGGCAGCGTGCCCTTGCCGAAGACGACGAGCATGGGGAAGAAGAACATGATCGCCTCGAGCACGAGCGTGATCGAGAGCAGGCTCTCCTGCGCCCCGCGTTCGCGGCGCGGCTTCCGGGTGCGCGGTGCGCGGCCCGGCCGGGAGGCCCGTGGTGCGTCCGTCACTTCGCCTCGCCTTCGCGGTGCACGAGGTCCATGACCGCGCCCACCATCACGATGGAGCCCGCGACGAGCACGAGGGCGTCCTCGGCGTCGGCCTCGTCGGCCAGGCTGCGCGCTTCCTGCAGTGCGGACGCCAGGGAGGGCTCGACGACGACGCGGTCCTCACCGACCTCGTCGACGACGACCCGGGCGAACTCGTCCGCGTCGAGCGCACGCTCCCCCGGCGGCTGCGTCACGACGAACGTGGCGACGGTGTCCTTGAGCGCGCGGACGAACCCGCGGGCGTCCTTGTCGCCGAGGATCCCGACGACGCCGACGACGTGCTCGGACGGGAACGCGACCGGCAGCGCCTCGGCCAGGGCCTTCGCACCGTGCGGGTTGTGCGCGGCGTCGACGACGACGGTCGGGTCGGTCGCGATGGGCTGCAGGCGACCGGGGCTGGTCGTGCCGGCGATGCCCTCGGACAGGACGTCCTCGTCGAGGGCCTGGGCCCCGCGGCCGAGGAACGACTCGACCGCCGCGATGGCCACGGCGGCGTTCTCGGCCTGGTGCCGGCCGAACAGCGGCAGGAACAGGTCGTCGTAGCGGCCGGCGATGCCCTGCACGGTGATGAGCTGTCCGCCCACGGCCGGGGTGACGTCGACGACGCTGAATCCCGTACCTTCGACGGCCAGGGTGGACTCGGTGAGCTCGGCGGCGCGCACGAGTTCGGCGAGGGCCTCGGGGACCTGTCGGCTCGACACAACGGCGGACGACGGCTTGACGATGCCCGACTTGGTGCGGGCGATCTCGGCCACGGTGGCACCGAGCTGCTTCGCGTGGTCGATGGCGATCGGCGTGAACACCGACACCTGGCTCTGCACGACGTTGGTGGAGTCCCACTCGCCGCCCATGCCGACCTCGATCACGGCGACGTCCACCGGCGCCTCGGCGAAGCACGCCAGGGCGAGCACGGTGAGCGCCTCGAAGAAGGTCAGCGGGAGTTCGCCCTTGTCGGCGAGCTCGCGGTCGGTGATCTCGAGCACCGGGGCGATGTCGTCCCAGTTCTCGACGAACCGGTCCGCCGCGATCGGCTGACCGTCGACCACGATGCGCTCCCGGATCGACACCAGGTGCGGGCTCGTCATCAGGCCGGTCCGCAGACCGTGGGCCCGGACGATGCTCTCGATGGTGCGCGCGGTCGACGTCTTGCCGTTCGTGCCCGTGACGTGGATCACCGGGTACGCCAGGTGCGGGTCGCCGAGCAGCTCGACGGCGCGGCGCGTGGCGGTCAGCCGGCGCTCGGGGGCCTGTTCGCCGATGCGGGCGTACAGGGCGGCCTCGACGCGCCGGACCTCGTCGTCGTCGCCGCCGTAGGGCACGGCGTCGGCCGGAGCGTCGCCGGAGGGGCCGACCGGGATCCGGATGCCGTCCGCACTGCGCCCGTCAACACCGTGACCGTCGAGCTCGTCGTGTCCGACGAACTCCTCGTTCACCTCGTGGTCGTCGTACTGGTCGTGGTCACTCATGCGCGTGCTACCTCCACGGATACCTTCGCACCGTCACCGACGTCGGTGGTGGTGTCGTCCGCCCCGAGGGGCACGATCTCGACGCTCGTCGCCAGGGTCTCCCCCGCGATGAGCTCCTGGTGCGCGCGGACCGCGCCGTCGGCCGTGTCGTCCACCCGGAGGGTCAGGGCGATGCGGTCGCTGACGTCGAGGTCGGCGTCGCGGCGGGCCTGCTGGACGGCGCGGACGACGTCACGGGCGAGCCCCTCGGCCTCGAGCTCGGGCGTCGTCACGGTGTCGAGCACGACGAAGCCGCCCTCGTCGAGGAACGCCACGGCCACCGAAGAGTCGGCCACGGTGAGGTCGAGCGAGTACTCGCCCTCGATCAGGTCGACGCCGCCGACGGTCACGCCGGAGTCGGTCGCGGTCCAGTCGCCCTTCTTGGCGGCCGGGATCACCTGCTGCACCTGCTTGCCGATGCGGGGGCCGGCGACCCGGGCGTTCACGGTGAGCTTCCGCTCGATGCCGTACTGCGCCAGCGACTCCTCGGCCTGGGCCTCGAGCACCACGCGCTTGACGTTGAGCTCGTCGCGCAGGATGTCGGCGAACGGATCGACCGCGGCCGGGTCCGGCACCACCAGGGTCAGCGTGGCCAGGGGCAGGCGGACGCGCTTGCCGGTGGCCTTGCGGAGCGCCAGTCCCTTCGAGGCGACGTCGCGCACGCGGTCCATCGCGTCGACGAGGGCGTCGTCGGCGGGGAACTCGTCGGGGTCCGGGAAGTCCGTCAGGTGGACGCTGCGTCCGCCGGTCAGGCCCTTCCAGATCTCCTCGGTGACGAGCGGCGCGAGCGGGGCGGCGACCCGGGTCAGGGTCTCGAGCACGGTGTACAGCGTGTCGAACGCCGCACGGGTCTCGGCGCCGGCGTCCGCGTCGGCCCCGGTCCAGAACTTGTCGCGCGAGCGGCGGACGTACCAGTTCGTGAGCACGTCGGCGAAGTCGCGGACGGCCTGGGCCGCGAGCGGGGTGTCGAGCGCGTCGAGGTGCGTCCGGACGTCGGTGACGAGGACCCGGGTCTTCGCGAGCAGGTACCGGTCGAGCACGTCGGTCGAGTCGGTCCGGCGCTGGGCCCGGTACCCGTCGGGACCCGAGGCGTTCGCGTACAGGGTGAAGAAGTAGTACGTCGACCACAGCGGCAGCATGAACTCGCGGACGCCCTGGCGGATGCCCTCCTCGGTGACGACGAGGTTGCCGCCGCGGATCACCGACGAGGACATCAGGAACCAGCGCATGGCGTCGGCACCGTCGCGGTCGAAGACCTCGGAGACGTCCGGGTAGTTCCGGAGCGACTTCGACATCTTCTGGCCGTCCGATCCGAGGACGATGCCGTGGCTGATGACGTTCTGGAACGCCGGCCGGTCGAACAGCGCGGTGGAGAGCACGTGCATGACGTAGAACCAGCCGCGCGTCTGCCCGATGTACTCGACGATGAAGTCGGCCGGGCTGTGCGACTCGAACCACTCCCGGTTCTCGAACGGGTAGTGCACCTGGGCGTACGGCATCGAGCCGGAGTCGAACCACACGTCGAACACGTCGGTGATCCGGCGCATCGTCGACTTGCCCGTCGGGTCGTCGGGGTTCGGCCGCGTCAGGTCGTCGATGAACGGCCGGTGCAGGTCCACTTCGCCCTCGGCGTTCACCGGCAGGCGACCGAAGTCGCGCTCGATGTCGGCGAGCGAGCCGTACACGTCGGTGCGCGGGTACTCGGGGTCGTCGGACTGCCACACCGGGATCGGCGTGCCGAAGTAGCGGTTGCGGGAGACCGACCAGTCGATGGCGTTGCCGACCCACTTGCCGAACTGGCCGTCCTTGACGTTGTCCGGCACCCAGTTGATGTCCTGGTTGAGCTGGCCCATGCGGTCACGGAGCTCGGTGACGCGGACGAACCACGACGAGACGGCCTTGTAGATGAGGGGCTTCCGGCACCGCCAGCAGTGCGGGTAGCTGTGCTCGTAGGACGCCTGGCGGAGCAGTCGCCCGGCGTCACGGACCGCTTTGGTCAGCGGCTTGTTCGCGTCCGACCAGAGCATGCCGGCGACCTCGCCGAACTGCGACGTGAAGACGCCGCCCTCGTCGAGGGACAGCACGACGGGGATGCCGGCGGCGGCGCAGACCTCCTGGTCGTCGGCACCGTAGGCCGGGGCCTGGTGCACGATGCCGGTGCCCTCACCGGTCTCGACGTACTCGGCGACCAGGATCCGCCATGCGTTCTCGTAGCCCTCGGCGTCGGCCAGGAAGTTGAACAGCCGCTCGTACTCGACGCCGTCGAGCTCGGCGCCCGTCAGGGTGCGCGCGACGGCGGCGAGCGCCTCGTCACCCGAGGCGTAGCCGAGCTCCTTCGCGTGCGCGGCCACGGTGTCGGACGCGAGCAGGTAGGAGACGGAACCGGCGTCGGCACCGTCAGCCGCGCCTCCAGGCCCTGCCGGGACGACCGCGTACGCGATCTCCGGACCGACTGCCAACGCGGCGTTCGTCGGGAGGGTCCAGGGGGTCGTCGTCCAGGCGAGCGCGCGCACACCGGTCAGGTCGAGCGCGGAAGCGCGGTCGCCGTGCAGCGGGAACGAGACGGTGACGGACTGGTCCTGGCGCATCTTGTAGACGTCGTCGTCCATGCGCAGCTCGTGGTTGGACAGCGGCGTCTGGTCGTTCCAGCAGTACGGCAGGACCCGGAAGCCCTCGTACGCCAGGCCCTTGTCCCAGAGCTGCTTCCAGGCCCAGAGCACGCTCTCCATGAAGGTGACGTCGAGGGTCTTGTAGTCGTCCTCGAAGTCGACCCAGCGCGCCTGGCGGGTGACGTACTCCTGCCACTCGTCGGTGTACTGCAGCACGGACTTCTTGGCGGCGGCGTTGAAGACGTCGATGCCCATGGCGTCGATCTCGTGCTTCTCGGTGATGCCGAGCTGCCGCATCGCCTCGAGCTCGGCGGGCAGGCCGTGGGTGTCCCAGCCGAAGCGGCGGTGCACCTGCTTGCCGCGCATGGTCTGGTAGCGCGGGAAGACGTCCTTGGCGTACCCGGTCAGCAGGTGCCCGTAGTGCGGCAGGCCGTTGGCGAAGGGCGGGCCGTCGTAGAAGGTCCACTCCGGGCAGCCCTGTCGCGCGTCGATGGACGCCTGGAACGTGTCGTCGCGCTTCCAGAAGGCGAGGATGCCCCGTTCGACGGCGGGGAAGCTCGGCGAGGGGACGACGCCATCGGCATCGGCGTTCAACGGGTACGGCACCGGGACTCCTTGTGGGTTCGCTCGATCTCCACGAGGACGGAAACAGGTTCCGCGGTACCACCTCGTTTGCCGCCCAACGTGCGCTGTGCGACCACTCTGTGTCGGGGGTGGTGACGGTCCCGAACCCGCCCGGTTCTACTGACGGAGCCGCTGGTGCGCTCCGCGTTCTTCCGGAAGCTCCCCGGTGATGGCCGGATCGACGCTCGTGGAACACGACTTTACCGGACGGGAGCATGCTTGAGTGATGCCCGCAGAAGAACGTCCCGAGTCACTCGTCACCGTCCTGATCGCGTTCGGGGCGAACCTGCTCGTCGCGATCGCGAAGACGATCGCCTCGCTCGTCTCGGGTTCGGCCTCGATGGTGGCCGAGGCGGCGCACTCGTGGGCGGACACCGGCAACGAGGTGTTCCTGCTCGTCGCGGAACGACGGGGCGGCAAGAAGCGGGACACCGCGCACCCGCTCGGGTACGGACGCGAGACGTACATCTGGTCGATGTTCGCCGCGTTCGGCCTGTTCACGGCCGGTGCGATCGTGTCGATCTACCACGGCATCTCGGAGTTCGGGGACACCGGGCCGGCCGAGGACGTCGTGCTCAACTACGTCGTGCTCGGGGTCGCGTTCCTGCTCGAGGGCACGAGCTTCCTGCAGGCGTACCGGCAGGCGCACGGTGCCGCGACGAAGCGCAAGGTCCCGGTGCTGCGGCACGTGCTGCAGTCGTCGAACCCGACGCTCCGCGCGGTGTTCGCCGAGGACGCGGCGGCGCTGATCGGCCTGGTCGTGGCGTTCCTCGGGGTGTTCCTGCACCAGGTCACCGGGCTGGCGGTCTTCGACGCGCTCGGCTCCATCGCGATCGGTGTGCTGCTCGGGGTCGTCGCGATCGTCCTGATCGACCGCAACCGCCGGTTCCTGCTCGGCGAGAGCACGTCCCCGGAGCTCGAGAACGCGGTGCTCGTCGAGCTGCTGGGCCGGTCGCAGGTCGAGCGGGTCACCTACCTGCACCTGGAGTTCGTGGGGCCGTCGCGGGTGTACCTCGTCGCGGCCGTCGACCTGACGGGCAACGAGACCGAGGAGCACGTGGCGGTGCGGTTGCGTGACGTCGAGCAGTCGCTCGAGGACAGCCCGTACATCGAGGAGGCCGTCCTCACCCTGAGCTACCCGGGCGACGAGTCGCTGGTGCCGACCGACGGCGACGTGCCCGAGGTCGTGCGGGACGGGACGGCTTCGGACGTGGCGTCCGGTGGCGCGGGGACCCTGCGCACGGAGTGAGCGTCGACTGGGTGGGTGGCCGGCGGCGGAGTTCGTGCCGCAAGACGCCGGCGTGTCAGCAAGACGCCGCCACGTGCTCGAGACGCCGCAGGATCCAACGGCGTCTCGCCGTCGAGGCGGCGTCGCGCGAAGACGCCGGCGCTTCAGCGGGCGTCGAGGCCCGCGACCACCGGGGTGAGTGCCGCCGCGACGTACTCGACGAGCGCACGGCGGCCGACCCCGTCGGTGACCCACACCCCGAACGCCGCGGCGGCGGCACCGAGCATCGCGCCGGACACCGTCTGCGGCCAGAGTGAGCGCGGCTGCTCCCCCGTGCGGCCCGCGACGAAGGCGGCGACGGCCTCGTGCTGCGCCGTCACCCGGACCGCGACGCCCGCCACCAGCTCGGGCCCGATGCCCATCACCTCGGCCTGCGCAACGGCCCACGGCACCCGCTCGGGGTCGTGGGCACGGGCTGCCGCGAGGAGCGCCTGCTCAACGGCCCGGACGACGCTCGGCTCGGTCGACGCGGCGAGGTACCCGGGCAGCCCGGCGACGGCGGCGTCGAGTTCGAGCCACATCACGTCGGCCTTCGCCGGGAAGTAGTTGAAGAACGTCGCACGGCTGACCCCGGCGCGGGCGGCGATCTGGTCGACCGTGGTGCGTCCGTACCCCTGCTCGAGGAAGAGCTCGGCGGCGGCGTCCGCGAGCACCTCGGCGCTCGAGCGTCGGGGTCGGCCACCGCGGCGGATCGGTTCGTCCATGGGCCCCAGTAAACCGCTAGACTCGGTCAGCCATGATCTTGGACTCAGTACAGAAAACCCTCACCGCCGTCGCGGGCGCCTCGGCGGTCCTGCTCGTCCTCGCTGCCTGCAGCGGACCGGGCACGAGCACCGGGAGCAGCACCCCGGTCGCGGGCGGCACGCTCACCTACGCCTCCGGCGACGCCGAACCGACCTGCCTCGACCCGCACGTCGGCGGCAATTACCCGCAGGCACTCCTGGCGACGCAGTACATCGAGGAGCTCGTCGGGCTCGAGGACGGCAAGCCCACGCCGGAGCTCGCGACGAAGTGGAGCACGAGCGACGACGGGAAGACCCTGACGTTCACCCTGCGTGACGACGTCTCCTTCACCGACGGCACCCCGTTCGACGCCGCCGCGGTCGTGGCGAACATCGAGCACGTGCAGGACCCGGCCACCGCCTCGAGCACCGGCTACCTGGCGCTGCAGTCCATCACGAAGGCGACCGCCACCGACGAGCGCACCGTCACGCTGACGCTGAGCCGGCCGGACAGCGCGCTGCTCGAGTCCTTCTCGCAGCCCTGGGTGGGCATGGAGTCCCCGAAGGCGCTCGAGCGCAAGCAGGCGACGAACTGCGAGTCCCCCGTCGGCACCGGCCCCTTCGAGGTCACCGGTTGGAAGCACGGCGACCGCGTCACCCTGACGAAGAACGCCGACTACTGGGGCGCGACGAAGCCGCGCCTGTCCGGCATCACGTGGCGGTTCCTGCCGGACTCGACCTCGCGCTACGCCGCACTGCAGTCCGGTCAGGTCGACGTGATCGACAACGCCCAGCCCGACCAGCTCAAGGCCGCGTCGGCGAAGGGCGCCATCCGCGACCTCGACGCCCCACGCCCCGGCGCCTCGAACCGGCTCGAGCTGAACTCCGGGCACGGGGTGTTCCGCGACGAAGCGGTGCGCCAGGCCTTCATCGCCGGTGCCGAGATCGACCCCGGCCTGCAGTCGCTGTTCCTCGGCACCGCGAAGCGCTCGTACTCGGTGCTCTCGAGCGCGGAGCCGCTCGCGTACTCCGAGAAGAGCCGGTTCGACTACTCCCCCACCAAGGCGAAGCAGCTCCTCGACGACGCCGGGTGGAAGGTCGGGTCCGACGGCATCCGCGAGAAGGACGGCCAGCAGCTCACCGTGACGTTCCCCGTCTCGACGAACCAGTCGGTGCCGGCCGAGCGCAGCCTGTTCCAGCAGATCCAGGCGTCCGAGAAGGCCGTCGGGTTCAAGGTCGTGCTCGACGAACTCGACCTGTCCAGCTGGTACGCCGCCCTCGCCGCGAACGAGTACGACGTCGTCAGCGCCCCGTACACGAAGGTCGGCCCCGACGTCCTGCGCATCCTGTACGACAGCGCGAGCATCGAACCGGCACCGTCGGGCTACTTCGCGAACCTCGCCCAGCTCGACGACCCCGCCGTCGACCGGCTGCTCGAGCAGGCCGCCCGCACCTCGGACGCCGACGAGCGCGCCGACCTGTACGAGCAGGCGCAGAAGGCGATCCTGGCGAGCGACACCGTGCTCCCCCTGTACGACCAGCAGAACCACTTCCTGGTGCGCTCGTCCGTGCACGGCATCCGGACCACCCCGGTCTCGACGCCCTGGTTCGGCACCGCCTGGATCGACCGCTGACACGGATGCGATGGGTCTGGTGGGCCCTCCGGCGGCTCGCCGGGGGCATCGGCGTGCTCTGGGCCGTCGCGACGATCGTCTTCGTCGCGATCCGGCTCATCCCCGGTGACCCGGCGCTCGCGATCCTCGGCGGACCGGGCTCGCAGGCCTCGGCCGAGGCCGTCGCCCAGGTCCGCCACGAGTACGGCCTCGACCAGCCGGTCCTGGTGCAGTACGCGGTGTTCCTCGGACGCCTGGCATCCGGGCAGCTCGGCGACTCGTACGCCTTCCGCACCCCGGTCGCGACGCTCCTCGCCCAGCAGCTGCCCGTCACGCTGACGCTCGCGGTCGCCGGCCTCGTCGTCGCCTGGGTGCTCGCGATCGTCGCCGCCTGGGCCTCGACGCAGCGCGGCAGGATCGCCGCCGGGCTCACCAGCGCCCTGAGCGTCACCGCGAGCGTGATGCCGCACTTCTGGCTCGGCAGCGTGCTCATCGTCGTGTTCGCCACGTCCCTGGGGTGGGTGCCTGCGGTCAGTGACGGCACCGCGCGCGGCTGGGTGCTCCCGGTGCTGACCGTGGCCGTACCCGTCGCCGGGTACCTGGCCGAGACCGTGCGCGACGGCGTGGTCGACGCACAGCGCTCGGCCTTCGCACTCGCCGCCCGGGGTCGGGGCGAGACCCGCCTCGGGCTGTTCGGACGGCACCTGCTCCGGCACGCCGCCCTGCCCGGGATCGCGCTGTCCGCATGGGCCTTCGGGTCGCTCGTCTCCGGAGCCGTGGTCGTCGAGTCCGTGTTCGCCCTGCCCGGCATCGGCCGTGCCCTGGTCACCGCGGTCACCCAGCGGGACATGCCGCTCGTCGCCGGCATCGCGATGGTGTCGGCGGCCGCGTACGTCGTCGTGCTGGCCGTGGCCGACCTGGTCGAACGTGCCGTCGACCCGCGCAGCACCGCACGGAACGCGACCCTGCGCCCCGGTGCTGCGCGACGCCGTGGGCCCGGCCGTCCGGCGGGCGCGCGGTGAGCGGGATCGCCGACCCGGGCCTCCAGACCGGAGCGCCCGGCCACCAGACCGCCGCCGGCACCGAGCGCGTCCGTGGGGGGACGCTCGGCGCCGGCGGCATCGCCGCGGGGGTGGTCGTCCTGGTCGCCGTGGTGGCGGCGGCGTGGCCCGCCCTGCTCGGCGGCGGGGACCCGCTCGCGGTGCACCCCGCGGATGCCCTGGCCGCGCCGAGCGGCGCGCACCCGTTCGGCACCGACGAGTCCGGACGCGACGTCCTGGCGCGGGTGGTCGCAGGGACCCGGGCATCGCTCGTCGTCGGCGTCGCCGCGACCCTGATCGGCGGCGGCGTGGGCGTCCTGCTCGGCGTCGTCGCCGGGCTCGGTGCCGGGGCCGGACGACTCGGACGACTGCTCGACGCCGTCATCGGCCGCGTCACCGAGGTCGCGTTCGCCCTGCCGCTGCTGCTCGTCGCCCTCGTCGTCATCGCCGTGACCGGTCCGGGTCCGGTGCCAGCGGTGCTCGCGGTCGGGTTCGCGACCGCTCCCGGCTACGCCCGGATCGTGCGCGGCCTGGTCCGGGCGGCCCGGGGTTCGCAGGTGGTCGAGACGGCGGTGCTGCTCGGCCGCTCCCCCGCCCGCACCGTGGTCCGGCACGTGCTGCCGACGGCGCTCTGGCCCGTCGTCGCCGTCGCCACGCTCGGGGTCGGGCAGGCGGTCGTGTGGGCCTCGGCGCTGAGCTACCTCGGCGTCGGCACGCCCCCGCCCGCGCCGGAGTGGGGCGCGATGCTCGCCGACGGTCGCACCTACCTGCAGACCGCGCCGTGGATGAGCACCTTCCCCGGACTCGCGATCGTGGTGCTCGCGACCGCCGTCACCGTGCTCGGCCGGGCGATCCGACGGACCGGGGCCGCGCGGTGAGCGCCGTCCTCGATGTCCGCGGGCTCACCGTCGCCATCGGCGGCACCCCGATCGCGCACGGTGTCGACCTGCGCGTCGACGCCGGCGAGTGCGTCGCCCTGGTCGGGGCGTCCGGCTCCGGCAAGACCGTCACCGCCCGCGCCGTGCTCGGTCTGTCCGTGCCCGGCGCCGCCGTGCACGCCGACGTGTTCACGGTCGACGGCGTCGACGTCGGCGGGTACACGGACCGGCGGTGGCGTCGGCTTCGGGGATCGCGGGTCGGCTACGTCGGCCAGGAGGCCCTGGGCGCGCTGGACCCGCTGCGCCCGGTCGGGCGCGAGGTCGCCGACAGCCTCCGCCTGCACACCGAGATGCGTGCGGCCGAGCGCGTGGACGCCGTGCGCGACGCCCTGGCCGCGGTGGGCCTCGACCCGGACATCGCGACCGACGGCCGGCTCGCCGGGACCCTGTCGGGCGGGATGCGACAGCGGGCCCTCATCGCCGCGGCGACCGTCGGGTCCCCCGCGCTGCTGGTCGCCGACGAACCGACGACGGCGCTCGACGCCGGGGTCGCCGTCACCGTGATGGAACAGCTGCGAGCCGCGCAGGCCCGCGGTGCCGGACTGCTCGTCATCACGCACGACCTGGGGCTCGTCGCGGGGTGGGCCGACCGGGTCGCCGTCGTGCACGAGGGCCGGATCGTCGAGCAGGGTGCGGTCGCCGAGGTCTTCGCGGCGCCGACCCACCCCGCGACCCGGGCGCTGGTGCGTGCTGCCGGTGCTGCCGCGGCGGCGCCGGAGCCGGCGCACGGTGCCGATCTCGCAGACCGGTGCGAGGTCGATGGCTCCGTGCAGCCCTCTGACGATGCACCGAGCGGCCAACCTCGCACCGACCGCACGACTCCGCACCGTGCGCCGATCGGCAACCGCGACACCGAGCGCGCAACCTCGCACGGTGCGAGGGACGTGCTCGCGGCGCAGGGGCTCTCGCGGGAGTACGACGGGGTGCTCGTAGTGGACGACGTGTCGTTCGGGCTCGAACGTGGCCGGGTGCTCGGGGTGATCGGCGCGTCGGGCTCGGGCAAGACGACGCTGGCGCGGATGCTCCTCGGGCTCGAGACACCCGACGCCGGCACGGTCACGCTCGACGACGAGCCCTGGGTCCCGCTGCCCGAGCGCGAGCGACGCCCCCGACGGCACCGGGTCGCGGCCGTCGTGCAGGACCCCGGCGCGACCTTCGACGAACGGTGGAACGTCGAGCGGGTCCTCACCGACGCGTTCTCACGAGGTGACGAGCGGCGGGCACGCGGTGCGCTCGGCGACCGGGTCGACGCGGCACTGCGGCAGGTCGACCTCGACCCCGTGCTGCGGCCCCGCTCCCCCCACACGCTGTCCGGCGGGCAACGACAGCGCCTCGCGATCGCCCGTGCGCTGGCGACCGACCCCGAGGTGATCGTGCTCGACGAGCCGGTGACCGCCCTCGACGCCACGGTGCAGGACGCCGTGCTGCGGCTCCTCGAACGGCTCCGCGACGAGACCGGGGTGGCGATGGTGTTCGTGTCGCACGACCTCCGGGCGGTCCGGCGGATGGCGGACGACGTCCTCGTGGTGCACCGCGGCGCGGTCGTCGAGCACGGCCCCGCCGCCGAGGTCTTCGCGCGCCCGGCGCACCCGGTGACCGCGCGGCTGCTGCACGCCGCGGAGCGGCTGGCAGCGGGCCCCGCAGCGGGGGCCGCAGCCGACGTCACGGACTGAGCGACAGTCCACGCGCGCTCGCACCCGCGGACTGTCGCTGCGCGCGTGACGTCACCGACGGCCCTGGAACGGCCAGGAGGCCCGGGGCGCGTTCCGAGACGGAACGTGCACCGGGCCTCCTGGCCGGGTTGCCGCGGGGCGGCCCCGTGGTCAGGAACCGGAGGGTTCCTTCTGGGCGTCGGCCGAGATGATCGGGATCTCGCTCGTCGAGAAGTCCTTCGCCCAGTCGGACTGCGCGAGCTCCGACGTCGGGTCGTTGTAGTCCTCGATCACGCCGGCGATCTCGTCCTCGGAGCCGACCGTCGGGCCGGAGCCCATGAGCGGGCTCGCGGCGGTCTCCTTGGTGAAGTACACCGCGACCAGGCCGATCACGGCGGCGAGCATCAGGTAGAACGCGGGGATGTCCTCGGCCCAGCCGTACCCGGCGTCCTTCGCGGCGTTGATGAGCGCGGCGGTCGCGAGCGGGGTGGTCCCGCCGAAGAGCGACACCGACACGTTGAACGCGATCGCCAGGGCGCCGTAGCGGATGATCGTCGGGAACAGCGCGGGCAGCGTCGACGGCATGGTCGAGGTGAACGTGACCAGCACGACGCCGAGGATCAGCAGGCCGGCGAAGACGCCGACACCGGTGCCGGTCTGGACCAGCTTGAGGGCCGGCCAGGACAGCAGGATGAAGCCGATGCAGCCGGCGGCGAGCACCGGACGGCGCCCGAACTTGTCGGACAGCCGGCCGCCGAAGGTGATGACGACCATCATGAGCAGCATCACGATGACGATGAGGATCAGGCCGAACGTGGCGTTCTGGCCGAGGTTCTGCTCGAGGTAGGTCGGCATGTACGACAGCAGCATGTAGTCGGTCACGTTGAAGACCAGGACCAGACCGATGCAGATGATGAGCGAGCGCCAGTTCTCGGCGAAGAGCTTGAGGAACGGGGTCTTCTGGCCCTCGCGCTCGGCGGCCTGCTCCTGCTGCTTCTGGAACGCCGGGGTCTCCTCGAGCTTGAGGCGCAGGTAGAGGCCGATCAGGCCGAGGGGGCCCGCGATGATGAACGGGATGCGCCAGCCCCAGCTGAGCAGGGCGTCCTCGGACAGGCCGAACTGCAGGCCGGTGACGATCGAGGCGCCGAGCACGTAGCCGGCGAGGGTGCCGAACTCGAGCCACGAGCCCATGAAGCCGCGGCGCTTGTCGGGCGAGTACTCGGCGATGAAGGTCGCGGCGCCGCCGTACTCACCACCGGTCGAGAAGCCCTGCACGAAGCGGGCGACGAGCAGCAGGACCGGGGCCCAGAAGCCGATCGTGTCGTACGACGGGATCAGGCCGATCATGAGCGTGCCGGCGGCCATCAGGATCATCGTCAGCGCGAGGACCTTCTGGCGGCCGATCTTGTCGCCGATCGGGCCGAACACGGCACCGCCGATCGGGCGCACGATGAACGCTGCGGCGAAGAAGCCGAACGTGGCGACGATGTTCGCGGCCGGGTCGCCCTGCGGCAGGAACACCTGCGAGATGGTGACCGTCAGGTACGCGAAGATGCCGAAGTCGAACCACTCCATGGCGTTGCCGAGCGCGGCAGCCGCGACGGCACGCTTGAGCAGCGACTCCTCGACGACGGTGACGTCGTCCTTCGTCAGATCGCGACGAGCGCGCTTCGCGGCGCCCTTCGTGCGCAACGGCCGATCGCCGTGCGGGTGGGGTGCGTTGTTCGGTGCCAAGTCGTTCCTCCGGGGTGCGGTGCTTCCTTCGGGCGTCCGGCGGACGGCGACGTTGCAGCTCCTGCGAACCCTGCGCTCGCCGGACAAACCCAGGAAGACTAGCAGGCTCCGGGCGTGTCCGACAGTTCGGTGTGCTAAGCGCTGCTCGGTGATGGCCGCGTCCGACCGGTTCGTCCGCCTGCGTGCGCGTGCGCGGCCGCTACGATTGGGGCACCGCGCGTCAGGCGCGGAACACTCAGGCACCTCATCACGGACTCGGTGCCGCACACACGTACGGAAGGCACACCCATGACCAAGCCCATGCCCGAGAAGCCGAGCGTCGACGGACTGGAGCAGGTCTGGGGGCCGGTCTGGGAACAGGACGGCACCTACCGCTTCGACCGCGACGCCGCCGGTCACCGTGACGCCGTCTGGTCGATCGACACCCCGCCGCCCACCGCCTCCGGCTCGCTGCACATCGGGCACGTGTTCTCGTACACGCACACCGACCTCAAGGCCCGGTTCGAGCGCATGCGCGGCAAGCACGTCTTCTACCCGATGGGCTGGGACGACAACGGTCTGCCCACCGAGCGCCGTGTGCAGAACTACTACGGCGTCCGCTGCGACCCGACGCTGCCGTACGACCCCGAGTTCACGCCGCCGTTCGAGGGCGGGGACGGCAAGTCCTCGAAGGCCGCCGACCAGCTGCCCGTGTCGCGCCGCAACTTCATCGAGCTGTGCGAGCGCCTGACCGTGCAGGACGAGCAGCAGTTCGAGGAGCTCTTCCGCACGCTCGGGCTGTCGGTCGACTGGACCCAGTCGTACCGCACCATCGACGACACCTCGCGGGCGAGCGCCCAGCGCGCGTTCCTGCGCAACCTCGAGCGCGGCGAGGCCTACCAGGCCGACGCCCCGACCCTGTGGGACGTCACGTTCCGCACCGCGGTCGCGCAGGCCGAGCTCGAGGACAAGGAGATGCCCGGCGCGTACCACGGCATCGCCTTCCACCGCACCGACGGCGGCGACGACGTCGTCATCCAGACCACCCGCCCCGAGCTCCTGCCGGCCTGCGTCGCGCTCGTCGCACACCCGGACGACGAGCGGTTCCAGGACCTCTTCGGCACCACGGTCCGCTCCCCCCTGTTCGACGTCGAGGTCCCGGTGCTCGCACACCACCTGGCGCAGAAGGACAAGGGTGCCGGCATCGCGATGGTCTGCACCTTCGGTGACACCACCGACGTCGTGTGGTGGCGCGAGCTGCAGCTGCCGAACCGCGCGATCATCGGCTTCGACGGCCGCGTGCGTTCGGACGAGCCCGCCTGGATCGAGTCCGCGACGGGCCGGGAGCTCTACGCCGAGATGGCCGGCAAGACCGTGTTCTCGGCCAAGAAGGTCGTCGTCGACGCCCTGACCGCGTCCGGCGAGCTGATCGGTGACGTCAAGACCATCCAGCACCCGGTGAAGTTCTTCGAGAAGGGCGACAAGCCCCTCGAGATCGTGTCGACCCGCCAGTGGTACATCGTCAACGGTGCGCGCGACGAGCAGCTGAAGAGCACGCTCCGCCAGCGCGGCGAGGAGATCGCGTTCCACCCGGACTTCATGCGCGTCCGCTACGACAACTGGGTCGGTGGCCTGTCGGGTGACTGGCTCATCTCGCGTCAGCGCTTCTTCGGCGTGCCGCTGCCCGTCTGGTACCCGCTCGACGCCGACGGCAACCCGGTGTTCGACCAGCCGATCGTTCCGACCGAGGCACAACTGCCCGTCGACCCGGCCTCCGAGCCCGCCCCCGGCTTCACCGAGGACCAGCGCGGCGTGCCCGGCGGGTTCCAGGGCGAACTCGACGTCATGGACACCTGGGCCACCTCGTCGCTCACCCCGCAGCTCGCGGGCAAGTGGGAGACCGACCCGGCGCTCTACGACCTGGTGTACCCGTACGACGTCCGCCCGCAGGCGCAGGACATCATCCGCACCTGGCTGTTCACGACCGTGCTCCGCAGCCAGCTCGAGGCCGACGTGGTGCCGTGGAAGCACGCCTCCATCTCCGGCTTCATCGTCGACCCCGACCGCAAGAAGATGTCGAAGTCGAAGGGCAACGTCGTCACGCCGCTGTCCATCCTCGAGCAGCACGGCGCCGACGCGGTCCGCTACTGGGCGGCCTCGTCCAAGCTCGGCACGGACGCAGCCTTCGACCCGCAGAACCCGAAGCAGATCAAGGTCGGCCGTCGTCTGGCGATCAAGGTGCTCAACGCGGCGAAGTTCGTCTACGGCTTCCCGCTGCCCGAGGGCGCCACGAGCGTCACCGAGGCGCTCGACGTCGACATGCTCGCCGAGCTCGGTGCCGTCGTCGAGCAGGCCACCGCGGCGTTCGACGGGTTCGACCACGCGCGTGCCCTCGAGATCACCGAGCGCTTCTTCTGGACGTTCTGCGACGACTACCTCGAGCTCGTGAAGGAGCGTGCCTACGGCACCGCGTCCGACGCGACGCACGAGACGCAGGCGAGCGCGGTCCTGGCGCTGCGCGGCGCGATCGACGTGCTGCTCCGCCTGCTGGCACCGTTCCTCCCGTACGCGACGGAGGAGGTGTGGGCCTGGACCCACGACACCAGCGTGCACCGGGCCTCCTGGCCGACCGCGGCCGACCTGCCCACCGACGCGGCCCCCACCGGGCTGCTCGCGGCCGTCGGACAGGCGCTCATCGGGATCCGCGGTGCGAAGACGGCGGCGAAGGCGTCCCAGAAGACGCCCGTGACGCATGCGGTCGTCGCGGCGCCCGCCGAGACGCGGGTGCTCATCGAGCGCGCGGCGGTCGACCTGGCGGCCGTCGGCCGCATCGAGAACCTGTCGTTCGTCGACGGTGAGGAGCTCGCCGTCACCGAGATCGAGCTCGCGGAGCAGCAGGCGTAACGTCGCCTGTCCGGGCCGGGTCGCCTTGGTGACCCGGCCCGTCAACCACCGGACTGGAGGCACGGATGCAGTTGGGCACACGCTGGAACGTGGGTGGGGAGCCGCCTGCGCGACTGCCCGAGACGATGGTCGTCGCCGTGCGCGGGGTCGAGGACGAGCTCGCGGCGGAGTCCGTCGACACGGCGACGTGGGGCTGGACCCTGACGTTCCTCGAGGGCAAGCCGATCGTCGAGCTCGACGACGGCACCTCGATCCACCTCGACGCGCTCGGGCACGCCCAGGTGACGAACCCCGACGACGCGGGCGAAGAGGACTAGCGCGCGGCGCGGGGGCGCGCTGCGGGCTGCGCGGCGCGCGCCGCTCGCTGCGCGGCGCTTGGAGTGCAGAAATGGTCGGGTCCCCGGTGGGAACCCGACCATTTGTGCTCACGATGCGGGCGCCCCCGCCGGGGAGCGCCCGCGTGATCGCCGAGGGATCAGGACTCGGCGAGCCAGGTGCGCAGGACCTCGTTCACCTCGGCGGTGTGCGTGGTGAGCAGGCCGTGCGGGGCGCCCTCGATCTCGACGTACTCCGCCGCGGGCAGCGCCTGGGTGAAGCGTCGGCCGGTGGCGTCGATGGGCAGGATGTTGTCCGACGTGCCGTGCACGATCAGTGCGGGGACGGTGACCTTCGGGATGTCCTGGCGGAAGTCGGTCGGCCAGGTCAGGGGTGCGGCCGCGGACGCGATCGAGCCGGAGCCGGCCGCGATGTTCCAGGCGTTGCGGACCTGCTCCTCGGAGATGCGGGTGCCGAGGTTCTCCGACAGGTTGAAGAAGTCCTGGTAGAAGTTCGTGAAGTACGCGTAGCGGTCCTTCGCCACGTCGGCGGCGATGCCCTCGAAGAACGACATCGGGCCGGCGCCGTCGGGGTTGTCGTCGGTGATCGCGAGGAAGGGCTCGAGCGAGGCGAGGAACGCGACCTTCGCGATCCGGTCCTCACCGTGGCGGCCGATGTAGCGGGCGATCTCGCCGGTGCCCATCGAGAAGCCGACGAGGATCACGTCGCGCAGGTCGAGGGTCGTCAGGACCGTGTGCAGGTCGTCGGCGAAGGTGTCGTAGTCGTAGCCGGTGGACGGCTGCGAGGACTGGCCGAAGCCGCGGCGGTCGTACGTGATGACGCGGTAGCCGGCCTCGAGGAGCATCGGGACCTGCCCCTCCCACGAGTTGCCGTCGAGGGGGAAGCCGTGGATCAGCACGATCGGCTGCCCCTGGCCCTTGTCCTCGTAGTGGAGTTCGATGTCGATGCTGTTCTCGGTTCCGACGGTGATGGCACCCATGATCGTTCCTTCCCTGAGTATCGCGGAGAACGATCGTTCTCCACCGATGTGGACTACAGTAGAGAACGCCCGTTCCCGGCGCAAGTCGAGAACGGTGAACACTCAGGGAACGGGGTACACACATGGCCACCAGCACCGTCGAGCCGGACGTCCGAGCACACATCGTCGAGGTCGCGGACCAGCTGTTCTACACGCGCGGGATCCAGTCCGTGGGGATGGACGAGATCCGCACGGGCGCCGGGGTCTCCCTCAAGAAGCTGTACGCGGCGTTCCCCGGCAAGGAGCAGCTCATCGCCGCGGTGCTCGCCGGCCGCCACGACATGTGGGAGCAGGGTGTGCACGGCGCGGTCGAGGCTGCGGCCAGCCCGCGCGACAAGCTCCTGGCGGTCTACGACTTCCTGGAGTCGTGGTTCGGCGACGACACGTTCCGCGGCTGCGGGTTCATCAACGCGTTCGGCGAGCTCGGTGCGACCTCGCCCGCGGTCGCCGAGATCGCGCGTGAGCACAAGGACTCGTTCCAGCAGTTCGTGCAGCGGCTCACCGCCGAGGTCGTCGCCGATCCCGAGCACGCCGAGGAACTCGCCGCACAGCTCGCGCTGCTCGCCGAGGGCGCGCAGACCACCGCGGCCATCGCTGGCACCACGGCACCGGCCGCGCACGCGCGCCGTGCCGCGGTGACCCTGATCGACGCCGCGATGCGCTGACACGCGATGCGGGGCGGACGGGAGGCCCGTGGCGGCGCCGCCACGGGCCTCCCGTCCGTCTGTGGGTCGCGCCGGGCGCGGGTGCGCCTGCCGGGCCGATCCGGGCGTACCTGGTCGTTCCGGGCGTACCGGGTACGTTCTTTCGACCAGGGACGCCCGATCCCGCTTCCCAGTCCGGGTGTCATGGGAAGGAACGGGCTCCAGCACCCGTGCATAGGGTGGGCAGATGGCAACCCCGTTCGACGTCCCGAGCACCCTCCCCTACGCCCTGCCGCCCTTCGGCGACGTGCGACTCGAGCACTACCGACCGGCGTTCGAAGCCGGCATGGCCGAGCAACGCGCCGAGGTCGAGGCCATCGCCACCGACCCGCACGCCCCGACGGTCGAGAACACCCTGGTCGCACTCGAGCGATCCGGGCAGCTGCTGACCCGCGTCAGCCACGTGTTCTTCACGCTGTCGTCGGCCGACTCAACCTCGGAGCTGCACGACCTCGAGGCCGAGGTCTCCCCGCTCCTCGCCGCCCACCGTGACGCGATCACGCTCGACTCCCGCCTGTACGCCCGCGTGCAGGAGGTGCTCGACGGTGCCGAAGCCGCCGGGCTGACCGGTGAGGCGCTGCGCCTGGTCGAGCGGACCCACGCCGAGATGACCCTGGCGGGCGCGGGCCTCGACGACGCGGGCAAGGAGCGTCTGACCGCGATCAACCAGGAGCTCTCGACCCTCACGACGACCTTCGAGCGGAACCTGCTCGAGGACACCAACCACTCCGCCGTGCACGTGACGAGCGAGGACGAGCTCGAGGGGCTCGACGACGGGGCGAAGTCCGCCGCGGCCGCCGCTGCCGCCGACCGGGGCCTGGACGGCTGGCTCATCACGCTGCCGCTCTACACCGGACACCCGTGGCTGTCCTCGCTGGCGAACCGCGACCTGCGTGAGCGGATCATGCGCGCCTCGCTCGCCCGCGGTCGTCGCGGCAACGAGTACGACAACCGCGAGGTGCTGCTCCGCATCGTCCGGCTGCGGGCCGAGCGCGCCGAGCTGCTCGGGTTCCCGAACCACGCCGCCGTGGTGACCGCCGACGAAACGGCGAAGACCCCCGAGGCCGTCGACGGGCTGCTGTCCTCGCTCGTCGGCGCCGCGGCACGGAACGCCGACGACGAGCGCGCGGTCCGGTCGCGCACGGTCGGGTTCGACATCGAGTCGTGGGACTGGGCGTACGCCACCGAGATCCTGCGCGGCGAGCAGTTCGCCGCGGACAGCACCGCGCTCCGCCCGTACTTCGAGGCCGACCGGGTCCTGCACGACGGGGTCTTCCACGCCGCCGGTGTCCTGTACGGCCTGACCTTCACCGAGCGCCCGGACCTGCACGGCTACAACGACGAGGTCCGGGTCTTCGAGGTCACCGGCGACGACGGCGAGCCCGTGGGGCTGTACCTGCTCGACCTCTACACGCGTGACGGCAAGCGCGGCGGCGCGTGGATGAACCCGGTCGTCGAGCAGTCCGAGCTGCTCGGCACCCTGCCCGTCGTGGTCAACAACCTCAACGTCGCGAAGCCGTCCGCCGGCTCCCCCACCCTGCTCATCCAGGACGAGGTCGAGACGCTCTTCCACGAGTTCGGCCACGCCCTGCACGGCCTCATCGCCCGCACCACCTACCCGCGGTTCTCCGGCACGAACGTCGAGCGGGACTTCGTCGAGTTCCCGAGCCAGGTGAACGAGATGTGGCTGTCGTGGCCGTCCGTGCTGGCGAACTACGCGAAGCACCACGAGACCGGAGCACCCCTGCCGCCCGAGCTCGTCCTGGGGCTCAGCGAGTCCGAGGGGTTCAACGAGGGCTTCGGCACGACCGAGTACCTCGCCGCAGCACTGCTCGACCAGGCGTGGCACCGGCTGTCGGCGGCCGACGCCGCAGCGGTGACGTCCGTCGAGGACTTCGAGCGGGACGCCCTGGCCGCCGCCGGCATCGCGGTCGAGGCCGTGCCGCCGCGCTACTCGTCGACGTACTTCGCGCACACGTTCTCGGGCGGGTACGACGCCGGGTACTACGGGTACATCTGGTCCGAAGTGCTCGACGCCGACACGGTGGAGTGGTTCCGCGACAACGGCGGGCTGGACCGTGAGGCCGGTCGACGCTTCGCGGAACGCCTGCTCGGGGTCGGCGGGGCGAAGGACCCGCTCGAGGCGTACCGGGACTTCCGCGGCCGCGACGCCGAGGTCGGCCCGCTGCTGCGGCGCCGCGGGCTCGAGTAGGCGCGCCGGCGCACATCACCGCGCGCCCGCGCACCGCACCACGAAACGGACACAGCACCACGGATTCCCGTGGTGCTGTGTCCGTTCGCTGGTTCCGGAGGGCTACGCCGACTTCTCGACGCGCTTGGCCCGGGGACGCGGCACGATCGTGGGCGCCGCGTTCTCGAGCACGGACTCGCGGGTGATCACCACGCGGGCGACGTCGTCGTCGGACGGGACGTCGAACATCACCGGGCCGAGGACCTCTTCGAGGATCGCCCGGAGCCCGCGGGCACCCGTCTGGCGCAGCACCGCGAGGTCCGCGATGGCCTCGAGCGCACCCTGGTCGAACTCGAGCTCGACGCCGTCGATCTGGAACATCCGCTGGTACTGCTTGACCAGCGCGTTCTTCGGCTCGGTCAGGATCTGCATGAGCGCCGCCTGGTCGAGCTGCGACACCGTGGTGACGACGGGCAAACGACCGATGAACTCGGGGATCAGACCGAACTTGTGCAGGTCTTCCGGCAGCACCTCGGAGTACAGGTCCTGGTGGTCGGTCGCACTGTGGAGGGGTGCCCCGAAGCCGATCCCGCGCTTGCCGACGCGCGAGGACACGATGTCCTCGAGCCCGGCGAACGCACCCGCCACGATGAACAGCACGTTCGTCGTGTCGATCTGGATGAACTCCTGGTGCGGGTGCTTGCGGCCGCCCTGCGGCGGGACCGAGGCGACCGTGCCCTCGAGGATCTTGAGCAGCGCCTGCTGCACGCCTTCACCGGAGACGTCGCGGGTGATCGACGGGTTCTCGGCCTTGCGGGCGATCTTGTCGACCTCGTCGATGTAGATGATGCCGGTCTCGGCACGCTTCACGTCGTAGTCGGCGGCCTGGATGAGCTTGAGGAGGATGTTCTCGACGTCCTCGCCGACGTAGCCGGCCTCGGTCAGGGCGGTGGCGTCCGCGACGGCGAACGGGACGTTGAGGCGCTTGGCCAGGGTCTGCGCCAGGTACGTCTTGCCGCAGCCGGTCGGGCCGATGAGCAGGATGTTCGACTTGGCGATCTCGATGTCGTCGCGGTCTTCGGCGGCGGTGATCTGCCCCTGCGCCCGGATGCGCTTGTAGTGGTTGTAGACGGCCACGGCGAGGGCGCGCTTCGCCGGGTCCTGCCCGATGACGTACTCCTGCAGGAAGTCGAAGATCTCCCGCGGCTTGGGCAGTTCGAAGTCCCCGCTCGAGGTGTCCTCGCCGGCTTCGGCCAGGCGTTCCTCGATGATCTCGTTGCAGAGTTCGACGCACTCGTCGCAGATGTAGACGCCCGGTCCGGCGATGAGCTGCTGGACCTGCTTCTGGCTCTTGCCGCAGAACGAGCACTTGAGGAGATCGCCGCTCTCTCCGATGCGTGCCATTCCCGTGCCTCCCTGATTGGACATGCCGGCCGCGCTGTCGCACCACCGCTGGTGCACCGCTGCTGGTGGGCACCTCGTCGTGGACACGAGCCTAACCGCAACCGGTGACACCGACCGCGATGCCCCTCCGGAATCCGCCCGCGCGTTCGCCCAGGGCGTGCGAGCCTGCTACGGTGATCCGGACTTCTCTACATCTTGTAGAACAGCAGGTGCAGAACCACCCCGGAAGGAACCCCATGCAGAAGCGTCTCGCCGCCGGCGGCGCCGTCACCCTCGGTGTCGCAGCCGTCATCGTCCTCGGCAGCGCCACGGCGGCCAGCGCGCACGTGTCCGCCACGGCCACGTCGACCGCAGCGAACTCGTACACCACGGCGACCTTCTCGGTCCCGCACGGCTGCGACGGCTCCCCCACGACGAAGATCCAGTTCCAGGTGCCGGAGTCCGTCATCGAGGTCACGCCCACCGTGAACCCGAACTGGACGATCACGAAGGCGACCGAGCCCTACACCGACCCGTCGGCCTCGGCATCCGACGAGGACCACGCCGAGACGGCCGCCGAGCGCGTCACCAGCGTCACGTACACCGCGAAGACCCCCCTGCCCGCCGACGAGCGCGACACCTTCGCGCTCTCGTTCTCGCTGCCGGACGGCAAGGCCGGCGACCTGGTCGAGTTCCCCGCGATCCAGACCTGCGAGAAGGGCAGCGTCGAGTGGAACCAGGAGCAGAAGGCCGGCGAAGCCGAGCCCGAGCACCCGGCACCCTCGATCACGCTGACCGCCGCCGAGGCGACGGACGACGACGGTGACCCGATCGCCGCGACCCCGACGGCCGAGGCCGCCGGCTCGACCGCCTCGAGCGACCCCGACCTGGTCGGCCGCTTCCTCGGCCTCGGCGGCCTGGTGCTCGGCGCCGTCGCCCTTGTCGTCGCCGTCGCCGGCACGCGTCGTCGGAGCTCCGCCAAGTGACGCAGCGCGGCTCGCGTCGGTCCCGGCCTCGGTCCTCTGCCTGGAGGCTCGTGGCCGGGACCGCCGCGGCCGTCGCGATCGCCGGTGGTGCGATCCTCGGGCTCGCGGGTCCGGCCAGCGCGCACAACTACCTGATCTCGTCCGACCCGGAGGTCGGCGGCACCCTGACCGAGCTGCCGAAGACGTTCGACATCACGACGAACGACAAGCTGCTCGACATCGGCGACTCGGGGTCCGGGTTCGCGTTCCGCATCGTCGGCCCGGACGGCAAGTACTACGAGGACGGCTGCGTCGACGTCGAGGGGCCGTCGATGACCACGGCCGCCGCACTCGGCGGCTCCGGCAAGTACACCGTCGAGTGGCAGATCGTCTCCGCCGACGGGCACACCGTGTCCGACGAGTACCCCTTCACGTGGAAGGCGCCGTCGGGCTTCACCCCGGCCTCGGGTGCGGCGAAGCCCCCGACCTGCGCCACCGCCGGTGACGACGACGCCGGCTCGGACACCACCACCGGCACCGCCTCGGGATCGAGCGACTCGGCGGCGTCCGACGCGATCTGGATCGGCGCCGGTGGCGTCGTACTGGTCGGGGTGGTCGTCGCGGTGCTGCTGCTCCTGCGCCGCAGGCCGGCCCCGGAGTCCGACGACACCGAGGACTGACCACCGCGCAACGACGAAGGCCCCGCACCGATCGGTGCGGGGCCTTCGTCGTTCCTGCTGGTGCTACTTGACGAGCGCCGGCAGGTTCTTGCGGCTGGTGAGGACCTGGTCGATCAGGCCGTACTCCACGGCTTCCTGCGCGGACATGATCTTGTCGCGCTCGATGTCGTGGTTGATCTCCTCCGGCGTCTTGTTGGAGTGCTTCGACAGCGTCTCCTCGAGCCAGGTGCGCATGCGGAGGATCTCCGCCGCCTGGATCTCGATGTCGGACGCCTGACCGCCACCCTGCTGGGTCGCGGGCTGGTGGATCAGCACACGGGCGTTCGGCAGCGCGAGACGCTTGCCGGGGGTGCCACCGGCGAGGAGCACCGACGCGGCCGAGGCAGCCTGACCGAGGCAGACCGTCTGGATCTGCGGACGGATGTACTGCATCGTGTCGTAGATCGCCGTCATCGCGGTGAACGAGCCACCGGGCGAGTTGATGTACATCACGATGTCGCGGTCGGGGTCCATCGACTCGAGCACGAGCAGCTGGGCCATGACGTCGTCAGCCGACGCGTCGTCGACCTGCACGCCGAGGAACACGATGCGGTCCTCGAACAGCTTGGCGTACGGGTCCTGGCGCTTGTAGCCGTAGGCCGTGCGCTCTTCGAAGCTCGGCAGGATGTACCGATTGGACGGAGCCGGGACGTTCTGCGCGCCACCGAGCATGGGGAGATGCATTCTCGTTTCCTTTTCTTCGGTGGTGATCAGGACTGGGCGTCGGGCTCGGCTGCGCTGGTGGGCGCCTCGCCGTCGCCGACGGTGCCACCACCGCCGATGACCTCGGCACTCGAGGCGCGGAGGTGGTCGACGAAGCCGTACTCGAGCGCTTCCTGCGCCGTGAACCAGTTGTCGCGGTCGTTGTCCTTGAGGACCTGCTCGACCGACTTGCCGGTCTGCTCGGCCGTGAGCTCCGCCATGCGCTGCTTCATGTCGAGGATGACCTTGGCCTGCGTCTGGATGTCGGCAGCGGTGCCGCCGAAGCCACCGGACGGCTGGTGGAGCAGCACGCGCGCGTTCGGCGTGATGTAGCGCTTGCCGGGCGTGCCGGAGGACAGCAGGAACTGTCCCATCGACGCGGCGAGGCCGATGCCCACGGTGACGATGTCGTTCGGGACGAACTGCATCGTGTCGTAGATCGCCATGCCGGCGGTGATCGAACCACCGGGCGAGTTGATGTAGAGGTAGATGTCCTTCTCAGGGTCCTCGGCGGCGAGCAGCAGCAGCTTGGCTGCGATCTCGTTCGAGTTGTCGTCGCGGACCTCGGAGCCGAGCCACACGATCCGGTCTCTCAGAAGGCGGTCAAAAACACTGGGGTTCAGTGTTGCTTCGGCCATGGAAAAGCTCCCGTTCAGTTGTCGCTTGTTGTCGAACTTATCGGGTGCAACGCACCAGTTCTCGTCTGTTCGCCGACAGCAATGCGGTGGTGCGGAAATACGGACGGGAGGCGCGGTGCCAGCTGGCACCGCGCCTCCCGTCTGTCGTACTGGTGGCGTCGAGATCGTTACTCGGCGTCCCCTGCCGGCTCCTGCGCGACGCCCGCCGTGAAGGCGGACAGGTCGACGGCGTCGCCGTTGGTGTCCTTGACGGTCACCTTGGACAGGACGGTCGCGACCGCCTTCGAACGAGCGACCTCGCCGACCATGCCGGGGATCTGGCCGTTCTGGTCGATGACCTTGATGAACTCGGCCGGCTCCATGCCGTACTGCGCGGCGGCCTGGATGAGGTACTGGGTCAGTTCCTCCTGCGAGACCTGGATCTCTTCCTTCTCGGCGATCGCGTCGAGGAGGATCTGCGAGCGGAAGGCGGTCTCGCTGGACCCGGAGACCTCCTTGCGGTGCTCCTCGTCCTCGAGGCGGTTCTCCTGCTCGAGGTGACGGTGCACCTCGTCGGCGATGAGCTGCTCCGAGATCGGGATGTTGACGTCCTCGGTGAGCTTCTCGACGAGCTTGTCGCGAGCCGCGGCGCCCTGACCGAAGGTCTTGGACTTCGCGATCTGCTCCTTCAGGTCGGCCTTGAGCTCGTCGATGGTGTCGAACTGGCTGGCGATCTGGGCGAACTCGTCGTCGGCCTCGGGGAGCTCGCGCTCCTTGACGGCGGTGACGGTGACGGCGATCTGAGCGGTCTCGCCCTCGCGGTCGCCACCGACGAGCTTCGACTCGAAGGTCGTCGACTCACCGGCGGTCAGGGACTCGAGCGCCTCGTCGATGCCCTCGAGCAGGTCGCCGGAGCCGATCTCGTAGGAGACGCCGGTGGCCGAGTCGACCTCGTCGTCGCCGATGCTGGCGGTGAGGTCGATCTGCGCGAAGTCGCCGGTCTTCGCCGGACGGTCGACCGTCACGAGCGTGCCGAAGCGGGTGCGGAGGTTCTGCAGCTCCTCTTCGATCTCGTCGTCCGACACCTCGACGGCGTCGACGGTGAGCTCGTACGAGGAGTAGTCCGGCAGGTCGAACTCGGGGCGGACGTCGACCTCGAAGGTGAGGACGAGGTCGCCGGTGAAGTCCGCGACGTTCGGCAGCTCGGCGACGTCGGCCTCGGCACGGCCGAGGATGCGCAGCTCCTGCTCTTCGACCGCCTGGCGGTAGAAGTTGTCGATGGCGTCACCGACGGCGTGGTTCAGGACCTCGCCGCGGCCGACGCGCTGGTCGACGATCGCCGGCGGGACCTTGCCCTTGCGGAAGCCGGGGATGTTGATCTGCTCGGCGATGTGCTTGTAGGCGTGGTCGATGCTCGGCTTGAGATCGTCCGGCGTCACGTTCACGGTGAGCTTGACGCGGGTGTCGCTCACCTTGTCGACGGTGCTGGTGGCCAAGGGATGTTCTCCTGTTGGTTGACGTTCGTGTGGTCGGTGGTGCTCGGAGGACCTGGTCGGGGCGACAGGATTTGAACCTGCGACCTCCCGCTCCCAAAGCGGGCGCTCTACCAAGCTGAGCTACGCCCCGTTGCTTCGTGCCAGGGATCAGCCGCGCACGCCGAGGGGCGCATGCGACCCCGGTGAGTCTAGCGGTCCGACGGCGCGCTGTTCCCGGGGGTTGCTCAGTCGTCCTCCGCGGCGCGTCGCAGACCCCGCCGCCACCGGATCCCGACGGCCACCTGGACCCCGAGGGCAGCCACCGCGAGCAACAGTCCGACGACGATCCGCCAGACGTGCAGCAGTGCGTGCGCGGGTTGCGACTGCGGGTCACCGAACAGGTCGGGACGCAGGGACAGCACCGCGGCGGCGAGGACCACCAGCACGTACGAGACCACCCGCGACCAGCGGATCGTGCGCTCGGCACCGCCGTCCGGCTTCGGGATGACGCGCGTCGGCATGTCGGTGCTCGTTCGTCCGCTACGATGGTCGGGCTGCGCCGGGTGCGCAGGCGCGGGGATGTAGCTCAATGGTAGAGCCCCAGTCTTCCAAACTGGCCACGCGGGTTCGATTCCCGTCATCCCCTCCACAACACGGGCGCTCCGCCGACAGCGATTCCCGTCATCCCCTCCACAACACGGGCGCTCCGCCGACAGCGATTCCCGACATCCCTCCACAACCTCACCTCTCGTGTCAGGGGTCGGCGAACTCGAGGGTGATCTCCGGGGAGTCGCCGAGTTCCACCCGGGCACGCTTCCGCTCCGCCGCCCGCAACGGCACGAGGTAGCCGCCGTCCTTCGGGAACAGCGACGTCGTCCACGTCACCGAGCCGATCGTCACGCGGGCCGGGATCACACCCCACCCGTAGGTGAGCACCGGCGCGAGGTCGGCGATGACCTCGGCGACGTCCGGTGGCACGACGGCGAAGAAGAACGGTGACGGGCCGCGCCACTCGATCACCTCGCCGCGGAACTCGAGCTCCATGCGGCGATCGTACGGCCGCGGCGTCGAGCGCGCCGGGTCGGTATTTCTTCTCGGTGGATGACGGTTCCGGTTCACGATCGCCGGGTTCTGCGAACCGGAACCGTCATTCGCGAGGAGGAACTGGTGCCTCCCCTTCCTCTCCCCCCGCCCAGCGGGACCCGGACGACGGACGCGCCCCGTGCCTCCAGGCCGGAGCCGGGCAGCACGGGGCGCGAGCCGCCGTCAGGACGCGAGCGTCAGCGGTACGACGCGGCCTGTCCGTAGAGCACCTTGGTGAAGGAGGAGACGTAAGCGGATTCGTCGCCTCCCGGCAGGTTGTACGTCATGAAGACGCCGTAGCCGTCGGCCTTCGTGCGCTGCGCGAGCGACACTGCCGTGGCCTGCGGGGTGTTCTGGATGTCGACCGCGGCGGCGGAGATCTTCGACTTCGGCAGGCCCGGGATCGTCGGCGCCGTGTAGGTGCCGTAGTACGGGTTCCAGGCGTAGTCGAGCTTCCCGCCGATCGACGGGTTCGCGGTCTTCAGGGCATCGGAGGACGGGCCGATGTCGTAGAACGAGATGATCTTGCGCGGCATGTCCGCACGCAGGGCACTGATGAGCCAGCCGATGGACTGCTGGTTCGGCTGCGGGGTGCCGTTCACGCCGTAGTCCGAGTACTCGTCGTCCAGGTCGACGCCGTCGAGTCCGTACTTCTTGACCGTCGCCGAGACCTGCGCCGCGAAGTCCCGCGCCGCGGCCTTCGTCGGGAAGTTAGCCAGTCCGGCGCCCTGGTGGTTGCCGAGCACCGAGAGCGTCACCTTGATGCCCTTGGCCTGCAGCGGGCGGATCTGCGTGGCCGCCTGGTCGAGGGTCCGCTGCACGTTCTCGTTGTTGTACAGGACCGCCTTGCCGTCCTCGTAGCTGATGTTCGCGGCGAAGATGATCGCCACGTCGAACGCGTTCGCGCCGTTCTCCAGCGTGTACCGCCCGACGTTGGCGAGCTCGTCGTTGTTCACCTCGACGTAGGCGATGCTCGTCGGCCCCGACTTGGTGGGCGCAGCGTGGTGCCCGTGTCCATGACCGTGCCCGTGCCCGCTGCCGTGGGACGCACCGTGTCCGTGCCCGTGACTGGACCCGGACGAGGAGGGCGCCGCGGACGCTGCGGCGGGCACCAGTGGTGCCGCGAGCATGGCGACCAGTGCGGTCGCGATGCTGAACTTCGTGGACTGCTTCATGTGGTTCCTCCTTGAGTGGGACGGGCGGTCGGTCAGTCGGTCAGTCGGTCGGTCAGTTGCGCGGGAACCGGAAGGTGCGGACCTCGTAGGCGTCGACGGCGAACGAGGACGCGGCCGCGTCGGACGACGGCACGGCGTCACCGAGCGGTTCTTCGAGGAGGGTCACCTCGACGGCAGCGCCGAAGGTCGCCGCGTCGGCCGAGACCGCGATGCCCCCGGTCCCCCGCTGCCCGGACGGCTCGTAGACGCGCACGACCAGGTCACCCGACCGGTCGTCGGCGAGCTTGACGCTCGACAGCACGACGTCGCCGGACACCTGCACCAGCGGCTCGAAGCCGTGCGCGCCCGTGATGGTCCGCGCGCCCGCGTTCATCCGCACGCCGGCCGACGTGGCTCCGAGCTGGTCGGTGCCGATGACGATGCCGTACCGGTGCGTCTGCACGCCCTGGTCGGTCTCGGGGTCCGGGAACCGCGGTGCCCGCAGCAGCGACAGCCGCACGGTCGTGGTGACGTGCCCGTCGACGGCGTCGCGCGTGGTGTCGAAGCCGTGGATCGAGTCGTTCACGAGGGCGACGCCGAAGCCCGGCTCGGACACCAGCACGTAGCGGTGCATCGAGGTCTCGAACTTCGCGGCCTCCCACGAGGTGTTCGTGTGCGTCACCCGCTTCTGCGCGCCGAACTGCGTCTCGGCGACGGTGTGCTCGGCACGGACGTCGAGCGGGAAGGCCACCTTGAGGAACTTCTCGGTCTCGTGCCAGTCGGTCACCTGGTCGAACTCCAGGGTGCGGGACCCCGGCGCCAGGACGATCTCCTGCGTCACCGTCGAGTCACCGAACGCCCGGGACACGACGACCCGTGCGGCCCCGGTGTCGTCGACCGACGCGGTCAGCCCGGTGGTCGACACGAGGTCCTCGACGCGGTTGCGGTAGTACCGGTCGACGTCCCACGCGTCCCACATGTTCGGGAAGTCCTGGTGCAGCTGCAGCAGGTTCGCCGCCTGCCCGGCCGCGATCGCCTCGCGCCCGCTCGCCAGGTCGACGGCGCTCGTCACGAGCCCCTGCGCGTCGACGACGACCCGCACCAGGTCGTTCGCCAGCACGTACCCGCCGTCCTGTTCGGTCAGGACCACGGCGGTCGCCGCCGCCACGTCGGTCGCCACGACAGCGCCCTGCGCGGGTGCGCCGGCCTGGAGGAACGGGGCCGGGTTCACGACGACGGCCGCGTTGCCGGTGCCGGCGAGCGCCGAGAGCGCCTGGTCGATGATCGCGGTCAGCGCCGCGGCCGTCTCGGTGTACCGCTCGACCGCTTCGCGGTGCACCCACGCGATCGAGGTGCCCGGCAGGATGTCGTGGAACTGCTGGAGCAGGACCTGCTGCCACAGGGCGTCGAGCTCGTCGTACGGGTAGGCGAAGTCGGTGCGGGCGGCGGCGGTCGCGGCCCAGAGCTCGGCCTCGACGAGCAGCTGCTCGCACCGGCGGTTGCCCTGCTTCGTGCCGTGCTGCGACGTGAGTGTGGCCCGGTGGAGCTCGAGGTACAGCTCCCCCACCCACACCGGCGGGTCGGTCAGTTCGGACTTCGCCCGGTCGAAGAACATGTCCGGGTGCTCCCAGCGGACCTTCGCGCTGCCCTCGAGGTCGGCCAACCGTGCGGCGGTGCCGGTCATCTCACGGGTGGTGCCACCGCCGCCGTCGCCCCAGCCGACCGGGGCGATCGAGCCGGTGGCGAGTCGGTTCTCGCGGAACTGGCGGGAGGCCTTCGCGACCTCGCTGCCGGACAACCGCGAGTTGTAGGTGTCCATCGACGGGAAGTGCGAGAACACCCGCGACCCGTCGATGCCCTCCCACAGGAACGTGTGGTGCGGGAACTTGTTGACCTGGTTCCACGAGATCTTCTGCGTGAAGAACCACTCGAAGCCCGCGCGGCGCATCAGCTGCGGCAGCGCCGGCGAGTACCCGAAGCTGTCCGGCAGCCAGACGCCCTTGGGCCGGATTCCGAACTCGCGCTCGAAGAACCGCTGGCCCTGCGAGAACTGCCGGACGATGCTCTCGCCGGTCGGCATCACGGTGTCGGACTCGACCCACATGCCGCCGATCGGCAGGAACCTGCCAGCCTCGACCGCGGCCTTGACGCGGGCGTAGACCTCGGGGCGGTGCTCCTTGATCCACGCGTACTGCTGCGCGCTCGACATGCCGTACAGGAAGTCGTCGGTCTGGTCGATGAGCTCGGTCATGGTCGACGTGGTGCGGGCGACCTTGCGGATGGTCTCGCGCACGGGCCAGAGCCAGGCGGAGTCGATGTGGGCGTGCCCGACGGCCGAGATCGTGTGCGCGGAGGCTTCGGCGGGAGCGGCCAGCACCTCGGCGAGCGCCGCACGGGCGTCCCCGGCGGTCTCCGGGATGTGCTGCAGGTCGAGGGCGTCGAGGGCGTCGTCGAGGGCCTGCAGGATCCGCATGCGCCGGGGTCCGGCGGGCAGCTCGGCCTGCAGTTCGAGCAGGACGTCGATGTCGAGGGCGAGTTCGTGCACCTCGGACTCGAAGACGGCGAGCTCCATCCGGCGGGTGGCGTAGAGGCGCTTCGAGGACGCGGTCTGCACGTCACCCTCCTGCGTCGGCAGGAAGGGGTGGTAGTCGAGCAGGACGGGGTTCGACGCGGCCTCGACGAACAGTTCGACGGTCTCGCCGCCCTCGGCCCGTTCGGTGACCAGGACCCACTGGTTGCGCGGGTTGATCGACTTCACGGGGGTGCCGTCGGCCAGGTAGACGAGTCCCTCGCACTGGAACCCGGGCATGTTCTTGTCGAAGCCGAGGTCGATCACGGCCTCCACCCGGCGTCCGGCCCACCCGGTCGGCACGGTCCCGGTCAACCGGAACCACGTCGTGCCCCAGGCCGCGCCCCACGGGGTGCCGACCTCGTAGGGCTCGAACGTGAGCGCGAGCCCCTCGGTCGGCGGGACCGGCTCCCCCGGCAGCTCGTGCCACGCGGCCTCGAGGGCCGTCGTGGTCGCGTGCACCGCGGGGGTGATCCGCTCGTCGAGCACCCGTCGGGCGCGTCCGGTGGTGAGGGGGATGTCGTCGTGCATGGGGCCTTCCGGGGTCAGGGCGTGGTCGCCGGGTGGGCGACGCGGACGGTGGTGGTGTCGAGGTCGGACGGCACGTCGACGCAGCGGTCGATGCCGCGGGCGGCCAGCAGCGCGGTGTCCGACAGCCGGGAGCGCAGGACGACCTGGGGGCCGCGGCCGTCCGGTGCGGCCTCGGCCAGGGCGAGCCAGGCGGCGGCGAACCGACCGCCGGGGGCACAGTCGGCGCGGGTGCCGTGCCGGTCGGTGCCGTCGGACAGCACGTCGTCGAGGACGAGCGCGGTGGTCGGCGGTGCGGCACGGGCGTCGCGGGTGTGCTCGGCGCGGGCGAGGGCGGCGAAGGCCTCGCCGGCGGGCTTCAGCCGTCCGTCGTTCGTGAGCAGTCCGAGGTCGTACTCGAGCTCCGGGAAGTCAGCGAGCGACCGGGCGACGTCGTGGGAGCACCACCACGTCACCCCGAGCACCTGCTGCGCGTCGAGGACGTGCCGGATGGTCTGCTCGGTGAACGCGGCGGCGTCGGCGGGGTCGACGACGTTGGTGGGGGCGCCGACCTCCTGCAGCCAGTTCGGGCGGGCGGCGTCGCGGTTCCAGGCCGCGGCGAGCTGGAGCAGGTACTCCCCGTGCCGCACCGACCCGGCTCCGAGGGCGCCGTGCAGGGCCGCCGAGCCGTTGAACACCCACGAGTGCGTGACCGTGGCGTCACCGTGGTCCGCCGCGTGCTCGGGGCCGAAGGGCTGGGCGTCGTCGTACCAGGCCGCGTCGTACTGCGCGACGGTGACCAGTGGCCCGGGGCGCGACCCGGTGGCGGGCGGGACCGTGGAGGCGGGGTCGAGCCGCGCCTCCCGGCCGACCGCCACGGACGACGCGACCGACGCCGACGACCCGTCCGACAGCCCCGCCCGCGCCGCCGCGACCATCGCCGCCGCCCACGCGTGCCCCTGCTCCGCCGTGATCGTGTGCGGTGCGGGGTGCGGCGCGTGTGCGAACTGGTTGACCTCGTTGCCGATGGTGATGCCGAGCAGGTTGGGCTTGTCGGCGACCGCTCCGGCGAGCGCCCGGACGTATGCGGCGGTCGACGCGACCACGTCCGGGTCGGTGAACATGTTGCGGCGGTGCCAGCTGTCCAGCCAGGACGGCACGAAGTCGAAGCTCGACAGGTGCCCCTGCAGCGCGTCCACGTTGACGTCGAGTCCGAACGAGCCGGCGAGGTCGACGACCGTCGCGACGTCGTCGAGGGCCTGCTGCCGGATGAGCGTCCGGTTCGGCTGGACGACCGGCCAGAGCGGGAAGATCCGCACGTGGTCGGCGCCGATCGACGCGATGGCCTCGAGGTCCCTGGCGGTGTCCGACCGCGAGAAGTCGAGCCACGAGTGGAACCAGCCGACCGAGGGCGTGTAGTTGACCCCGAACCGCATCAGCCCTTCACACCGCCCTCTTCGACGCCCTTGAAGAAGAAGCGCTGCAGGACGGCGAAGATCACGGCGATCGGGATGAAGGCGATCATGGTGCCGGCCGCGATCATCCGCTGGTCGGTGGCGAACGTGCCCTGCAGGTACTGCAACCCGACGGTCAGGGTGAGGTTCTCGGGCGACTGCAGCACGATGAGCGGCCAGAGGAAGTCGTCCCACGCGCCGATGAACGAGAAGATCGCGATGACCGCGATGGTCCCCTGCACGGCGGGCAGCGAGATGTAGCGCAGGCGTTGCATCGCGTTCGCGCCGTCCATCACCGCGGCCTGGTCGATCTCCTCGGGGATCTGCCGGAACGCGTTGAACATGAGCAGGACGTTGAGCGCCGCGATCATGCCGGGCAGGGCGACGCCGACCAGGTTGTCGGCGAGGCCGAGGTCCTTCACGGTGACGAACTGCGAGATGATCGTCGCCTCGCCGGGCAGCACGAGGGTGCCGAGGAACAGGCCGAGCACGAGCTTCCGGTGCCGCCACTGCAGACGGGCGAGGGCGAAGCCGGCCAGGGTCGCGAACACGATGTTGCCGAGCACGTCGATCGCGGCGACGAGCAGCGAGTTGCCGATGTACCGCCACACCGGGATCGCGGCGGCGACCTTCAGGTAGTTCTCGATGGTCGGTTCGGACGGGATGAACGACGGGTTCGCCGTGTAGATGTCCTCACCGGCGCCCTTGAGTGACGTGGACAGCTGCCACAGGAACGGGCCGATCGTGATGAAGAGCACCACGATGAGCAGGACGTAGCGGACGACCTTCTCGCGGGTGGACATGACGCCCCAGACCGCGCGGCGCCGCTTGCGTCCGTCGCGTCCGCCCCGTCCGTTCTGCCTGGAGGCCCGTCCGGCGCCCGTCGCACCGGTCACGTCCGGCGTCGGGCTGGCTGCGCCCTGCGCGCCGCCGATGACGGGTTCGGTCGTGCTGGTCGTGTTCGTCACTTGTCCGCCTTGCTGTTCATCCGGGCGAGGGCGAGCATCGGCACGAGCGTCACGACGAAGAGCAGGAGGCTCAGGGCGGACGCGTAGCCGAGGTTGCCGGTGAAGCCGCGGGCGTACTGCTGGATGAGCATGACGAGCGAGTTGTCCTGCCCGCCGGGCCCCCCGGTGCCGTTGGTGAGGATGTAGAGCTCGCTGAACACCCGGAGCGCGGAGACGCACACCAGGATCCCGACGAGCGTCATGGTGCCGCGGACCCCGGGCATCGTGACCGACCAGAAGCGTCGAACCGCGCCGGCGCCGTCGAGCGCGGCGGCCTCGTGCAGGTCCTTGCCGACGTTCCCGAGGGCGGCCAGGAAGATGATCATGTAGTAGCCGAGCCCCTTCCACACCGTCAGGCTGATGGCGCTGAGGAGCAGCAGCCACCGGTCGGTCAGGAACGGGACGCTGCCCTGCACGACACCGAGGGCCTGCGCCATCTCGTTGATGACGCCGCGGTCGTCGAGGATCCACGTCCAGATGAGCCCGACGACCACCGCGGACGCGATGACCGGCGTGTAGAACGCGGTGCGGAAGAACGCGATCCCGGGCAGCTTCTGCTGCACGAGCACCGCGATGAGGAGCGGGAGGACCGTCAGCAGCGGCAGGCACACCGCCATGTAGATGACGCTGTTGAGCAGCGCCTCCCACACCTGCGGATCAGCGAGCAGTGTCTCGAAGTTCTGCACCCCGACCCACTGGCTCACGCCGCCGAGCGGGCTGGCGTTCGTGAACGACAACCGGACCGTGTTGATCGAGGGCCACAGGCTGAACGCGACGAGCCAGATCAGTGCCGGCAGGACGAGCAACCAGGGCGTGTACCAGCGGTTCGCACGCATCAGCCGTTGGCCAGCAGGCTGTTCATCTTGGTCTGGGCGGTCTCGAGCGCCTGCTTCGGCGCCACCTGGCCCTTCATCGCGAGGGCGATCTGCTGGTCGAGGAAGTCCGTCATCGCGGAGTTCGCCTCGACCGGGTTGATGACCTTCGCCGTCTTCAGGGCCTCGTTCGCCAGGACCCGGGCCTCGCCGTTCACGGTGCCGTCGTCCTTCGAGAAGTACGGGTCCGACTGTGACGACGTGGTGGACGGGAAGATGTTGACCTTGTGGGCGAACGCCTCCTGGTTCTCCGCGTTCGTCATGAACTTCGCGAAGGCCTCGGCGGTGGCGAGGTGCTTCGACTTGCTCGAGACCGACAGGCCCTGCACGTAGAGCGGCGGGGTGTCGAGTGCGGGGCTGACGGTGACCTTGCCCTTGAGCGACGGGTTGTTCTTCTCGAAGTCGGCGAGCGAGGTGGCACCACCGGTGGTCCAGGCGACCTTGGCCTGCGTGAACAGGGTGGAGTTGCCGAGGTAGTCGCTGTTCAGCACGTTGGAGGGCATGTAGCCGTCCTGGTACGCGTCCTTGTAGCGGTCGATCAGGTCGGCGGCCTTCGACGAGTCGGCGAAGGTGAACTTCGTGCCGTCGGCGTTGAGCACCTTGACGCCGGCGAGCGTGAAGTCGCCGAGGCCGGGCTTCCGGCTCATCAGGTAGTCGGTCGGGCAGTTGTCGTGCATGGTCTTCGCCTGCGTGAACAGCTCGTCGGTGGTCTTCGGCGGGTTCTTCGCGTCGAGGCCGCACTTGGCGAACATCGTCGAGTTCCAGTAGTTCACGTCGGTGTTGAGGTACCAGGGGTACCCGAACGTGCCGTCGACGCCCTTGTACTCGTACGAGTCCAACGCGCCGGCGACGTACGTGCTGGCGAGCTTCGAGTCGTCCTTCGCGACGTCCTGCAGGAACCCGCGCTTCGCGAGCGGCAGGGCGATGTCCGGCGGCAGGTTGATCACGTCGGGCAGGCTGTTCGACGAGGCCTGGCTGAGCACCTTGTCGGCGTACCCGTCGCCGGGCTGGTCCTGCAGCTTGACCTTCGCGTCCGGGTGGGCCTGCTCGAAGTCCTTGATGACCCCGTTGAGGTACCCCGTGTAGGTCGGCGTGAGCGCCCAGGTCTGCAGGGTGATGGTGCCGCTGATCTCGCCGCCGCCGTTGTCGGCCGCGTTCCCGCCGCTCGAGCAGCCGGTCAGGACGAGCGCCGTGGCGGCGGCCGTCGCGAGCAGCGCGGTGGCGCGGCCCCTCGTCATGCGTGTGGTGGTCCTCATGGCGTCTGACTCCCTCGTCATAGCTGAACCGGTTCAGCAGCAGTCACCGAACCCGTGTGTGGCAGCCACTGTGAATGACTAAAGCGCTATAGTCAACCCCGTGGCCACCAAGCGTCGAACGACGATCGCCGACATCGCCGCGCGGGCCGGCGTGTCCATCAGCGCGGTGTCGTTCGCGTTGAACGACCGCCCCGGCGTCTCCGACGAGACCCGTCGCCGCGTGCGCGAGATCGCCCGCGAGCTCGACTGGCAGCCGCACACCGCGGCCCGGGCACTCGGCGGCGCGAAGGCCGGTTCCATCGGCTTCGTGCTGAACCGCCCGGCCCGGACCCTGGGCACGGAGTCGTTCTTCGGCGACCTGATCTCCGGCATCCAGCTCGGGCTCGCCGGCACCCACGTCGGCATGAACCTGCTCGTCGCGCGCGATGCCGAGGAAGAACTCGAGACCTACCGGGACTGGTGGCGCGGACACCGTGTCGACGGCGTGATCGTGATCGACCCTCGTCGCGACGACGCCCGGCTCGCCCTGCTCGCCGACCTCGGCCTGCCGACCGTCGTCGTCGGATCGCACCCCTCCCCCGACGGCGCCGCCCCCACGGTCTGGATCGACGACTCGGACGCCACCGACACCGTTCTGCGGTACCTGCACGCCCTCGGGCACCGACGCATCGCGCACGTCGCCGGGCGGCCCGAGTTCGAGCACACCGCCATGCGCATGGACCGGCTCCGGGCGTTCGCCGCCGACGAGGGGCTCGACGACACGGTCTCGGTGCCGACGGACTACTCGGCCGAGGCCGGCGCCAGCGCCACCCGCACCCTGCTGTCCCGGAGCGTCCGACCGACCGCGATCGTCTACGACAACGACGTGCTCGCCGTCGCCGGGCTGGGCGTGGCGAGCGAGATGGGCGTCGCGGTACCCGGCGACGTCTCGATCGTGTCCTTCGACGACTCGGCGATGATCCGGCTCGTCCGCCCGGCGATCACCTCCCTCACCCGTGACACCGTCGAGCTCGGACAGCGTGCGGCGACCCTGCTGCGCGCGCAGATCGACGCCACCGCCCCGCTCCCCTCACGCCCGGGCCCCTCGCTCACCCTGAGCGTCCGCGAGTCCACCGGCCGCGCCCCCGCCTGACCCGCTCCGGACGTCGGCGCCGACGACCCGCTCCCGCTCCCGCCGCCGCTGCCGCCGCTCCCCCTCCCGCAGCGCGGCGCGGCTGCCTGCAACTGGCGCACGCACCGCACTGCACCGACGCGGGACGACGTGGTCTTCTCCGCGCCGTGACGGTTCTGGTTCACGAAGCCCGAGGATCGTGAACCAGAACCGTCATCGACGCGGAGCGGAACCTCCTACCCCGCGGGCAACGGTCACCGGCGGTTCGTCGGGGGTCGGACCCGCTCGAGGGCTCGACGCATGGACGACGTCGTGCTGAAGCCGAAGCGGGTCGCGACGTCGGACGGGCGGTCGCCTCGGGTGAGTGCGCTTCGGACGGCGAGACTGCGGTACCAGCGGCCGAGCTGCGCGGGCGAGCATCCGGTCGCTGCGGCGCACCGGCGCTCGAGGGTGCGCTCCGACATCCGGACACCGACGAGGAGGGCCTGCAGAGACGACGGACCGGCCGGATCGAACAGGCGGTCGAGGATCCGCGCGAGACCGTTGTCGCCGAGCATCGGGGGCGGGTTGTCGCGGAGCACCGTCGTGACGACGAGTCGGGCGAGGGCCTGCTGCTGCGCGCCGTGCCACCTCCCGCCGTCGAGGTGCCCGACGTGGCGGAGCGCGAGGCCGACGTCGGGCGAGGGAGCCCCGGGCGGACCGGTGGTCGCGACGGGTGGGAGTGCGAGGACCTCGTCGGCGAGCGGGCCGAGCGTTGCGGCTCCGACGAGGACACCGGTCAGCGCGAAGAGTGCCTCGTGCGGGAACGCGTACGTCTCCGCGACGCGGGGCGGGCCGGAGCGCTCGGGGCTCGTGCTGATCGTGATCGTCGCGTGCCCTTCGACGAGGGCGGCGGTGCCGGCGTCGACGATCGCGATGTCCTCTCCGTGCCGGACCCACACGGAGCGGGACCGCGTCGCCACCCAGACGTGGGTGCCCGTCGGTTCGACGTCGAGCGTCCACGCCTCGTCGTCGGACCGGACCTCGGTGCCCGGCCCGACTTGGAGCCCCACCGCGTCGATCAGTGCTCGGAGCGCATCAGCCATCCGACGAGCGTGATCCACGGGCAGGACGCGCGGGCGTGGATCGGGCGACCTGTGGAAGAGGGGGGATAACCCCACCCGGGGTGGGGAGAGGGCAGGATGGGGGAACGGCTCCGCGATCGCGAGGCTGGATGCATGACCGACACCGACCGCCTCGACCAGGCGCGAACCGTCCCGCTGGACGACGTCACGCCTTCGCCCGACCAGGCCCAGACCGTCCCGCTGGGCGACTCCGTGCCCCCTGGAGCCACCAAGCCGATGCCCCAGTACCCGCGCCAGCACCACCAGGACCTCCAGGACGCCCCGCAGTCCCCGCCGGCGTCGTGGAGCGCCACCCCGCGGGTCGGGTCCGGCCCGGTCGGTGGTTCCGGTCGCGGGTCCGGTATGACCGCCGGGCAGTTCTACCGCGACGCGTGGAAGCGCCTGCCGCGGGACTTCGGCTACATGGCGCTCACCGCCGTGCTGCTCTGCACGCTGTACTTCGCGTTCCCGACGGCGATCTTCGGTGGCGGGTTCCGCGACCTCTTCAACCCCTTCGTCCTGCTCATGTTCTTCATCGCGCTGTTCGTGGCGCGGTGGCTCGGACAGTTCGAGAAGCTCCGCATGAGCTGGGCCGACCGACGCCCGATCCGCCCGGTGGACTGGACGCCCCGCTGGCAGCAGAACTGGTGGACCCGCACGGGGTCAGCCGTCGCCAACCCGCACTACTGGCTCTACCTGCTGCACGCCGCGGTCGTGTACCCGCTCGTCGCGGTCGTGACCGTCGGGGCCGGTGCACTGCTGCTCGTCGGCTTCGCCTGGCCGATCGTCGTGGGCGGACTGTACTTCGCGAACAACGTCCGGGTCGGCTACTTCACGGACAGCGTCGGGTTCGTGACCGGCGTCGGCGCCCTCGGGCTGCTGTCGATGGCCGCCTCGGTCGTGCTCTTCCCGCTCTGGGCCCGCGGGTCCGTCCTGGCACACTACTGGGTCGACTTCGGCCTGCTGGGCGGCTTCCGGGCCGAGCAGCTCGAGCAGCGCGTCGCCGGCCTGCAGGCCTCCCGCGCCGGTGCCGTCACCGCCGAGGGGCAGGCACTCCGCCAGATCGAGCGCGACCTGCACGACGGCCCGCAGCAGCGGCTGGTGCGACTCCGCATGGACCTGTCGGCCGCTGAGCGCGCCTTCGAGAAGGACCCCGAGAAGGCCAAGCAGCTCATCGGTGAGGCATCCGAGCACGCCCAGGACGCCCTCGACGAACTGCGCGCCCTGTCACGCGGCTTCGCCCCGCCGATCCTGCTCGACCGCGGACTCGTCGCGGCGCTCGAGGCACTGGTCGCCCGCACCCCGATCCCGGTGGGCCTGGACGTCCGGCTGCCCGAGGGCCTGGAGCTCGCCACGGAGATCCAGCGCAACGTGTACTTCACGGTGAGCGAGCTGCTGACGAACACCATGAAGCACGCCGGCGCCACCACCGCCGGGGTGTACCTCGGGTTGGTCGTCGACGCCTCAGGCCTCTGGTACCTGACGGTCAGCGTCACCGACGACGGCCGGGGCGGTGCCCGACCGCAGCAGGGCCACGGGATCGAGGGCCTGATCGGCCGCATGCGGGCCCTCGACGGCGACCTGGTCGTCTCGAGCCCCGAGGGCGGCCCGACCGAGGCGACCGCCCGGATCCCCCTCGGCGCCCTGAACGGCGTCCCGACGGCGGCGAACCAGCGGTCGTGACCCCACGGGGGCGCCCGCGCTCCCACTAGGCTGGTCGGCATGACAGACGGCCCGGATGCAGCACGCATCCGGGCCGTCGTCGTCGACGACGCCGTCCTGCTGCGCGAGGGCCTGGCCCGCGTGCTCGACGAGGCCGGCATCGACGTCATCGGGCAGTACTCCGACGCCCGGGCCTTCCTGGCGACGCTGCCCGAGGGTGCACCCGACGTCGTGGTGATGGACGTGCGGATGCCGCCGACCTTCACCGACGAGGGCGTCCGCGCCGCCGTCGAGACCCGCCGGATCGCTCCACGGACGGGTGTGCTCCTGCTCTCCCAGTACGTCGAGGCCACCTACGCCGAGGACGTCCTCGCGGCCGGCGCGACCGGCATCGGCTACCTGCTCAAGGACCGCGTCACCCGGCTCGAGGAGATCGACGACGCCGTCCGCCGCATCGCCGCCGGGGGCACCGTGCTCGACCCCGAGGTCGTCACGCAGCTGATGAGCCGCCGCCGCGACCCGCTCGCAGCCCTGACCCCGCGCGAGCGTGACGTGCTCGGGCTGATGGCCGAGGGCCGCACGAACGCCGCGATCGCCCGCGCCCTGGTGATCGGCACCGGAGCCGTCGAGAAGCACGTGTCGAGCATCTTCGGCAAGCTCGCGCTCGAGGACACCGGAGAGGACCACCGCCGCGTCCTCGCCGTCCTCGCCTACCTCGGATGAGCCGAGCCCGAGGATGAACCGAGCCCGAGGATGAACCGGGTCCCCGCACCCCTGCTGTCCCTCACCGCGATGGTGTCCGTCCAGCTCGGCGCCGCGATCGCGAAGACCCACTTCGACGACGTCGGCGCGGTCGGTGCCGCCACGCTCCGGCTCGTCATCGGTGCCGTCGTGCTCGCCCTGGTGGTCCGTCCCCGCGTCCGGCACTGGACGCGGGCGCAGTGGCTCGGTGCGGTCGGCCTCGGCCTGGCGCTCGGCGGCATGAACGTCTTCATCTACCTGTCGTTCGCGAGCATCCCGATCGGTGTCGCCGTGACGATCGAGTTCCTCGGGCCGCTCGCCCTGTCGCTCGTGCACACCCGGCGCTGGCGCGATGCCCTGTGGGCCGTGCTGGCGCTCGCGGGGGTCGTGCTGCTCGGCGTCGGCCCGACCGCGGTGACCGAGGTGGGCGGGGTCGTCTGGGCGGTCCTCGCCGCCGCGTGCTGGGCGGGCTACATCGTGATGAACCGGCACGTCGGAGCCGCGATCCCCGGCGTCGACGGGCTCGTCGTGTCGATGGTGGTCGCGATGCTCGTGTCGTTGCCGTTCGGGCTCCGGTCCGCGGTGGACGGCGTCCTGCGCGAACCGACGCTCCTGATCGTCTTCGGCGCCGTCGCCGTGCTGTCCAGCGTGCTGCCGTACGCCCTCGAGATGCTCGCGCTCCGCCGGATGCCGACACGGGTGTTCGGCGTGCTGCAGAGCCTCGGCCCGGCGATCGCCGCTCTGGCCGGCCTCGTCGTGCTGGCCGAGGGACTGTCGGTGCTCGAGACGGTCGCCCTGGCGTGCGTCACCGCCGCGAGCGTCGGCGTGACGCTCTCGGCCCGTCGCCGACGCCGCGGACCGGTGGGGTGAACGAAGAGGAGGCCCGGATCACGTCCGCCGACGGCGGTGCGTGATCCGGGCCTCCTGAGAAGACCGTCTACTCGTCGCGCAGGAAGTCTGCGTACGTGGGTTCCGACTGCTCACCCGACAGGAGGGACGGATCGTTGATCCGCCGCTCGACGTAGGCGCTGATGACCTCGGGCGGGGTGAGCACGTGGGCGACCCAGGACGGCACCGCTGCGTTCTTCATGGTGCCTCCTTCGTGGGCACGGGTCCGGATCGAATGCCTCGATCAGTGAGTTACTTGCTGAACCCGCGTTCGCTAAACCATCCTCGGGGTGCGGGTGGAAGTCAACGCAGTGCGTTCTGCGGACTCCGGTTCGCGCTGTCGCGGTCGGCACGGAGCGTGCGGTGCTTCACCGCTGAGCGCCACACCCACGCCTCGGCCTGCTGCCCGAACTGCGCCCACTCCACCAGCACGGCATCCCGGGTCCAGCTCTTCGCGAAGGCCTTCACCCGGACGTGGAAGGTCGGGAACTGGATCCACGCCCAGACCGGCTTCGGGGTGACGGCGTGGCAGACGTCGCCGCCGCGGGCGTCCTCGGACAGGGAGTACGCGCGCGGACGCTCGACCTCCGGGTGTTCCGGGGGCTGCCACCGGTTCTCGCGACGCCGTCCCACGACGGTATTCGAACGTGTGTTCGAACGACAGTCAAGTCGACCGCGCCGTCTGGACGACGACCTGGCATCGGACGGGCGTGTCGTCGTGGGGCGGCGGGGCGGGGCGGACGGGCACGCGTTCCCGTGTCGTTGACGGTTCTGGTTCACGATCCCCGGGCGGCGCGAACCGGAACCGTCATCGCGCGGACACGAACGTCCGTCCCTCGCCGGGCGGAGAGGTGTTCCGCTGGCGGGGTCCCGGGGCATAGTGTGCGGGCATGCAGAGCAGCACGGGGGTACGGGTGGTGTCGGCGGCCGCGGTGGTGGCGGCGCTGGTGTTCGGAGCGGCCGGACTGGTCGGGACGGTCTGGTTGGCGCCCTGGGACCTACCCCGCGGGCTGCTCCTCGGAGCCACGGTCCTCGGGGGCATCGCCGCCGTCGTCGTGCTCGTCGCCGCGGTGCGTGCTCGAGACCGCCGGGCGCTCACGTTCGCGGTGTCCGTGCTCGCGTTCGCGCTCGTGTCGCTGGTTCCCGGACTGTTGATCGATGTGTTCCTCGTCGTCGCGCAGGCGGCGCTCGTGGCCTTCGGCGTCGTCACCGTCCGGAGTGAACCGGGCGTGCAGCGGGCCTTCGGCTGGATCGTCACGGTGGCGGCTGCGGCGTGGTTCGTCACCGCGCTGCTGTCGGGGACCGTGCTCCTCACGGCGCTCCCGCAGGAGTCGCTCGGTGTCGCCTTCGCGGTCCCGGGCCTGCTGCAGACCGTCGCCTACCTGGCCGCGGCCGTGCTCGTCGCCGTGCCGCTGCTGCGCCCGGTGGGCCGCGGGGTCGGCGTGCTGTGGGCCTCGGCCGAGGTGCGCTGACCCGGACTCTCGCCCGCCTCAGCCCGCGCGAGCGGCCAGGCGCTCGGAGCGTCGGCGTGCCTGCTCCCCGGGGTCCGGTACGGGGGCGGCCTGGATGAGCCGTCGTGTGTACGGGTCCTGTGGCGAGCGCAGGATGGCGTCGCGGGTGCCGTGTTCGGCGACCCGGCCGCCGTGCAGCACGACGACCCGGTCGCACAGGGTGTCGACGACTGCGAGGTCGTGCGTGACGAAGAGGCACGCGAACCCGAGGCGCTCCTGCAGCTCGCGGAACACGTCGAGCACGCGGGCCTGCACCGACACGTCGAGCGCGCTCGTCGGCTCGTCGGCGATCAGGAGCGCGGGGTCGAGCGCCACCGCGCGGGCGATCGCGACGCGTTGCCGTTGGCCGCCGGAGAGTTCGTGCGGGTAGCGCTCGGCGTACCCGCCGTCGAGACCGACGTCGGCGAGGAGTCGCTCGACACGCTCCTCGACCTGCGCCGCCGGCAGCCGGAGGATCTGACGGAGCGGCTCGGCGACGGTCTGCCCGACGGTGTACCGGGGGTTGAGCGACCGGAGCGGGTTCTGGAACACCACGCCGACGTGCTGGCGCATCTGCCGGCGGGCGGCTCGTCGTGCGCCGGCGACGTCGGTGCCGTCGACGACCACCGAGCCCGTGGTGATCGGCGCGAGGCCGACCGCGGCCCGGCCGATGGTGGTCTTGCCACTGCCGGACTCCCCCACCAGGCCGACGATCTCGCCACGGCCGACGGTGAACGACACGTCGTCGACGGCACGGAAGCGCCCGCGCAGGGCGCCGCCGTACTCGACCACGAGGTGCCGGACGTCCAGGACGGCGGCCGGGGGCGTCGTGGCGGAGCCGAGCCGGGCCTCCAGGCCGGACCCGGTGCCCATGCGCGGGACCGCAGCGAGGAGTTCGCGCGTGTAGTCGGCGGACGGTGCGGCGAAGACCGCCTCGGCGGTGCCGGTCTCGACGACGCGTCCGCGGCGCATCACGACCACGCGGTCGGCGAGGTCCGCGACGACGCCCATGTCGTGGGTGATGAGCAGGATCGCGGTGCCGGTGCGCTCGCGCAGCGCGCGGAGGACGTCGAGCACCTCGGCCTGCACGGTGACGTCGAGGGCGGTCGTCGGCTCGTCCGCGATGAGCAGGTCCGGGTCGGCGGCGAGCGCCATCGCGATCATCACGCGCTGGGCCTGCCCGCCGGAGAGTTCGTGCGGGTACTGGCCCAGGCGGCGTTCCGGTTCGGGGACCTCCACGGCGCGGAGCAGCTCGAGCGAGCGTTCCCGGACGGCGGCGCGGTCGTGCGTGCCGTCGGTGCGTCGGACGGCCTCGGCGAGCTGGAACCCGATGGTGAACACCGGGTTCAGCGCCGCGGACGGGTCCTGGAAGATCATCGACACGCTGCGACCCCGGACCGTCCGGAGGGTGCGCTCGTCGGTGCCGATGACCTCGAGGTCGCCGAGAAGGATGCTCCCCGAGGCGTGCGCACCGTCGGGGGCGATGCCCATCGCGGTCATCGCGGTCATGCTCTTGCCGGAGCCGGACTCCCCCACGACCGCGACGACCTCGCCCCGGGCGACGGTGAACGAGGCGTCGTCGACGGCGCGGACCACCTCGCCGTCGACGTCGAAGGTGACGGTGAGGTGCTCGACGGTCAGGACGTCGGTGGTGCCGCTCATGGGGTCTCCGGGGGGTCGGTGTCGTCGCGGGCGGCCTTGAAGGCCTCCCACTCCTCGAGCATCTTGCGGTGGTAGCCCTGCAGCCACTGCATGTAGTCGCGGCCGTTGAGCAGACGCTCGCGGACCTCGGCGTCCACGTCGCCCGTGCCGGTGCGGCCGGCACCCTCGACGACGGCGAGCCCGCGGCCGATGATGTCGCGCTGCCGGTCGAGGTACTTCCGTTCGCTGGCGAGCCAGGAGCCCCAGACGTCGGCCTCGGCGCGGAAGTAGTGACTGCGCTCGCCGGGGACGATGTGGCGCTTCACGAACCCGGAGTCGACGAGCCGTCGGGTGGCCATCGACACCGACCCCGAGCTGGCGCCGAGCGCTGCCTGCAGGTCGGACGACGACGAGTGCGGTGCGCGGGTCATCATCAGGTAGCCGAGCACCCGGGCGTCGGTGAGGGGCATGCCCGCGCCGTCGTTGAGCATCAGGGCGAACTCCTCGACGAAGGCCTGGCGCTCCGGTTCGAGCAGCCGGTCGTCGTCGGGGGCCCCTTCGGCGGTGCCCCTGTCGTCCGTCACGAGGCCAGCCCGGCGGCCACCTCGGGTCGCTCGTCCGGGATCGACCACGGCTCCTGCGACATGCCGCCACCGCCACGGATCGCCCGCACGGTACCGTCCTCGTCGCGGGTGTAGGTGATGTCCTCGTCGACCGAGCCGAAGCGGTTGCCGTGGGTCATCCGCAGCGTGTCGGCGTCGACGACCTCGAGCCGGGTGGGGGTGTCCATCGGCTCGGGGCCGGACGGGTCGACCTCGACGAGCCGGTCACCGATCCGGGCGACGTCGGTGACGCCCCACGGGTTGGCGAAGCGTCCGGTGAACGTGGCGGTGTCGACGTCGTCGGGTACCGGGGTCCCCGGGGCGTCGGCGTCGGCCGCGGCGTCGAGCATGGCGATGACCGCGGTGGCGATGAGCGTGGCGGGTCCGGCGGCGGCACTCGTGAGCACGGACACGACGAGCCCGGATGCCGGGTCGAACATCGACTGGGTGATGTGCCCCGGGAACCCGCCCGAGTGGCCGCGGATCTCGCGCCCGCCGATCCGGTCGACGATGAACCCGGCACCGTAGCCGCGGGCCGCGGGGTCGTCGGTGGCGCTCCAGGCCTTCCGCTGCGCGAGGCGCTTGGAGTGGTCGTCGAGCAGGGTGCCCTGCCCGATCACGTGCTGCGAGAAGTAGCGGACCAGGTCGGACGCGGTGCCGTGGAAGCCGGTGGCGGCGGCCATCGCGCGGGTGTCGACGTGGTCGATGCGCTGCCTGTGCCGGGCGGTGTGGAAGCCGGTGTACCCGACCACGAAGTCGTCGGCGCGTGCGGGGTCCCAGTCGGGGCCGGTGTTCCGGAGGCCCAGGGGTTCGGTGATCGACTCGCGCACGAAGTCGTTGTACGACTGGCCGGACACCGCGGCGATGACCATGCCGAGCAGCGAGTAGCCGAGGTTCGAGTAGTTGAACGACGAGCCGGTCGGCGCCTTCTGGCCGCGGTCGAGCACGAGCGCCAGGAGTTCCTGCTCGTCGGGGAACGGGCGGAGCAGGGACCAGTAGTCGCCGTCGTGTCCGTCGCGGATGACGCCGGCACCCATCTCCATGAGCTCGCGCAGGGTGGCGTCGGCGAGCGGGGAACCGCCGTCGACCAGTGCCGGGACGTACGTGCCGACGGTGTCGTCGAGCCGGAGCGACCCGCGCTCGGCGAGCTGCAGCAGGGCCGTCGCGGTGAAGGTCTTCGAGTGCGAGGCGATGCGGAACAGGTCGGTGGTGGTCAGGCGGCGCCCGGCCTCGACGTCCGCGTAGCCCCAGGCCTCGTCGAACAGGACCTCGCCGCCGTACCCGACGGCGACCTGCACGCCGGGCACCCGCAGCTGCCACACCTTGTACGACACCCACTCACGGATGTAGGGCAGGGTCTTCCGGTACGCGGAGAGGGTGTCGGTCACGGTGGTCCTTTCGAAGGGCGGTGGTTCGAGTCTGGCGCGTCGGTCGCGACGGTGCCCGCCGCGACGCGGCGTGTGCCGTGCCGGTCAGCGCCGACGTGGGTCGAGCGCGGCGCGCAGCGTGTCGCCGAGCGCGATGACGGCGAGCACGGTCACGGCGAGGAACGCCGCCGGCGCGATGAGCATGTGCGGGGCCCGGAGGAACTGCGACGTCGCCGCGGACAGCTGCAGCCCCCACGAGATCGCCGGACGCTCCAGCCCGATGCCGAGGTAGGTCAGCGACGACTCGGACACGATGACCCCGCCGACGGTGATGGTGGCGAGCACGAGCAGCGGCGAGATCGACGACGGCAGCACGTACCGCGTGGTGATCCGCCACGTCGACAGCCCCATCGTCCGGGCGGCGAGCACGAACTCGGCGCCCCGGACGCTGCGGACGCTCGACCGCACGAGCCGGGCCATCGTCGGCCACCCGAACAGGGCGAGCACGAGCGACACGGTGAGCACCGACCGCTCCCCCACGCTGTTCAGCACGACGACGGCGCCGAGCAGGAACGGGAACCCGAGGAACACGTCGGTGAGCCGGGCGAGGACGGCGTCGACCCACCCGCCGACCATGCCCGCGACGGTGCCGATGACGACCGCGACCATGCCGGCGAGCAGGGTCGTGAGCACCGCGACGGCGATCGACGACCGGGTGCCCCAGATGACGTTCGCGTACACGTCGCAGCCCTGCAGGTCGAAGCCGAACGGGTGCCCGGCGGTCGCTGACGCCCCGCTCCGGCCGAGGTCGCACACCCGGGGGTCGCCGTGGCCGAACAGCCCGGCGAACAGCTGCGGGAACGCCGCGATGAGCAGGACCACCACGAGCACCGACGCGGGCACCCAGAACCCCGGCGTCCGTGCGGCGGCGAGCAGTGGCCGGCGCCGTACCCCGACGACGGGGTCGACGGTGGCGCCGAGGGCTTCGGTGGTCATCGGGAGGCTCCTGTCCGGACGCGCGGGTCGAGGGCGGCGTGCAGCAGGTCGACGAGCACGCTCGTGACGAGGAACACCAGGATGAGGGCGGTCGAGATGCCGACGACGACGGCACCCTCGTGCGAGCGGATGCCCTGGAACAGCAGGTTCCCGACGCCCGGCAGGTTGAAGATGCCCTCGATGATGACGGTGCCGCCCATCAGGTACCCGAGGTCGGTCGCCAGGTAGGTGGCGGTGGGGATGAGCGAGTTCCGCAGGACGTGCACACCGACGATCCGGCCCGGCGCGAGCCCCTTGGCGCGGGCCGTCCGGACGTAGTCGGCGTCGAGCGTCTCGATCATCGACGTCCGGGTGAGCCGGGACACCGCGGCCAGGCCGAACAGGGCGATCACGAACGCCGGCAGGACGTACGCGGTCGGCCACCCGGCGGTGACCCCCGCGACCGGGAACCAGTGCAGCCGCACCGAGAACACCAGCTGCAGGGCCACGCCGAGCACGAACACGGGGACCGCCCCGACGACGATCGTGCCGACGAGCACCGTCTTGTCGAGCACGGTGCCGCGCCTGAGCGCCGAGACCACGCCGAGTCCGATGCCGAGGACGATCTCGAGCGCCCACGCGCTGAGCGCCAGCGTGATCGTCACCGGCCACCGTGAGGCCATCTGTTCGCCGACGGACTGCCCGTTGAAGTCGGTGCCGAAGTCACCCCGGAACAGTCCGCCCAGGTACTGCACGTACTGCAGCCACAGCGGCTGGTCCAGGTGGTACTCGGCCCGCAGCGCCCGCACGACCGAGTCGGTGAGGGGGCGCTCGCCGCCGAGCGCCTTGATCGGGTCGCCGGGCAGCGCGAACGTCATCGCGTAGATGAGGAAGGTCACCCCGAGGAACACGATGACCAGGCCGCCGAGTCGGCGACCGACGGCGAGCGTCGGACGCATCACGCGCCTCCCGGCTCTCCCGTGGTGACCAGTGACGGTCGGGAGGCGCGGGTCGGGTCCGCCACGTGCGCCGCGCAGGCGAGGATCGCCCCGTACTGCACGCCCACGAGCTTCCCCACCGGGATCGGCTGCGCACCCGTCGACGCGTCCGCCTGCCAGCGCGCGTAGCGCTCGGCCAGGCGGTCGCGGAGCCGCCGGAGCGGCGCGGACGCCGTACCGGCGGTCGTCTCCGCCTCGACGGCGCGCAGGAGCATGCCGCCGTAGCGCAGGCGGAAGCAGCGGACGAGGTCCTCGCAGCCGAAGCGCTCCGCGACGGTGGCCGTCCGGTCCGACGGTTCCCGTTCGCCACGGCGGCGGTCGGTGTCCGCCATCCCGATGAGCATCGGCACGAACGCCCGGGAGGCCTCGACGAACGGGGACGGGATCGTGAGCATCGGCGATGCCTCGTCGAGGAACGCCTGCAGTTCCGTACCCGAGGCACCCAGCTCGTCCGCGCACCGGCGCAGCAGGTCGGCGTACGGCTCGTCGGTCGAGGTCGGGTCGTCGGCGTCGGGGTGGCTCCAGTACGGCAGCTCGGCCACCATGCAGAGGGCCCCGTGCCGCATCGCCCACGCCGCGCTCGATCCGCCGTGGATGTGCTCGCCGGGGTCGACGCCGAGCTCCTCGAGGTAGGCGTACGCCGTCTCGATGCCGTCCATCGCGAACACCGCCGGGGCGAGCTCCCGCAGGTACGGGGACTCCGGCTCGCCGGTGTCGAGCGGCAGCCCGAGTGCGGCCGGCACCGCGTGCAGGGTGTCGACGACGGCGGGCAGGTCCTCGGACAGGTAGTAGTAGACGCCGCCCATCTCGCCGTTGTGCAGGCTCACGAGCAGGTCCGGCTCGGTGTCGTCGATGAGCCGCATGAACGCGAGCGTCTCGGGCAGCACCTGGTCGAAGTACACCGACTTGTAGCTGTTCGGGAACGTCCACTCGACCTGGCTGTCCGGGGCGGGCCGGTAGAAGTGCCGCGAGTAGAAGACCCGGTCGTGCGGGTCGTGGAACCACGCCTCGTTGAGCCGCATGCCGTCCGGGTCGATCGTCGGGACGATGTGCCAGGTGACGTCGAGCGCCTGCACCCGCTCGTCACCGAGGGCCGTCTCGGCGAGGTGCAGTGCCGTCCACGAACCGATCGGCTCGTTCGGGTGCACCCCGCCGACCACGACGGCCGCGTGCGACCCGGTACCGATGCGGTAGCTGTGCAGGGGTTCGCCGAGGCGGCTCGTGCCGATCCGGGTGACCGTGACCCGGTCGGGGTGCGCCGCGGCGAGCGCGGCGAACCGGGCGTGCAGGTCGTCGACGAGCGGGAAGCCGTCGCGGTCGGGGACGTCGCGGACCAGGTCGAGGACGGTGTGCTGCTCCATGCCCCGCCCTACTTCACGGCGATCTGCGCGATCACGGGGCTGCCCGCCACCGCCGGCAGCTTCGCGATCTTGTCGCTCGTGACGTACGAGTACTTGTCGAAGAAGGTCGGGACGATCGGGAAGTCCTCGAGCACGGCCTGCTGCGTCTTCGTGTAGTACCCGTTCGCCTCGTCCTGCGACCCGGCGGAGTCGGCCTTCGCGAGCAGCGAGTCGACGTCGTCGGACTGGTAGTAGCCGGTGCACGGGGAGCAGCCGCCGGCCGTGGTGAACAGCGCACGGAGCGTGTTCTGCTGGCTGATGTACAGCGCGCCCCAGTGGCCGAAGTGGGGGCCGGCGACGGTCTTGTCCGTGAGCTCCGAGTAGTAGGACGCCCAGTCGGTGGTGGCCTTCGCCTCGGCGTCGACGCCCAGGTTCTGCCGGATCTGGTTGGCGTACGCCTCGTACAGGGAGTCGAGGCCGGTGCCGCCCGGGTAGACGAGCGTCATGGTGCCGTCGAACCCGCCGGCGCTGGCGAGGAGCTTCTTCGCCGCTGCCGGGTCGAACTCGCAGGCGTCGCCGCAGATGCCCTCCTCGGTGCCGGACATCGACGGCGGGGTCAGCGCGGTGGCCGGGTCGTACAGCCCGCCGTAGATCGCGTCGTTGACCTCGTCACGGTCGATCGACATCGAGATCGCGCGGCGCACGTCGGGGTCGGAGTACCGGTCGTCCCACAGCGGGAATCCGAGGTAGTCGATGCCGGGGGCGTCGAAGGAGTGCAGGCGGTCGCCGAAGTCGGCCTTCGCGCTCGTCATCTTGTCGGTCGGCAGGAACAGCACGTCGGCGTTGCCGGCCAGGACGTCGGTGTACGCGGTGTTCATGTCGGAGTAGCTGCGGAAGGTCACCTCGTCGGTGGCGGGCTTCGTGCCCTCGTAGTCCTTCCAGGCCGTGACGGTGAACTCCTGGTCCGCCTTCCACGCCTTCGTCATCTCGTACGGGCCGTTGCCGATCGGCTTCTTGTCGTACGCCTTCAGGTCGTCGTAGGCGGCCTCGGGCATCGGGTAGAACGCCGTCTGGGCCTGGCTGAGCTGCAGGGGGAACTGGCTGTCCGCGTGGGTGAGCGTGACCGTGAAGGTGTCCTTGCCGGTGACCTTGAGTCCCGACATCTCCTTGGTCTTCGGGGTGCCCTTCGCCGGGTTGAGGTCCGTGTACCCGACGATCCCGGCGAGCTGACCGCTGTTCTCCCACGCGTTCGGGCCGTAGGCGACGTGGTTCCAGGCCTTCACGTAGCTCTCCGGCGTGACGGCCTCGCCGTTCTGGAACGTCCAGCCGTCCCGCAGCGTGATCGTCCACGTGGTGGCGTCGTCGCTCTCGACGCTCTTCGCCGCCACGTACCGCAGGTCACCGTCGGCGTCGGTCTGGGTGAGCGGCGCGAAGACGCTCATCACCTGGTCGAAGGCCACGGTCTGCCGGCCCGGGGTCAGGTGGTCGGGTTCGCCGGTCGCGTAGACCAGGCTCGAGGGAGCGTCGTCGTCGGCCGCGCCGCCCGCCGAACAGCCGGTCGCCACCAGTGCCAAGGTTGCCGCCGCGGCCAGCGCGGCGATCGTCCTGCGTCGCATGATCTCTCCTCGATCGGGTGCGGCCGGATCCCTGCCCGGTCGTCGTGGTGGGAAAGCTAGGACGGTTCGAATCCCGACCACAAGACTTCTTTCAATGCGCTCTGAGAGTTTTACCGCGCAGAAACACTGACGAAACGACACCCGTCGCGCGACCGGGCCCGTTGTGCCACGCTCGGAACATGCGCCACACACCGCACTTCCTGATGACCGACGTCGACGAGGTCCGACGCCTCATCACCGGGAACCCGTGGGCGACGATCGTGTCGCACACCGCGGCCGGGCTGGTGGCGTCGCACTACCCGGTGCTGCTCGAGGCCCCCGGCCCCGACGACGACCCGGACGCCCTCGTCCTGGTGTCCCACGTCGGCCGCCCCGACGAGGTCGCGCACGAACTCGGACGGCACGAGGTCCTCGTCGTCTTCCAGGGCCCGCACGGCTACGTCTCCCCCGCCTGGTACCCGCCGGAGCAGTTCGTGCCGACCTGGAACCACGTCACCGCCCACGTCTGGGGCACCCCCGAGATCCTGTCCGACGACGAGAACTTCCGGGTGCTCGGCGAACTCGTCGACCACTTCGAGCAGGTCATGCCCTCGCCCGTGTCGTTGCAGATCGACGAGGAGACCGCCCGCCGGATCGCCAAGGGCACCGTGGGCATCCGGATCCGCGTCACCCGGTTCGACGCCCGCGCGAAGCTCTCGCAGAACAAGGCCCCCGAGGTGATCGACCGCATCGTCGCCGGGCTGCGGGCTGACGGCCCCTACGCGTCGCCGGCGCTCGCCGACGAGGTCGAGCGGGTCCGGCCCGTCCCGTCCCCGGCGAACGGCCTGGAGGCGTCGTGACGGACATCCTGCTCCGCACCGTCCGGCGTGTGGGCACCTCCGGGGCCCCTGCCGACGTCCGCATCGTCGACGGTCGCGTCACCGAGATCGCACCGACCGGCACCCTCGACCCCACGAGCGTCGACACCGACGTGGTCGAGGCCGCCGGCGCCTGGCTCGGCCCGGGGCTCCGCGACCACCACACGCACTTCGACCAGTGGGCGCTCGTCCGCCGCCGTGTCGACGTGACCGGCTGCGACTCTGCCGAGGCGACCGCCGACCTGCTCGCCGCCGTCGCGCGGGCGGGCGTGGCGGACCGCGTCCTGGTCGGACACGGCTACCGCGACGGGATGTGGCCGCGCCCTGCGCGACGCGAGCTGCTCGACCGTGCCGCACCGGGCCTCCCGGTCGTCGTGATCAGCGCGGACCTGCACGCGGTGTGGTGCAACGCGCTCGCGCTCGCGCACTTCTCGGCTGCTGTCGGCCGGCCGCTCGAGGCGGGCGAGGACGGGGTCCTGCGCGAGCAGGACGCGTTCGACGTGACCGGTGCGCTGTCGCAGGTGCCGGACGACCTGCTCGACGCCTACGTGGCGGACGCTGCCGAAGCCGCGGCGGCACGTGGGGTGACGGGCGTGGTCGACCTCGAGATGCGCTTCGGACTCGACCGCTGGCGCCGCCGGATCCACGCCGGCACCGACGCGATCCGGGTCGCGTCCGGCGTGTACCCGGCCGAGCTCGACGAGGCCATCGCCCGGGGACTGCGCACCGGCGACGTGGTCGACGGCACGCGGGGCCTGCTCACGATGGGGCCGTTCAAGGTGGTCACGGACGGGTCCCTCGGCACCCGGACCGCCGCCATGACCGACGGCTCCGGTGTGCTCGCCTGGCCGTTCGAGGAGCTCGTCGCGATCACCCGCCGTGCCGTCGACGCCGGACTCGTCCCCGCGATCCACGCGATCGGCGACCGGGCGAACACGCTGGCCCTCGACGTCTTCGAGACCGTCGGGACCCGCGGCACGATCGAGCACGCGCAGTTGCTCGTCGACACCGACGTCGACCGGTTCGCCCGGCTCGGGGTCGCCGCGTCCGTGCAGCCCGAACACGCCATGGACGACCGGGACATCGCCGACCGGCACTGGGCCGGGCACACCGACCGGGCGTTCGCCTTCGCATCGCTCGCACGGGCCGGCGCGCGCCTGCTGCTCGGGTCGGACGCGCCGGTGGCGCCGCTCGACCCGTGGGTGTCGATGGCGGCGGCCGTCGGGCGGGACCGCGACGGGCGGGATCCGTGGCACCCGGCCGAGCGGCTCTCGGCACTCGTCGCGTGGCAGGGGTCGACCGACGGGCGCGTCGGCGTGTCCGTCGGCGACGTGGCGGACCTGGTGCTCGTCGAGACCGACCCGCTGGCCGCGTCCTCGTCCGCCGCACTGCGTGGCATGCGGGTGCTGGGGACGGCCGTCGCCGGACGGTTCACGTACCGGGAGCTGTGACCGGGCGGGTGTGCCCGGGCGGGTGTGCCCGGGCGGGTGTGCCCGGGCGGGTGTGCCCGGGCGGGTGTGCCCGGCCCGTGGGCTACTTCTGGTCCTTCGGGCACCAGTAGAGCTTCCGGCCGGCCATGTCGGCCATCCGGATCTCGGTGCCGCAGACCCGGCAGGGCTCGCCCTGCCGGTGGTACACCCAGTGGCGGTCCTTGCGGGAGCGCAGGGCCTTCTTGTGGTCGGCCTCGGACAGGTCGTCCATCGTCATCATCAGGCCGTCGCGGACGCCGTCGTGCAGCAGCTTCGACCAGTCGGCCCAGAGTGCCTTGGCCTGCTTGACGGTGATCTTCTTGCCCGGCTTGTACGGGTCGATGCGCTGCCGGAACAGCAGCTCGGCGCGGTAGATGTTGCCGATGCCGGCCACGACGGACTGGTCCATGAGCAGCTGCCCGATCGCGACGTTCCGACGGCGGACGTTGTCGACGAAGGTCTTCTCGGCTTCGGGCCCGTCGTCGTTCATCGGGTCGGGGCCGAGCTTGTCGAGCGCACGCTGCACCTCGGCCGGGGTCTCCACGACACACGCGGTCGGGCCGCGCAGGTCGGCGACGGTGTCCTCGGTGAGGATCCGCACCCGGACCTGGCCGACGGGGTCCGGCGGGAAGGACTCGATCGGGTCCTCCGCCTTCTCCTGCTCGGCCATCCGGTAGCGGGCGAGCCGCGGTGCGCCGATCGAGCTGAGCGACTCTTCGCGGTCGTCGTCGTCGGACAGCGCCTCGGCGGTGGAGATCACGCCCGCGAAGTCCCACGCCCCGTACAGCCCGAGGTGGACGCGGAGGAACAGGTCGCCCTCGAACTCCAGGAACATCTGCTTCGCCACCGCACGCGCGGCGATCATGCGCTTGCCGTCGAGCTGCGCGGCCCCGGCGGCGAAGCGCCCCTGGGGGCTCGACACCTCGCAGCGCTTGCCGACGAAGTGCCGGGTGAACTGGTTGGCGATGCGGTGGACGGAGTGACCCTCGGGCATGACTACCGTTCTACCCGGTACCCCTGACGAGCCGGACTACGCGTCGATCTGGCGGCCGGCGATCAGCCCGGTGGTCTCGTACTCGGCGAGCTGGGCGATGCGGCGGGCGTGGCGCTCTTCGCCCGAGAACGGCTCGGCGATGAACAGGTCGACGAACCGGATCGCCTCGTCCTCGGTGTGCTGGCGCGCACCGATGGAGATGACGTTGGCGTCGTTGTGCTGCCGGGCGAGCAGCGCGGTCGACTCGTTCCAGACGAGCGCGGCGCGGATGCCCTCGACCTTGTTGGCGGCGATCTGCTCACCGTTGCCGGAACCGCCGAAGACGACGCCGAGCGCCTGGACACCGGCACGCTGGTCCTGCACCACGGCGTGCGCGGCGTTGATGCAGAACGAGGGGTAGTCGTCGAGCGCGTCGTACTCGGTCGGACCGTGGTCCACCACCTCGTGCCCGGCTTCGGTCAGGTGGGTTGCGAGGGTCTTGTTGAACTCGAGGCCGGCGTGGTCCGTTCCGAGGTGGATGCGCATGGAACCGATCCTATTCCTGCGGCTCCGGGGCCCGGACCACCACGGACTACGGTGCGCGGACCACCACCACGAGGTACCGGGTGGGGTCCTCGCCCGGGTTGCGGTAGACGACGTCGGCGGGGTCGCCGAGCTCGATCCGGTCCCCCGCCGCCAGACGCGTCGGCTCGCCGCCGACGACGACCTCGAGCACGCCCTCGACGACCCAGATGCAGTGCCGCAGGAACGCGTAGGCGGACGCCGGGTAGGCCACCTCGCGGCCGGCCGGGAGGCGCACCTCGGTGACGTCAGCGGGGAACGCCGCGCTCGAGACCGGACGGCGGCGGTACCCGGTGTCGGGATCGGTCCAGGAATCGGCGGTCGCGCCCCGTTGCACCCCGCGCGCCTCGTCGGGGTCCGTCACCCTGGGCACCTCGTGCTCCAGGGCATCGTCGAGGAGCTGCGAGATCGTCAGGCCGAAGGCACCGGACAGGCGACCGAGGATCGTCGCGGTGGGGCTGGAAACTCCGCGTTCGACCCGGTTGATCATCGCGCGGGAGACGCCGGACTCCTCGGCGAGCTCGGTGAGGCTCCACTTCCGCTCGGTGCGGAGGCGCTGGAGGCGTTCACCGAGCGCCCGCTGCTCGGCGACCGAGGTGTCGTCGGCGCCGGTTGCGGGATCGGCGTGCGCGTCGTCTACGATGTGAGACATGACGACAGCATATGCGACGAACGGGGTCGTGATCCGCGACTGCACCCCGACCGACCTCGACGTCGTGCACGCCCTGCACGTCGATGCCGTCCTGCACTCCACCGCCATCTGGCAGGACACCCCGCACCCGCGTGCGTACTTCGACGGGTGGCTCGCCGAGCGGCAGGGCGGCGGGTACCCGGTGGTCGTGGCCGAGGTCGACGGCACCGTGGCCGGCTACGCCACGTACTCGCAGTGGCGGCCGCACCAGGGGTACCGGCTGACCGTCGAGCACAGCGTCTACGTGGTCGAGGCGTTCCGCGGCCGGGGCATCGCGACGACCCTGATGGCCGAGCTGGTCGCGCGGGCCACCGCCGAGGGCCGGCACGTCATGATGGCCGGGATCTGCAGCACCAACACGGGGTCGATCGCCCTGCACGAACGCCTCGGGTTCACCACGGTCGCGGTCGTGCCCGAGGTCGGACGCAAGTTCGACCGCTGGCTCGACCTGACGCTCATGCGCCTGCCGCTCGTCTGACGCGACGGGCGGGGCGGGCGCACCACGGGCCTCCCGGCCGCCCGTCGACGAACCGAACCTGGTTCCGGAGCGTCAGTCGGTGGTGTCGAAGATCGGGCCGACGGTGCGCGAGCGCTTGAGCTCGAAGAAGCCGGGGTACTTCGCGACGGCGACGACGCCGTCCCACAGGTCGAGCGCCTCCTGGCCCTTGGGCGCCGGGGAGATGACCGGTCCGAAGAACGCGGTGCCCTCGACGGCGATGACCGGCGTGCCGACGTCCTGTCCGACGCGGTCGATGCCGTCCTGGTGGCTGGCGCGCACGGCGGCGTCGACCTCGTCCGTCCAGGCGTACTCGAGCAGGTCGGCGTCGAGGCCGAGCTCGGCGAGCACGGCGGGGACGACCTGCTCGGGGTCGGACTCCTGGCGGTGGTGGATGTGCTCACCGAGGGCGTCGTAGAGCGGCTTCACGATGTCCTGCCCGAGCCGGAGCCGCGCCGCCGTGACGATGCGCGGGTAGACCTGGCCGGCGTGCAGACGCTCCTTGTAGCTCTCCGGCACGTCCTGGTCCTCGTTGAGGACGAACAGGCTCATCACGTTCCAGGTCACGTCGAGGTCGCGGTGCTCGGCGACCTCACCCACCCAGCGGCTCGTCATCCAGGCCCAGGGGCAGTTCGGGTCGAACCAGAACTCCACGGCGGTGCGCGCGGTGGTGGAGTCGGTCGGGTTGTCCACAGTCGTCTCGGTCACGATCCGAGCGTACGCGGCGTCGCTAGGCTGGAACCCATCGTCCCGCCGGCGCACGACGCCGTCCGGGGCCCCGTACGCGGACACCGATCGTCCGCGTCCCCAGCGAAGATGGAGCGTTGCGTGCCCGGAGAGAACCTCACCCGAATCGAAGCCCAGGAGCGCGCGGCCGTCGTCGCCGTGCAGACGTACGACGTCGAGCTCGACCTGACCCGCGGCGCCGACAGCTTCGGTAGCACCACGCGGGTGCGCTTCACCGCCACCGCCGGCGCATCGACCTTCATCGACGCCATCACGAAGACCGTGCACTCGATCACGCTGAACGGCTCGGCGCTCGACGTCGCCGCGGTGAACGACGGCGTGCGCATCCAGCTCGACGACCTGCAGGAGCAGAACGAGCTCGTGGTCGTCAGCGACGCGCTGTACACGAACACCGGTGAAGGCCTGCACCGCTTCGTCGACCCGGTGGACGACGAGGTGTACCTGTACTCCCAGTTCGAGGTCCCGGACTCCCGCCGCATGTTCGCGGTGTTCGAGCAGCCCGACCTGAAGGCCGAGTTCTCCTTCACCGTGACGGCGCCGTCGCGGTGGCAGGTCGTCTCGAACTCCCCCACGCCGGAGCCGCACGTCGACGGCGACGTCGCGACCTGGGCCTTCCCGCCCACCGCGCGCATCTCGAGCTACATCACCGCGCTCGTCGCCGGCCCGTACGAGGTCGTGCGCGACGAGCTGACCAGCCGCGACGGCCGGACGATCCCGATCGGCGTGTTCGCGCGCAAGTCGCTCGCCTCGTACCTCGACCCCGAGTACGTGTTCGACATCACGAAGAAGGGCTTCGCGTACTTCGAGGAGAAGTTCGACGTCGCCTACCCCTTCGACAAGTACGACCAGCTGTTCGTGCCGGAGTTCAACGCCGGTGCGATGGAGAACGCCGGCGCGGTCACCTTCACCGAGACCTACGTGTTCCGGTCGAAGGTCACCGACGCCATCAAGGAGCGCCGGGTCGTCACGATCCTGCACGAGCTCGCCCACATGTGGTTCGGCGACCTGGTCACCATGAAGTGGTGGAACGACCTGTGGCTCAACGAGTCCTTCGCCGAGTGGGCCTCCACGATCGCCACGGCCGAGGCCACCGAGTGGACCGAGGCCTGGACCACGTTCCAGGCGATGGAGAAGTCCTGGGCCTACCGCCAGGACCAGCTCCCCTCGACGCACCCAATCGTCGCGACGATCAACGACCTCGAGGACGTCCAGGTCAACTTCGACGGCATCACCTACGCGAAGGGCGGCTCGGTCCTCAAGCAGCTCGTCGCGTGGGTCGGCATCGACGCGTTCTTCGCCGGTGTCTCCGCCTACTTCAAGAAGCACCACCACTCGAACACCGAGCTCCGCGACCTGCTCGTCGAACTCGAGGCGACGAGCGGCCGTGAGCTGACCGAGTGGTCGAAGCTCTGGCTCGAGACCGCGGGCGTGAACACCCTGCGCCCCGAGATCGAGACCGACGAGTCCGGTGTCATCACGTCGTTCACCGTCCTGCAGGAAGCCCCCGCCGACTACCCGACGCTGCGCCCGCACCGTCTGGCGATCGGCGTGTACGCCTTCCGGAACGACGAGTCCGCGCCGTTCGGTGCCGACACGGCCTCCGCCGGCGGCAAGCTCGAGCGGGTCCACCGCGTCGAGATCGACGTCGACGGTGCCCGCACCGAGGTGCCCGAGCTCGTCGGCGTCCAGCGCGGCGACCTCGTGCTGCTGAACGACGACGACCTGGCCTACGCCAAGATCCGTCTCGACGAGCACTCCCGGCGCACCGCGATCGAGCACCTCGCGTCGATCGCGAACCCGCTCGCCCGCTCGATCGTCTGGGGTTCCGTGTGGGACGCCACGCGCGACGCCGAGTCCCCGGCCAGCGACTACGTCCGCCTGGTGCTGGGCAACATCGCGACCGAGACCGAGTCGACGACCATCCGCACGACGCTCTCGCAGCTGCTGCTCACCGCACGCAACTACGTGGCACCGGGCTCGGTCGAGGCCACGGTCCGCACCGTCGGCGACACGCTCTGGCAGCTCGCGTCCTCGGCTGAGGCCGGCTCGGACGCGCAGTTCCAGTTCGTGAAGTTCTTCGCGCAGGTCCCGTCCACGCCCGAGCACGTCGCGACCCTGCAGGGCCTCCGCGACGGATCGGTCACGCTGCAGGGCCTCGAGATCGACACCGACCTGCGCTGGGAGCTGCTCGAGGGCCTCGTGCTCGCGGGTGCTGCGGACAACGCCGAGATCGACGCCGAGCTCGCCGCGGACAAGACCGCGTCGGGTGAGCAGGCCGCGGCACGTGCCCGGGCGACGATCCCCACGGCCGAGGGCAAGCTGGCGGCGTTCTCGTCACTGGTCGACTCGTCCGAGCTGCCGAACGCCATCGTGCGCCAGACCACGGTCGGGTTCCAGCACGTGAACAGCCCGGTGCTGCTCGAGGGGCTCGTGCCAAAGTACTTCGAGGTGCTCACGCGCATCTGGGCCGAGCGCAGCTACCACATGGCGGACACCATCGTCTCGGGCCTCTACCCGGCGCCACTCGCGTCGGCTGAGCTCCGTGACGCCGCCGCCGCGTGGCTCGAGGAGCACCAGGAGACGCCGGCGCTGCGCCGCATCGTGTCCGAGAGCCTCGCGGGCACCGAGCGCGCGCTCCGGGTCCAGGCCGCCGACGCCTGACCCCTGCTCTGATCCGGCGGGGTCTTGGTGTTCCTCCAGGGATGCCGAGGCCCCGCCGCTTAGCATCGACCGGATATGAACTCGGCTGCAGCAGACACCACCGACGTCCCGAAGTGGGCGTCCAACGCGTTCCTCCAGTTCGTCGATGCCTGGCAAGCACCGATCACGATCGTCATCACGATCCTCGCGGCGATCATCCTCCGGCTGATCCTCCGTCGCATGATCAAGCAGGTCGTCGACCGCATCGTGAACGGCGTCAAGAAGCGTCAGGGAGCGGCCGACACCCGGGCCCTCATCGCCTCACCCGTGCAGACCGCGCGGGTCGTGCAACGGACCCGGACGCTCGGCAGCGTGCTCGAGAACCTCGCCACCGTGGTCGTCGTCGTGATCGCGCTCGTGATCATCGCGACGGCGCTGTGGAAGGGCGCCGCGGTCGGCATCGTCGGCGGTGCATCGCTCGTCGCAGCCGGCCTCGCCGTCGGCGCCCAGTCCATCGTGAAGGACCTGCTGTCCGGCATCTTCATGATCCTCGAGGATCAGGCCGGCGTCGGTGACGTCGTCGACACCGGGCAGGCCACCGGCGTCGTCGAGAACGTCGGGCTGCGCGTCATGCAGATCCGCGACGTGAACGGCATCCTGTGGTTCGTGCCGAACGGCCAGATCCTGCGCGTCGGCAACCTGTCGCAGGGCTGGTCGCGCGTGCTCGTCGACATCACCGTGCCCTACGACACCGACATCGACGCCGTGCAGGACGCCCTGCTCAAGGCCGCCGTCACGATGTCGCAGGAGTCCCGCTGGCGGCAGCGGATCGTCGAGAAGCCCGAGATCTGGGGGCTGCAGTCGATCACCGACGCCGGCATGGTCTTCCGCCTCGTCGTGAAGACCCGCGCGTCCGAGCTCGACGTCGTCGGCCGGGAGCTCCGCACCCGCCTGAAGCACGCCGTCGACGAACTCGGCATCACCCTGCCCGCGATGGCGATGATCATGCCCGAGGGCTGGGAGAACGCCACCTCGATCAACGGCCTGCGCACCGTCCGGACCCAGCCGACGCCGGCCCCCACGAAGCCCCGGCGTCCCAAGCGCAACATCCTCGGGCAGCCGATCCGCACCGACGACCCCGACAGCGGGAAGGACCCCCGATGACCGACCCCACACCCCCGAGCGGCACGGGCGGGCCCGGAGCGCGCGGCTCGCTCGGCATGCCCGGCGGCCCCGGCATGCCCGGCTCGGTCGGCGTCCCGGCGCAGCCGATCACCCTGCGCGTCGGGGAGCGCGGCGCCTCGGCCACCGGGTCGCTGTACGAGCGGATCGGCGGCGCTCCGACCTTCGACCGGCTCGTCCGGCGCTTCTACGAGGGCGTGCAGCAGGACGAGGTCATCTGGCCGATGTACCCGGCCGACGACCTCGAGGGTGCGATCTGGCGCCTGTCCGCCTTCCTGCAGCAGTACTGGGGCGGCCCGGGCACCTACAGCGAGCAGCGCGGCCACCCCCGCCTGCGGATGCGGCACAACCCGTTCCGCATCACGTCCGAGGCCCGGGAACGCTGGCTCCACCACATGCACGAGGCGGTCGAGTCACTCGAGCTCGCGCCCCTCGACGAAGCCGAGCTCTGGGGTTACCTGGACCGCGCTGCCCACGCGATGACGAACACCTTCGACTGACGCGCGCCCGGCGCGACGCCGGCGTGTCCTCGAGACGCCGACGAATCCGGCGGCGTCTCGACGCTCCCGCGGCGTCTTCCGCTGACGCCGGCGTGCAGTGATCGTCGCGAGCGGCGGGGGGAGGCCCGTGGCGGCGCCGCCACGGGCCTCCCGTCCGCCGGTTCCCACGTTCTCGTTCCCGCGAGACGCCGGCGTGTCCGTCCGACGCCGCCATGTGCGTTCCACGCCTCCGAATTCGGCGGCGTCTCGCGGGGCCGGCGGGGTGTTCGCGGGACGCCGGCGTCGTCGGGCAGCGCGGTCAGCGCACGGACGAGCCGGAGGCGAGGTCCTCGACCAGGGACGGCCGCGACGGCCGCCAGCCGAAGGCCGACCGGGCGTGTGCGCCGGACGCCTCCTGGTGCAGCAGCAGGGCGTCGGCGAAGTCCCGCCCGAGCCGTTCGCGGCTCGCGTCCACGCTCTCGGCGACGACCGGTGCACCGTGGGCCCCGGCCTCGCCGATCTGGCGGACGGTCGGGTTGTCGCCGGTCGCGGCGACGATGTACCCGTCGGGCTCGCCGCGGTGCAGCGCGAGGACGTAGAGCTCGCCGAGGTCGTCGACGTGCACCGTCGTCCACCGCTGCGAGCCGTCGCCCACCAGCCGCACCGGCTGCTCGCCGTCGCTGACGAACATCGCCGGGATGCCGGCGCCGCGCCCGTAGACGATGCCAGGGGCGACGATGGTGCTCCGCACGTCGCTCGCCCGCAGCAGGGCCTCGTTCGGTCCGCGCCAGGCGGTCAAGGCCGGCGGGTCGATCGGCGACTGCTCGGAGATGTCCGTCGAGTCACCGAAGGTGAAGATGCCGCCGGTGTGCACGAACGGCTTCGGCGTGCCGGCCAGGGCACCGATCGCGGTGCGGATGAAGTCCGGGTCGACGCCGGGCGCCGATGCCGTGTGGACGACGCCGTCGCTCTCGTGCAGCAGGCGCTCGACGACGTCGGTGTCGGTGACGTCACCGACCAGGGCCCGGCCACCGGCGTCACGGACGTGCTGGGCCTTCTCGTCGGAGCGGACGAGCGCGGTGACCTCGTCGCCGTGGGCCACGAGGGAGCGGAGGACGGAGGAGCCGATGTAGCCGGACGCACCGGTGAGGAAGACGTGCATGCGGCCAGCCAACCACGGCGGCCGGGCGGTGTGGTCGTCGTCGCCGTCGTCTTTGCTAGGAGCTCAGGGTCCAGGCGCGGCGCTTGACGAGCACGTGGCCGCGCGAGGTCGTGAGTCGACTCCACGGGCCCGTCTCGAACAGCCGGACCGGGTCGTGCCCGAGGAACCCGAGGCTCTCGCCCGCGAAGCCCGCACCGGCGGGCAGGTGCTCGACGCCGGGGACCGGTCGGCCCCAGACCTCGGCGCGAATCCGCCGGACGATGGCCTCGCCGGAGTTGGACGGCACGGCGTCGGCGACCTCGGCGATGCCGTCGCGGGTGGCGCGGCGGAGGAGTTCCGGTGAGACGTCCGGCAGCGGGACCCAGCCACCGCGGGGCGGGGAGATGGCCGCCCACGTCACGGTGTGCACTTCGTGCGGCAGCTCGACCTCGATCGGGGTGGCCCGTGTGGGGTCGGCACCCTCGGCGTGTTCGGCGTCCTGCGCCTCGGCCAGCAGGCGGAGGCGCTCGAGGAGCGACTGCAGCGGGACCACGGTGTCGATCGACGCGGGCTCGGTGAGCGAGAACGTGCGGAGGCCGAGCACCGTCGGCAGTTCGTCGAGCAGCCCGAGCGGGTAGAGGATCGCCGTGTAGACGGCCAGGACGCCGGAGTCGGCGATGAGCCGGACCGAGCCGTCCTCGATCCGGGCGGCACGTCCGAGGTACGTGCGGAGGTCACCGAGTGAGGCGGCGTCGGGAAGCGTGAACGAGTTGCCCATGTCGTCCCCGATCCTACCGGCCGTCGATGCCGCAGCACCTGGGCGTGGCGACCTGCGACGGGGTCGGGCGGCCGTTCGTAGACTGCACAGCGTGAACGGCGAACCCGACTTCCTGCGGACCCTGCGACTCGAGGACACCGGCGCGAGCACGGGCGAGACGATCCTGACCGGTGCCAGCCACTGGTCCCCCGGCGGACGGGTGTTCGGCGGGCAGGTGCTGGCGCAGTGCATCGTCGCCGCGCAGCGCACGATCGAGGGACGCGACGTCCACTCGATGCACGGCTATTTCCTGCGGCCCGGCGACATCGACGTGCCGATCACCTTCGGGGTCGAGCGCATCCACGACGGTCGTTCGTTCGCGGCCCGACGCGTGCAGGCGTACCAGCGCGGTGTCCCGATCTTCTCGATGATCGCGTCGTTCCAGGTGCCGGACACCGGCATCGAGCACCAGGACCCGTACCCGGTGGACACCCCGGACCCGGAGTCCCTGCCGTCGGCCGCGTCGATCCTGTCCGCGATCGACCACCCGGTCGCACGTGCCTGGGCCGCGCGCTCCATCGACCTGCGCCACGTCGAGGGCCCGGTGTTCGTCGACGTGCAGGGCGAGCACGTGCCGCACCAGGCGGTCTGGTTCCGCGTGCAGGGCGACCTGCCGGACGACCCGGCGCTCCACCGTGCGGTGCTCGGGTACGCGAGCGACCTGTCGATCCTCGAGCCGATCATGCGCCGGCACGGTGTCGCCTGGGGCACCCCGGGGGTCAAGAGCGCGAGCCTCGACCACGCCATGTGGTGGCACCGCGACGGTCGCGCCGACGAGTGGATCCTGTACACGCAGGAGTCCCCGAGCGCACAGGGCGGACGGGGGCTCGCGTTCGGCCGGATGTTCTCCCGCGACGGTCAGCTGCTGGCCACCGTCGCCCAGGAGGGCATGATGCGGGTGCCTACGGCCGGCTGAACTGCACCGGTTCCTCGAGGTAGCGCTCGCACGCGGCACGCTCGGTGTCGGTCAGTCGGCGCGGACGGTTCGTCGCCGCGTCGACCATCACGAGTGCCGTCGTCGCCCGGGTGTACAGGACGGCGGGGTGCTGCCCCACCGGTGACCAGACCTCGTACGAGACGTCGATGCTCGCGCCCCCGAGCCGCCCGATCCACATCTGGATGTCGAGCGGTTGGCGGAGGTACGGGATCGACGCCAGGTACTCCAGGCGCTGGCCGGCGATCACCGTCATGGTGCCGGAACCCGGCCGGCCGTCGATGATCGGCTCGGGCAGATCGCCGTCGGGGTCCTCACCGGGGTCGGCACCCCAGAACCCCACGATGCGCGCCTCTTCGAGGAGGCGCAGCATCGCGGAGTTGTTGACGTGACCGTAGGCGTCGATGTCGCTCCACCGCATGCGGATGGGAGCGTGCAGTCTCGCCACGAGGATCAGTCGCGGGTGAGCTTGCGGTACGTCGCGCGACCGGGCTTCGCGGCATCGGCACCGAGGCGCTCGATCTTGTTCTCCTCGTAGGCCTCGAAGTTGCCCTCGAACCAGTACCAGTTCGGCGTGCCGTCCTCGTTGAGGCCCTCCCACGCCAGGATGTGCGTGGCGATGCGGTCGAGGAACCACCGGTCGTGGGTGATGACCACGGCGCAACCGGGGTACTCGAGCAGGGCGTTCTCGAGGCTGCCGAGCGTCTCGACGTCCAGGTCGTTGGTCGGTTCGTCGAGGAGCAGCAGGTTGCCGCCCTGCTTGAGCGTCAGCGCCAGGTTCAGACGGTTGCGCTCACCACCGGACAGGATGCCGGCGCGCTTCTGCTGGTCCGGGCCCTTGAAGCCGAACTGCGACACGTAGGCGCGGGACGGGATCTCGGTCTTGCCGACCTGGATGTAGTCGAGTCCGTCGGAAACGACCTCCCACAGGTTCTTGTTCGGGTCGATGCCACCACGGCTCTGGTCGACGTACGAGATGTCGACCGTGTCGCCGATCTTCAGCGTGCCGCCGTCGAGGGGCTCGAGGCCGACGATCGTCTTGAAGAGCGTGGTCTTGCCGACACCGTTCGGGCCGATGACGCCGACGATGCCGTTGCGGGGCAGCGTGAACGACAGGTCGCCGATGATGACGCGCTCACCGAACTGCTTGCGCAGGTGCTCGGCGTCGATGACCTGCGAACCCAGACGCGGGCCGACCGGGATCACGATCTCCTCGAAGTCGAGCTTGCGGGTGCGCTCGGCCTCGGTGACCATCTCCTCGTACCGGGCGAGACGGGCCTTCGACTTCGCCTGACGGCCCTTGGTGTTGCTCCGGACCCAGTCGAGCTCGGACGACAGGCGCTTCGCGAGCTTGGCGTCCTTCTTGCCCTGGACCTCGAGGCGAGCACGCTTCTTCTCGAGGTAGGTCGAGTAGTTGCCCTCGTACGGGTACAGGCGGCCGCGGTCGACCTCGGCGATCCACTGGGCGACGTGGTCCAGGAAGTACCGGTCGTGGGTCACGGCGAGGACGGCACCGTGGTACTGCTGCAGGTGCTGCTCGAGCCAGAGCACACTCTCGGCGTCGAGGTGGTTGGTGGGCTCGTCGAGGAGGAGCAGGTCGGGCTTCTGGAGCAGCAGCTTGCAGAGCGCGACGCGGCGCTTCTCACCGCCGGACAGGTGGGTGACGAGTTCGTCCCCCGGGGGGCACTGCAGCGCGGCCATGGCCTGCTCGAGCTGGGAGTCGAGGTCCCACGCGTCGGCGGCGTCGATGTCCTCCTGCAGGGTTCCCATCTCGGCGAGGAGCGCGTCGAAGTCGGCGTCCGGCTCGGCCATGAGCGCCGAGATCTCGTTGAACCGTGCGAGCTTGCCGTGGATCTCGCCCACGCCCTCCTGCACGTTCTCGAGCACGGTCTTGCTCTCGTCGAGCTCCGGCTCCTGCATGAGGATGCCGACGCTGAAGCCCGGCGTGAGCTTCGCCTCGCCGTTGGACGGCTGGTCGAGACCCGCCATGATCTTCAGGATCGTCGACTTGCCCGCACCGTTCGGTCCGACGACGCCGATCTTGGCACCGGGGAGGAACGACATCGTGACGTCGTCGAGGATCAGCTTGTCGCCGACCGCCTTGCGGGCGCGGACCATCTGGTAGATGTACTCAGCCATATCGGCCCCAAGTGTAGTGACACCGCCGGAGCACCGCTCGCCCGACGCCGGATCGCCGCTTCCCGCACCTGTACGAACAAGCCTGTTGTTCGCGACACGGACGACGTAGCTTGGCCTCACCCCGCTACCTCGGGCCCGTCGCCCACCACGACGAGGACCAGGATCAGGACCACGGACAGGACGAGGACCATGACCACGCACACGACCACGACCCCGTCGCGGCTCCGCCGCCTCGCACTCCCCTTCGTCGGAGCGATCGCACTCACCGTCGCGCTCATCGCCCCGGTGTCGCCGGCATCGGCCGCCGGTGCCGTGCCGAAGGGCAGCCCCTACCTGCTGTACACGGCGAGCATCAGCGCCAACGGCACGGGCACCGGCTACTCGTCGTACATCAACGTGCACGACGCACACAACAACGCCTACGCGTTCGGGATCCAGTCGGACAAGGGCTCCCCGCATAGCAAGGGCAAGCCGCGCTACATCTGGGAGCGCGTGCAGAACGGCAAGTTCACCTACGGCTACCTCGGCCCGGCCACCAACAAGCTCACGCCCATCGGCATGCGCTGGTACAAGAACGACGTCGCGACGATGATCGTGAACCACAAGACGATCGGCACCCTCAAGCTCAACCTCGACGGTCGCCTGTTCTTCAACGCCGAGGCCAACGCCCGCCTGAACGGTGACGTCGTGCACTCGACGGTGCAGAACACCCGCATCACGGTCGGTGACCGCAAGTCGAACACCGGCCTGAACGGCAAGTGGGACACGAGCTTCTCGTTCCACGGGCTGAAGGCGAAGCAGACGAACAGCCCGCGGGTGCAGGGCGCCAGCTTCAAGATCGACGGCCGCGTGACCGGGCTGCCCCGAGGCGGCAACTGGGACACCGCCCAGGTCTCCGGCATCGGGATGATCGCCCAGAAGTGGTGACCGACGCGACGCGGTGAACCGCACGCGCACCCGGCGGCCTGACCCGCATCCCGACTCCGGTCGGCGTGCGGGTCAGGCCGCTTCGGCGTCGTGGGCGTGGTCGTCGAGGGGCGGCGCGGGGTCCCAGGGGGCGGCGTCCTGTTCGAGGACGTGCTCGGACGGCCCCGCGGGCTCCTCGCCGTCGCCGAGCGGCGGTGCTCCGTGGACCCCGTCGACGTCGCTGTCACCGTCACCGTCCGGACCGTGCTCGGTCGCCGGTGCGTGGTCGTGCGAGCCGTCCGGCTCCGCCCCGTGGTCGGACCCGTGACCGGCTCCGTGCCCCGCCGGGTCGCGGACCTCGCCGGTGCGGGGGTCCACACCGCGCAGGCCACCCTGCCCCGAGGCGCCGTCGCCGACCTGCCGCGGCACCCGCAGCCAGTTGCTGATCCCCCACGCCAGGTCGTGGCCGATGCCGTCGGCGTCGATCTCGACCGAGGTCCCGCCGCGACCGTCGCGTTCCCACGTGCGGATGCGGACCCGGCCGGCGACGACGATCCGGTCGCCCTTCTTCAGGGACTTGTACACGTTCGACGCGAGCGACCGGAACGCGGTGACGGTGTACCAGTTGGTGGCGCCGTTGACCCAGGCGGCGGTGGCCCGGTCCCAGCGGCGCGAGGGTGAGGCGAGTCGGAGACTCGTGATGGCGATGCCGGTCTCGGTGACGAGGTGCCGGGGCTCGGTGGCGACGATTCCGCAGACGGTGATGATGTCGTTCATGGGTCGATCGTCACGGAGCCCGGGGCCGCGTCAGCGACCCCGGGCTCGATCTGTGGCGTGTGGACCCGATCAGGTGACCTGTGGAGGACGAGTCCCCCGAGCCTCCTGTCCGGACCCGGTCAGTGCGCTCGGAACTCGGGCCGGGCGGCCAACGGTCCGAGCGCGGCATGGACCGCGCCCTTCGCGGACTCGAGGGACGGGTACGGCCCGCCCGCCCGTCGTCGCCCGTAGAGCTCGACCTGGAACCCGTCTGCCGCGCGGTGGATGCTGCCCACCGCTCCGGCCGGACCGATCGCGACCCAGGTTCCCGTGTTGTCCGTCATGTTCGAACCACCTCCTTGTGGCCCTGCCGCCCCGGGGTCAGGACGCCAGGATGTACTGACTGTAGGCCTTCCGCACCTTGTTCACCTTGGGCAGCGCGACTGCGAGGCAGTAGCCCTGTCCGGGGTTCTTCGCGAAGAAGTCCTGGTGGTACTCCTCTGCCGTCCAGAACGTCGAGAGCGGCTCGATGGTGGTGACGATGCCGCCGTCCCAGATGTCCGACGCCCGCTCGATGGCGCGCTCGAACAGCTCGCGCTGCGTGTCGTCGGCCGGGAACATCGCCGAGCGGTACTGCGTGCCGACGTCGGCCCCCTGGCGGTTCAGCTGCCGGGGGTCGTGCAGCGTGAAGAAGACGTCGAGGATCACGTCAGCCGGGATCACCGACTCGTCGAACGTCACCGCGACCGCCTCGGCGTGCCCCGTCGTCCCGGTGCACACCAGTTCGTACGAGGGCTCCTCGACCTGTCCGCCGACGTAGCCCGACACCACGTCCTGCACACCCTGGAGCGTGCGGTACACGGCGTCGAGACACCAGAAACATCCACCTGCGAGCACGAACGTGGTCATGGCCACAACCTCTCTCCGGGCTGCCCGTGCAGCCCCGTCGTTCCTCCACAACAGTGTGCGCGGGGACCCTGTTCCCCAGATCGGACGTTGCCCCTCGGCGTGTCGGTGGTCCCCCGTAGCGTCGGCACCACACCGACCAGGAGGCCAGCGATGCAGACCATCACCGAACCCGCACTGCGGATCCGCACCGTCCCGCTGGCCCGAGCCCGGGGCGACTACCGCATCCTCGACGTCCGCGACGACCTGAGCCGGGTCACCCGGGCCAACGGAGAGATCGTCGGGTACGTCGACCGCATCGACGTCGCCGGCGACACCGCCTACCGTGCCCGCCGGTACGTCGCGACCGAGCGCCGGTTCGTCGAGCTGCCGAGCGTGTGGTCCGCCGACGACGCCGTGGACACCCTGCGCTGGTCATGATGTTCCACATTGGAATCATCTGCACCGGGATGCACGGAACGCCGTCCGGCCTCCCCGACGCCTGACCGTTCCGTGGGTATGGTGCGCGCATGGACTGGTGGAACGACCTGACCGACTGGACTTCGTCCGACACGGGTTGGCGGGTGCTCTCGGGCGCTGTGATCCCCTTCGTCGCCATCGTCGTGGCGGGCGTGATCGCGGCGCTCATCGGGCGCAGCGCGACCAAGCGGGTCGTGGCGCTCCAGGAGCGGGAATCGAAGAACGCGGCCGTCGCCGCGATCCTGACGGCTGCGCGCAAGGCAGCGGCATGGGGATCGCTCGGACACGACGAGCGTGCGTACGCTGACCACCTCGCCGAGGACGCCGACATCCGGCTGCGCCTGCTCCCCGTGCAGGGTGCGCCGCTGGCCGCCAGCTGGGCCCAGCACGAGATCGCCGACATCAAGAAGAACTCGTCGACGTTCAGCTTCCAGGCCGACCAGTCCCTCGCCGAGTTCCGTGACCGCCTGCTCGACTGGCAGGCGCGACCGAGCCGTGCGCGCAAGCTCTTCAAGGCCGACCTCGAGCGCTGGAAGTTCGAGTCCCCGGACCCCGACGCCGACCTGATCAAGCGCCAGCAGGACTGGAACGCCGACCAGGCCGAGCCCCCGCGCACGCAGGCGCAGGCGCAGGCGCAGACACAGGCCCCGGCGCCGGCTGCTCCCGCCGAGCGCCCTACCCCGACGACGACCTCGCTGCGTCCGGCCCAGCGCCCCGCGTCCGCACCGTCGACTCCTCCGGTGCCGGCCGCTGCCGCACCCGGTGCTGCTGCGCCCGCTGCGTCTGCCGGTGCCGCCGGCGGGACGACCCCGTCGTTCTCCGTGAACCGTGGCGCGGGCACGAACCCGAACCGCGGCAGCGCCGACCAGAACGCCACGCGCTCCTTCGGTGACAACACCACCCGCGTCTACGGCGACGACGAGGCTGCACCCCCGGTCCGTCCGGCACTCGGCACCCCGACCTCGCCCGCCCGCTCCGTCCAGGGCCGCGGCACGGACGACACCGAGGTCGTGGACGACGACCGCGCCACGCGGGCCTTCGGCGACGCGAGCGCCACTCGCGCGTCCGGCGACGCCAGCGCCACCCGCGCCTTCGGTGACTCCGACCGCGCTCCGCGGAATGACCGTCCGTCCTCGTCCGACCGCCCCGTCGCGACGCCCACCGCGGCCGACGCCCACGTCAACCGGGCGCCCGCGAACGACGTCCCGCCCGCATCGGCACCCCGGGTCGACTCCCCCGGCGCGACGAACACCACGTCTGTCCCGACGCGTCTGAACCAGGCCCCTGCCGAGCCCGCCGACGCGAACGAGACGTCGGAGGCGCCGTACACGCAGCCGATCAGCGCCGCCGAACTCCGACGCCGCGCCGCGGACGACGACGAGTAACCACCCCCACGACGAGAACAGGGCCGCCATCCGGAGAGGATGGCGGCCCTGTTCGTCTTCGGCGCCCCCGGCAGGAATCGAACCCGCGGCACGGTGGGTAGAAACCACCTGCTCTATCCACTGAGCTACGGAGGCGAGCAGCGTCGATTGTAGCGGCGAGCGGCCACCGGACGCTCGATGCGCGCCCCGCCGCGTCGCCGCGACAGGACCCGGCGGTCGCCCAACGGTCGGCCGCCGTCTGCCGCCCGTTCCCCTCCGCGACACCCGCGCTTCGTAGCGTCCGGAGCATGCGCACCACCGGTTCCGTCCTCGCCGTCGTGCCCGCGCGTGCCGGGTCGAAGGGGATCCCCGGCAAGAACCTCCGCACGGTCGCGGGCCGTTCGCTGGTCCGTCGAGCGGTCGAGTCGGCACGACGTGCCACGCGCATCGACGAGGTCGTCGTCACGACCGACGGTGACGCCATCGCTGCCGAGGCGGTCGCCGCCGGTGCCGCCGTGGTCCGCCGTCCGGCCGAGCTCGCCGGTGACGAGGCGTCCTCGGAGTCCGCCCTGCTGCACGTCCTCGACGCGATCAGCACACCACTGCCCGAGGTCCTCGTCTTCCTGCAGGCGACCTCGCCGTTCATCGACCCGGCCAACCTCGACGCCGCCGTCGCGCGCGTGGTCGACGGGCACGCCGACGCGGTGTTCGCCGCCACGCCGTCGCACGCGTTCCTGTGGCGGACCGCCCCGGACGGCACCGCGGTGGCGGTGAACCACGACGCTGCGACCAGGCCCCGCCGGCAGGACCGGGAGCCCGAGTACCGCGAGACCGGCGCCTTCTACGTGATGCGGACGGCGGGGTTCCTCGAGAACCGGCACCGGTTCCACGGCCGCGTCGAGCTGGCCGTCGTCGACGGCGCCGGCGCGATCGACATCGACGACGAGGCCGACCTGGCCCTCGCCGAAGCCCTCGCCGAAGCGCCGGGCGCGCCCGGCGCGCTGACCGACGCACGCGTCGGCGACCCGGCCCCAGCACCCACCACGACCCGAGACCCATCCCCGACGCGGGCCACCCCCGCACCGAACGGAGCACCATGACCGTCACCATCGGTACGTCCACGATCGGCGCGGGCCACCCCGCGTACCTCATCGGCGAGATCGGCCTCAACCACAACGGCGACGTCGACATCGCGAAGCAGCTCATCGACGTCGCTGCCGACGCGGGCCTGCAGGCCGTGAAGTTCCAGAAGCGCACTCCCGCGATCTCCACGCCGGAGCACATGAAGAACACCCCGCGCAGCACCCCGTGGGGCGACATGACCTACCTGGAGTACCGCTACCGCGTCGAGTTCGACCGCGACCAGTACATCGAGATCGGCGACCACGCGACCCTCCGCGGGCTCGACTGGTTCGCGTCGCCGTGGGACGAGCCGTCGGTCGACTTCCTCGAGGACCTCAACGTCGTCGCCTACAAGATCGCCTCGGCGTCCGTCACCGACCTCGGCATGCTCGCCGCCGTCGCCGCGACCGGCAAGCCCGTCATCCTGTCGACCGGCATGTCCACGCTCGAGCAGATCGACGCCGCCGTCGAGGCCCTCGGCACCGACCGCCTCGTCCTCATGCACGCGACGTCGACCTACCCGCTGCCGGCCGAGGAGGCGAACCTCCGCATGATCGACACCCTCGCCCACCGCTACGCGGGCGTCCCCGTCGGCTACTCCGGCCACGAGCCCGGCCTGCAGATCTCCATCGCCGCGGTCGCCCTCGGCGCCACGGCCGTCGAGCGCCACATCACGCTCGACCGCACGATGTGGGGCTCCGACCACGCCGCGTCGCTCGAGCCGCACGGCCTGAAGACGCTCGCCCGCGACATCCGCATCATCGAGACCGCCCTCGGCGACGGCGTGAAGAGGATCTTCCCCGGCGAGCAGGCACCGCTCGCGAAGCTGCGTCGCGTCGGCGCGTGAGCGGATGCAGTCCCCATCCGACCGCCGGCGAGCAGGCACTGCTCGCGAAGCTGCGTCGCGTCGGCGCGTGAGCGGCCCGGTCGACGGGACCCGTGCCCTGGACGTGCCGGCTGACGGCAGTGGGTCGACGGTCGGACTGGAGGCGCGCCTCCCGTCCGACGCGTCACCACGCGTCCGACGCGTGGTCGGCCTGGTCGACACCGACTCGTTCGCGAAGTGGGGCGCCCACCTGCTGGCGAGCGCCCCGGCGGACTGGGACCTGGAGCTGCGCACCGTGGCGACCCCGCGGTCGGCGAGCACGAAGCAGCTGCGGTCGGCGTTCCGCGGGCTGGACCGGCGCCTCGCCCACCTGCACCGCGAACCGCCCGCGCCGAAGGACGTCGACGCCGTCGTCGAGGAACTCCGCCAGGACCCGCCGGACGCCGTCCTGGTGTCGTTGATCGGACCGGTGGCCGAGCTCGTGATCGACGAGGTGCACCGGCGGATCCCGGACCGGCCGGTGCTGGTGTCGGGGCTGCCGGGGATCTCGTTCCCGTCGAAGTGGAAGGGCATCTTCTTCCGCGCCCGGGCCGACCTGTTCGTGCTGCACAGCCACCGTGAGGTCCGCGCGTACGAGGACATGGCGCGCGAGGGCGGCGTCGAGCCGCACTTCGCGCTCGCCACGCTGCCCTTCGCGCGGGGGGTCTGCGCGACCGGCGGTGCCGGCGCGAGCGATGGTGCGGGCTCGACCGGCCGCGACTCCGTCGTCTTCGCGGCGCAGCCGAGTGTGCCGTTCGAGCGGGCCGACCGGGCCCTCGTCGTGCGGTGGCTCGTGGAGACAGCGCGGGCGCACCCGGAGTGGCGCGTCGTCATCAAGACGCGCGCTGCGGCCGGCGAGCACCAGACGCACCGCGAGGAACACCCCTACCCGGACCTGGTACCCCCGGACGCGCCGACCAACCTCGTGGTGGAGAGCGGCCCGATGGCCGAGCACCTCGACCGTGCGGTGGCGCTCGTGACGATCAGCTCGACCGCGGTGCTCGAGGCGGCGGCGCGAGGCGTGCCCGCGCTCACGCTGACCGACTTCGGGATCGGGCGGCACCTGATCAACGAGGTGTTCGTGGGGAGCGGCCTCGAGGGTGACGCCGTCGACCTGGTCGACGGACGGTTCGGTGTCGTCCGGCCGGAGTGGATGCGGGACAACTACTTCCACCCGGCCTCGGAGGACGACTGGCAGTACCGGCTCGTGGAGCTCATGGCCCGACGGGACGCCGGCACGTTGGTGGATCGGGCACCGGCACGGCGGAGTCGCGGTGGGGTGCTGCGCCGTGCGTGGGAGCGGAAGAACGCCCTCGGTGGGGCCGATCGCAGTCCGCTCGGGCTGGTTGCGCTGGGCATCGGGGCGCCGATCCGGGGCGCGAAGCGGCTGGCGCGACGCGTGCGGGCGCTGGTCGATCCGCCGGAACCCGTGGTGGTGGCGGCGCCGACGTCGCAGCGCGCGGGGGCGCGGGCCGCTCCGCCCGCGCCGGGGACCGCCGCTGGGACGGCTGCGGCGGCGGCTGCCCCGGCCGCGGCGGCGGCTCGTTCAGAGCGCCTTGGCCACCGCGAGCAGGAGTTGGTCACGGGTCGGGACGCCGGGTGAACGGAAGACCTCGGTGCCGTCGTCCTGCCGCACGATGATCGTGGGCGTGGACCGGATACCGAGGTCTTCCGCGTCGTCGGGGTGTGCCGCCACGTCGCGTTCGGTCACGGTGAGCCCGGGGACGAGCGCCGAGGCCTCGGCCGACACCCGGCGGGCGGCGGCGCACGGCGCACAGAAGGCGGACGTCCAGAGGTCGAGCTGCATGTGGTCCTGCAACGCGGCGGGTGGGGGTTCTACTCCCGGTCGAACTCGCCGCTGCGGTCGCCGCGGTCCTGCAGGTCGTCGACAGGGTCGGACTCGCCGGGCTCGTAGGTGAACTCGACCGAGATCTGGTCGAGGACCTGGCGGGACTTGGTGGCGCGGTAGGTGAAGGCCGTCTGCAGGCCCTCGACGTCGGCGAACACCGTGACCTCGTCGTCCAGCGCGTCGCTCGTGGCGGTGCGGGTGTCGGTCGTGCCGTCGAAGGGACCGCCGTGGAAGATCGCGGTGTACTCGTCGCCTTCGTGGATGGTGATGTCGCTCATGCCTCCCTTCTACCAGGCGGCGGCTGGTGCAGTCTGTCCAGCCCGTCGTTGCGCTATGCATAGCATGGCTATATAGTTCAGCTATGGAAACACCGCGTGAGCAGACGATCGAGACCCTCCTCGTCTCCGTCAACCGCCTGATCCGCAGCGCCGTCCAGTCGACGGGCAACACCACGTCCACCGCGGTCTGGCGCACGCTCGGCATCCTCGAGACCGACGAACCCCTGCGACTCGGAGAACTGGCCACCGCCTCCCGCGTGGCGCAGCCCACGATGACCCGACTCGTCGCCGGCATGCTCGCCGACGGCCTGGTCAGCCGCAGCGTCGACCCGGACGACTCCCGCGGGCAGCTCATCGAACTCACCGAGGCCGGACGCGAACGGCTCGCCTCCTGGCGCTCCACCCTCACCAGCACGGTCGGTCCGTTGTTCGCCGACCTGACCGACGACGACTGGGACGTCCTGCACCACGCGGCGAACCTGATCGCCCAGCGCACCCGGACAACCCCCAACGGAACGGAGATCCCCGCGTGAACGCCCACGCACCCGCCGGCCAGTCCGGCTCCATCCTCAAGCAGTCGTCCGCGGTCTGGGCGATCGCCTTCGCCTGTGTCGTCGCGTTCATGGGCATCGGCCTCGTCGACCCGATCCTCCCGGCGATCGCGGCGTCCCTCAAGGCGACTCCGGCGCAGACCGAGCTGCTCTTCACGAGCTACCTCGCCGTCACCGGTGTCGCGATGTTCTTCACCAGCTGGGTCTCCAGCCGCATCGGCGCGAAGCGCACCCTGCTCATCGGACTCGCCCTGATCGTGCTCTTCTCGGTGCTCGCGGCGACATCGAACAGCGTGTGGAGCATCATCGACTTCCGTGCCGGCTGGGGCCTCGGCAACGCGCTCTTCATCTCCACCGCGCTCGCGACCATCGTCGGGGCAGCGTCGGGCGGCACCGCCTCGGCGATCATCCTGTACGAGGCAGCGCTCGGCCTCGGCATCGCCGTCGGTCCCCTCGTCGGAGGTCTGCTCGGCTCGGTGAGCTGGCGCGGCCCGTTCTTCGGCGTCACGACCCTGATGGCCGTCGCGTTCATCGCCATCGTCGCCCTGCTGAAGACCGGCAGCCTCGAGAAGCCCACGCCGACGAAGCTCTCCGCTCCCTTCCGCGCCCTGACCCGTCCGGCACTCGCCGCCCTCGCCGCGACCGCGCTGTTCTACAACATCGGCTTCTTCGTCCTGCTGGCGTACACGCCGTTCCCACTCGGCTTCGGCGCCCTCGGCATCGGGTTCACGTTCTTCGGCTGGGGTGTCGGTCTCGCGATCACGTCGGTGTGGGTCGCCCCGATGCTCACCGCCCGTCTCCGGAGGACGACGGTGCTGAAGATCGCGCTGCCCCTGCTCGCGCTCGACCTGTTCGCCGCGGCCCTCGTCGTCCGCTCCCAGGTCGGCCTGATCATCTGCGTCGTCATCGGTGGCCTCGTGCTCGGTGTCCTGAACACCGTGCTCACCGAGTGCGTCATGGAGGCCACCGACCTCCCCCGCTCCGTCGCCTCGAGCGCCTACTCCGCCGTCCGCTTCATCGGCGGCGCCATCGCCCCGCCCGTCGCGACCCTGCTCGCCGACGCGTACTCCCCCTCGGCCGCCTACGTCTTCGCGGGTGCATCCGTCGCGGTCGCCTTCGTCGTGATCCTCTGCACCACCAGGGTCCTGCGCCGCGTCGACGACGGTCCCGAGCCGGAGCGCGTCGAGGCCGAGGCCATCACCGCCGGCGAAATGGCCTAGCTGCCGGGGCGCGGGGGCGCGGGGGCGCCTTCCCCCTTCTCCCCTTTCCCCACTTCTCCACGAACGGGCGAAATGCCGGAGTGTCCCCCGTGGGCACCCCGGCATTTCGCCCGTTCGTGCGTCCGCGCGGGGGCTCGCTCGCCCCTCGTTCCACGCTCCACCCACGAGCGGGCGAAATGCCCGGCCTCGACCGCAGAGCGACTCCGGCATTTCGCCCGTTCGCGCGGGGCTGGCCAGAACCGTGCGGCAGGCGGGGTAGAGAGCGACCACCTGGAGGCGCGGGTCGGCCTGCCGGGGTCGCCCCGGGCCTCCAGGCGGTCGCCTATACCGCGTGCGGCTCGCGTCCCGGACGAGCGGGCGAAACATCCGGGTCCGTCCGCAGGGCGACCGCGGCATTTCGCCCGCTCGGCTGGACGCGGGCGGGCGGAACGTCCGGGTGCGTCCGCAGGGCGACCGCGGCATTTCGCCCGCTCGCGCATCCGACGCACGGAACGGGCGCACAAGGGTGGGTCGGCTTGGGCGGGCGCAGCGGCACGTACGGGACGCACGCGGGGCGGGAATAGGATCGAGGACATGGCAACCGCGAATGACCGCCTCGTCTGGATCGACTGCGAGATGACCGGCCTCGACCTCGAGGTCGACGAACTCGTCGAGGTGGCCGTGGTCATCACCGACTTCGACCTCGAGCCCGTGCACCCCGGGTTCGACATCGTCATCAAACCGGACCAGTCGGCGCTCGACAACATGAACGAGTTCGTGACGAACATGCACGTCACCTCGGGGCTCATCGACGAGATCCCGAACGGCGTGAGCCTGGCGGACGCCGAGTACCAGGTGCTCGAGTACATCCTCCAGCACGTCCCCGCCGAGGGCTCCGCCCCCCTCGCCGGCAACACCATCGGCACCGACCGTGCGTTCCTGTCGAAGTACATGCCGCGCGTCGACGGGCACCTGCACTACCGCAGCGTCGACGTGTCGAGCATCAAGGAACTCTGCCGCCGCTGGTTCCCCCGCGTGTACTTCAACGCACCGGAGAAGCACGGTGGGCACCGGGCCCTCGCGGACATCCTCGAGTCGATCCGCGAGCTCGAGTACTACCGCCGCGCCGGCTTCGTCGCCGAGCCCGGCCCGAGCACCGACGACGTGCGTGCCGTACAGGCCGACGTCGTGGCGAAGTGGGAGTCACGGCTGGCGCAGCCCGCGGCCGAGTAGTGACACGGGTGGTCCGCACCCCGTCCCGCATGTACTACTATTGAGTGGTCGCGCCGGTCAGCCGGTTCGAACATGGTGGATATAGCTCAGTTGGTAGAGCGCCTGGTTGTGGTCTAGGAGGTCGCGGGTTCGAGACCCGTTATTCACCCCAGTCGAGGGAGAGTCCTGTTGCGTGTGACGCAACCGGGGCTCTCCCTCAGTGTTTTTCTGGTCGCCTCCGGCGCCGTGCGGCTTCGCCGCGAGTGGTCAGCCACGAGTAGTGAGCCGCGAGTGATCAGCGCGGTGTGGGACGATCCACCCGTGATGGAGATGTCCGCCGACGCGTTCGAGCAACTCGTGACCGACGAACTCGACCTGCTCCCCGACGAGATGGTCGACGGGCTCGACAACGTGGTGTTCGTCGTCGAGGACGAACCGGAGAACGGCGAAGAGCTCTTCGGCGTGTACGACGGCATCGCAGCCACCGAGCGCGGGCAGTACGGCTTCGGCGAGCTGCCCGACCGCATCGTGGTGTTCCGCAAGCAGCACCTGGCCGAGTGCGACACCGTCGAGGAGCTCAAGGACGAGGTGCACACCACCCTCGTGCACGAGATCGGCCACTTCTACGGCATCGACGACGAGCGGCTGCACGAGCTCGGCTGGGCGTAGCGGCCAGCGACGCGCACCCGGCGGTCTACAAGGAGCGGATGGTGGGGGAGTACGCGCTGCACGGGCGCT
>NZ_QKTB01000020.1:0-65539 GCF_003234405.1 Curtobacterium sp. MCLR17_045
CACCCGACCGACCCCACCCGACCGACCGATCCGCCGCACCCGCCCGGAGGCCGCAACTGCTCCGCACCGCCCGTACGACGCTGCTCGCCGCCCTGGCGGCGGTCGCCGTCGTCGGGCTGGTGGTGGCCGGGGTCGCGGCACCGGGGCCGGTGGAACCCGCGTCGGCCGCGCCGATGTGGCCCGTCCCGCAGCCCTACCCGGTGCCGGACGACCCCACCGAATCGCTCGCCGACCTCCCGCCCGGCAGCGAGTACGTCGCCCTCGGTGACTCGTACTCCGCCGGCTACGGCCTCGGCGATCGGACCCGGCTGCCCACGAGCGCGTGCGTGCAGTCGGCCCGTGACTACCCGCACCGGCTCGCGGCGCGGTTCGGCCTCGACCTGACCGACGTCACGTGCGCGGGCGCCACCAGCGAGGACGTCACGACCGGACACCAGTTCACGGGCGTCCCCCCGCAGATCGAGTCGCTGTCGTCGCGCACCCGGCTCGTGACCCTGACGATCGGCGGCAACGACGCGGACCTGTTCGGCACCGCCGCGTCGTGCCTGGCGATCTCGGCCGACGGCCCGGTGTTCTCCGGACGTGACGCGCCGTCGTGCGAGAGCACGCTCGTGCAGGACGGTGAGGACCAGCTCAGCGTCAAGATCCAGTCGCGGGTCGCGCTCGGGATCGCCGACACCCTGGCAGCGGTGCAACGGGCCGCCCCGAACGCCGTCGTCGTGTTCCTCGGGTACCCGGCGATCTTCCCGGACGCCGAGCACACCCCGGCGAAGGGCTGCTTCCGCTCGGCGCTCGACCTCGGCACGCTCGCGGGGTCGTTCCCCTCCGACACCTTCCCGTTCACCGACGACGACGTGGCGTACCTCCACGGCGTCCAGGAGGAGCTCGACGCGGTGTCCGCATCCGCCGCCGACGCCGCCGGGGTGCGGTTCGTCGACGTCCTCGAACGCACCGAGGCCCACTCGGCCTGCGCCCCGGCGGACGAGCGCTACGTCGCCGGCGTCAGCCTGACCGGCTCGAGCGACCTGCGACGCATCGACCTCAAGGCCGGCGCCCTGCACCCGAACGGCCGCGGTGTCGCGTACCTCACCGACCAGATGGCCGACGCGATCCGGGAACTCGCCGGCTGACCCGTCCGGACCCCGCGCTGTCCGTGTGGGCCGCCGGAGGGACGACGCACACCGGAGCCGCCGTCTCACGGACGACGTCGTGGAGCAGTGCGCCGGACAGCACCCGCACGTGCCCCCGTCCGAGCACCACGAGCGACGCCCGCCGGGTGCGCGAGGCGATGGCATGCCCCGGGTGTCCCTCGACGAGCAGCGGCCGGATCCGCACCGCCGGGAACCGCGCGGTCAGGTCCTCGGTGACCCGCTGCAGCAGTTCGGCGTTCCGGGCGCGCCACCGCAGGGGATCCTCGGCGAAGTCGGTGAGCCCGGTCCGGGTCAGCACGGGCATCTCCCACGCCCGGAGCAGCGTCAGTCGTCGGTGCAGCCGGACGGCCTCGGCGACGGCGATCGAGACGGCCCGTTCGTCGATGGGTTCCTCGACGGCCAGCACCACGTCGCCGTCGATCGGGTGCGGGCCCTCGGGGACGATCACGGTCGGCACGGCCGCGCGGACCGCGACCCGCGCCGGGTCGCCGCCGGCGGTCGAACCCCGTCGGCTCCGGAAGGTCCCGATCACCAGGAGGTCACCGCCGTCGGACTCCTCGACCAGAGCGGTGGCGAACGGTCCGGCGTGCCGGTGCACCTCGACGGTGACTCCGGGCAGGGCGGCACGAGCGGCCTCGGCCAGGCGGTCGGCTACCGGTCGGGGGCCCTCGATCGCCGGGTCGGCACCGATGATCCGGATCCGCTCGATCCCGCTGTCCGCGCGGGCGGCGATCCACCGCAGCGCCTCGTCGTGCGGCATCGCGGCGTCCGCGGCCAGCGTCACCGTCGTCCATCGTTCGTCCATCCCGATCGGCCTCCTCCATCGCAGGTCCTCCGGGGGCGTCACACGGCGCTCCGTGCGCCACACGGTACTCCCGGCGCGGACGTGGGGAACCGGCGGTGGAACCGGGCACGTCGGGTGGTGCGCGGCGCGTGTGTGGTGATCCGGGCCTCCCGACAGGGTCTGCGTAGTCTCGGGGCGTGGTCGTGAGCGCCGGACTGTTGCTGCACCGGACCGGTCCGTCCGGGCCCGAGGTCTTCCTCGCGCACATGGGCGGACCGTTCTGGCGGAACCGGCCGCGTGCCTGGTCGATCCCGAAGGGGCTGGTCGAGGCGGGCGAGGAGCCGCTCGGCACCGCGCTGCGCGAGTTCGCCGAGGAGATCGGCGTGCCCGCACCGGTGACCGCGGCCGACCTGACCGACCTGGGGGAGTTCCGGCAGGCGTCGGGCAAGCGCGTGCGGGTCTTCGCGGCACGGGCGTCGGGGTTCTCGGTCGACACCGTGCGCAGCAACACCGTGCGGCTCGAGCTGCCGCGTGGGTCGGGGCGGTTCGTGGAGGTACCCGAGGTGGACGACGCACGGTGGGTCGGCCTCGACGAGGCGCGGGAGCTGGTGGTGGCCGGGCAGGTCGCTGCGCTCGACGCCCTGGTGGCGCTCGGTTCCTGACGCGCCGATGATTTTCGTCGAGGGGTCACGAACTGTCGTCCGGCGGCCCTCCAGCCGACACTTCTCGGCCACCCGGCGACCGGCACGCGGCAGGTCGTGACCACTCGGCGGGACCTTCTTGCTCGTGTAATGCCCCGGACACGAGCCTCGCCCGCTGGATAGTCTGAGGGGGTGTCGGGTTCACCGGTGCCACAGCAGGGGAGTACACATGCGGCGCTGGCGCGCGGTCACGGCTGGGCTGACGGCCCTGGCACTCGGAGCAGGACTCGCGATCGGCGGCGCGACGAGTGCGTCGGCGGAGCCGGTCGGCAACTGGGGGACCTTCACCCTCAGCGGAGCGAGCCGGGCCTACACCGGCACGATGACGCTCGCCGGGTTCCCCGAGACGACCTTCACGTCGGACTCCCGGCAGTCGACCGTCGTCAGCGGGGCATCGACCTGGCAGTCGGCGTCGACCCCGTCGGGCGCGGTCTACGGGACGAGCCGCGGCCAGACCTACATGAACCAGCGGCCGAACGTCGACTCGCCCACGACCGGCGCCTCGACGACCACCTACACGTTCGCCGAGCCGACGCCGGGCGCCCAGAGCTGGTCGTTCGTGCTCGGCGACGTCGACGCCGACCGGGCGACCATCTCGGCCACCGTCTCCGGGGGTGGCGCCGCGACCGCGGAGCAGCTCGGCTACGTGAGCTCCTACAACTCGTGCTCGGCCGCCGTCGCCGGAGGGCCGTCGTGCACCGCCGACCCCGACGGCACGACCGGGCAGGACCGGCCCACCTGGGACCCGGCCACCCGGACCCTGACGGGCGACACCGGCGCGGTCGACACCGCCGGTGCGACGGCCTGGTTCACGCCGAGCGTGTCGCTCACCAGCCTGACGATCACGTACCAGCAGCGCAGCGGGTTCCCGGTGTACCAGACCTGGTTCGCCAACCGCACCGCCGCGATCACCGGCACGGCGACCCTCGACGGAGCGCCGATCCCCGGGGCGATCGTCCGTGTCACCGCTCCGCGCGGCACCGTCTACACGACGACCACCAACTCGGACGGCACCTACGCGTTCCCGCAGCTGCCGGTCATCGCGAACTACCGCGTCGAGATCACCCCGCCGGACGGCGCCGAGGGTCCTGACCAGCCCACGAGGGTCTCCCTCGCCCAGGCAGGCTCACCGGGCGGCGTGGACCAGCAGGCCGACTTCGGGTTCACGTCGCCGGAGGACACCGTGTCGGTCATCGGCACCGTGGTCGACGAGGACGGCCGACCGGTCTCGAACCTCGAGGTCGTCATCACCGACCCGGACTCCGGGGACGTCCTCGTCGACACCACGACGAACAGCGACGGCGTCTACACCGGCTCGGACCTGCCGGCGGACACCGACCTCGACGTGTCCGTCGCCGACGAGCCGCCCGTGACCATCACGACCGGCGACGTCGACGCGGCACCCGCGGTCCCCGACGAGATCGACGCCCCGGCCGCCGTCGTCGCGACGGTCGCGGGTGTGGTCTCGCTCGACGGTGCACCCGTGCCCGCCGGCGCAGTGGTCGAGCTCGTCGACGGCACAGGCGCCGTGGTCGCATCGACGGTGACCGATGCCGACGGTCGCTACGTCTTCGCCACTGCGGCGGGCACGTACACCGTCCGGACCGAACGACCGGAGCCGGGGGCGACCGGGGCGACCTCGAACACCGGTGTGACGGCCGTCGCCGGCGAGCGTGCTTCGTCCGACCTGCCGTTCGCCTCCGCCGCCGCAGCCGCCGAGGTCACGACCGACCAGCCCGGCACGGTCGTCGACACGAACGGCGAACCCGTTCCGGACGTCGAGGTCGTCGCGACTCCGACCGACCCGCAGTCCGGCGATCCCGTGTCGGTCGTCACGGACGACGACGGTGCGTTCGACCTGACCGGCCTGGAGCCCACGACGGAGTACGCCGTCTCGGTCGACGTCGAGGGGGCCGAGACGGCGACCGTCGTCACCCCGGAGTCCGGGGCTGCGACACCGCTGGCGTTCGTGGTGCGGGCCGCGGCGGGTCCGGCGCCGGCTCCTGCTCCGTCGCCGTCGCCGTCGCCGAGTGGCTCTCCTTCGGCGGCTCCGACCGGCCCCGCTGCCGGCTCGGGCTCTGGCTCCGCGCCGGTCTCGGGCCAGGGCGACGCGGGGGACGGTGGACCGTTGGCGTACACGGGGGCGGACCTCGGGCCGGGGCTCATCGCCGCCGGGGTGCTCGTGCTGCTCGGTGCGGCGCTGCTGACCTACCGCGCGGTGCGCAACCGCCGCCGCACGGACCACTTGCAGGACTGACCGCGCGGCGGGCGCGGTGGCGGTGGCGGTCGCGGTGGCGGTCGCACAACACGCCGCCCGCGTCCGCCGAGGGGCCACGAACCGTCGCCCGCCACCCCTGCAGACGACAGTTCGAGCGACCCCGACGCCCCACCAACGGCATGTCGTGACCACTCGGCGCCTGGCCGCGGGCCTTCGTCGCGGTCGCACAACATGCCGCCCGCGTCCGCCGAGGGGCCACGAACCGTCGCCCGCCACCCCTGCAGACGACAGTTCGAGCGACCCCGACGCCCCGCCAACGGCATGTCGTGACCACTCGGGGCCGGGCCGCGGGCCTTCGTCGCGGTCGCACAACATGCCGCCCGCGTCCGCCGAGGGGCCACGAACCGTCGCCCGCCGACCCGTCAGACGACAGTTCGTGCGACCCCGACGCCCCGCCAACGGCATGTCGTGACCACTCGGCGACCGAGCCCAGGCCGAAGCGCGCGCACCCGCACCGCACAGCCCCTACCGCGTCCGCGGCCGCCGCACCGAACCCGTGACGACACCGATCGACCCCGTGACCGTCTGGATCGCCCGCCCGACGACCGGCACCGACGTGGTGACGACCGCGAGCGACGACGTGATGGCCTCGATGGACGAGGTGGACAGGTGCTCCTGCGTGTGCGTGTGCACCGGGAACCCACGGCGCGCCAGCACGACGACCCCGAGCGCCCCGACCAGCACCGCGGCACCGGCGAACGGCAGGTACTGCAGCCCGACGATCCCGAGGGCCTGCCCGCCGAACGCCGCACCACCGGCGATGCCGATGTTCGACGCGGCGTTGACCAGCGCGCCGGCGATGTCGGGGGAGACGCCACCGGCGCGGATCGCCGCGGCCATGAAGAGCGTGCCGGTCGTGCCGTTCGCGGCCATCCAGATGCCCGCGACGACCATCGTCCCGATCAGGGAGCCGTGCACGAACGGCATCGTGGCGAAGGCCACGGCCATCACGGCGACCGAGGCGATCAGCGTCTGCCGGGGCGCACGGTCGACGAACATGCCGGCGAGCCAGAGCCCGACGACACCGGTGCCACCGAGCACGAGCAGCGCCCCGCTGACCATGCCGGCGTCGAGCCCGGCGTCGATCGCGTACGGCCCGATGTAGGTGTAGACGACGTAGTGCCCGCCGAACAGCAGCATGTCGGCGATCACGACGGACAGCAGCCCGGTGCGCGCCCAGGCCTTCGGCGACCCGATGTGCGGCGACGAGGCACCGCGGACGGCGGGCAGGAACAGCAGGGCGACGACCGCGAGTGCCGCTGCGGCGACACCGACGGAGAACACGGCCTGGCGCCAGCCGATGTGCTGCGCCACCCAGGTCGCGACGGGCACGCCGAGCACGAACCCGAGCGAGCTGCCCGAGTACACGAACGCGATCGCCCGCCCGGCCAGCCGCGGCGGGACGATCCGGGTGGCGTACGCCGAGGCGACCGAGAAGAACAGTGCGTGCGCGATGCCGCCGACGACACGTCCGGCGCAGACCACGGCGAAGGACGGCGCGAGCGCGACCATCAGGTTCGACACGGTGTAGCCGACGAGCGTGGCGACGAGCACGGTCTTGCGGGGCAGCTTCGCGGTGAACGCGGTGAGCGGCAGCGCGAGGAGCGCGACAGCCGCGGCGTACACGGTGATGACGATGCCCATGGTGGCCTCGGTCACGCCGAGGTCGGCGCTCATCGTGCCGAGCAGCCCGACGGGCATGAGCTCGGTGGTGATGGCGAAGAACGTGGCCAGTCCGAGCACGGCGATGCCGACGATCGACTGGCTGGTGACGGTGATCGGCCGCGTGTGGGTCGACACGGCCGAGGTGGTGGTGTTGGTGGACACGCTGCTGACCTCCTCCGAGGCACGGTGGAGCGCGCGACGATGCCGATCGTTCTGACGGCGGTGACCGGGAGGGTCTGCGGGGCGCGCTCGCTGGCGGATGTGGATGATGTGGGTACGACTCCACGACGAGTGCGCTCATCCAGTGTTGCACGATGGAACGACTCTCGCGAGGACATCCAGCAAATATATCGGAGCGCTCCAACGAAACACTCAGGTACTGCTCGCCCGCTCAGTACTCGTTCGTCACTCGGCCCTGGACCCCGCCGCCGCGCAGCTCGATCGTCAACGTGCCGCTCCTGGACTGCGCCGACATCGACACCGACCCGTGCAGCGCCGCCTGCCGCGGGAAGCACGCCGTCGACGACTCGATGCGGTCCGCCGTCGCCACGAGACAGATCGTCGACCGGTCGGTCCCGATGCCGGCCCAGACGTTCCAGGGGGTCTCGGCGGTCCCGCCGTCGAGCGCCCGGTTCGTGAAGACGAGTCGCGTCGTGTGCAGGCTCACCGGCGCAGCGACCGGCCCCGGCAGCTGGTCGGCGTACGTCTGCGGCACGTCGAGCAGCTGTTCGAGCGTCACCGTCCCCGCCGTCGGCGTGACACTCGGCGCCGCGGCGACGTCGGGCTGCGCGGTCCCGACGAGCGTCCCGGCGGCGAACGCGACGCCCACCGCGGCAGCCGCGCCGCCTGCGATCCAGGCGCGTGGTCGCTCCGTCCACAGCCACCGCCCCCACCGCGATCGCTCGGCCGGCACTGCCTGGAGGCCCGGCTCGTCCCCGCCCTCGCCCCGCGCGTCGTCGACGTGGTCGCCCCCACCGCCGTCGGTCGCCTCCGACACGTCGGCTCCGGCAGGCACCGCCGCCGCGCCGGCGGGCAAGGACACGACCGCCGCGTCAGCGGGCGAGGACACGGGCACCGGCACGGGCCCTGGACCCGATCGCGTCGCGGACGGGACGGACGTGCGGACCGGACCCGGGCCTCCCGGCAGGAGATCCCGCGCCGTCGCGACCGCACGCACGCGGGGTCGTCGTCCGCGTTCCAGGTCCTGTAGTGCGATCCGGGCGCGCGCCGCGTCCGCCGGGCTCGATCCTGCTCCCCAGGCGACGGCCTCGAGCCGTGCCCGTTCCGCTGCCACGTCGTCGTGGGCCATGCGCACTCCCGCTCTGCCGGTCGCGTGGACAGGTCCATCGTGGCACCGCCGAGCCGTGCGCGCGCACCCAGAACGAGGGAGTAGGCGTGGTGGATGAGCACCGACCCCATGCCGCAGCACGACGCCGACGCCGAGACCCTCGAGCCGCTGAGCCACGACACCCAGTCCGGCGAGGCCGACTACGTCGCGACCAGCCCCGGCGGTGCCGGCACGGAACGCCACGTGCCGACCGCCGACGAGGAGCAGGGCCGCGGCACCGAGTACGACCCGGTCGACCAGGGACCGCAGCAGGAGGGCCAGGGCGGCTAGCGGACCACCCGTCGCAGCACGGCGCGTTCGCCGGACGTCCAGGCCGCACTCGTCACGACGTAGAGCGCGGCGGCGAGCGGTGCGATCGCCGCGAAGACGACCGTGATGAACGGCACGTACCGACCCACGGCGGCGGTCGCGGCGGCGCCGGGGACGCCCGGCTCCGGTGCCGGCACCGGGTTCCAGTGCGCGTTCGACCGGCGGCTGAGCTCGACGACGACCGCGAGCACCGCCAGCAGGACCAGCACCACCCAGGCGTGCACCCACAGCGGCGACGTCAGGGTGACGACGAGCGAGTGGCCGAGCGGGACCCCGACGAGCGTCGCCTCCAGCAGGGCGTTCGTGGTGCCGCCGATCGAGGCGTGCGTGAACAGGGCGTAGACGAGCGACACGACGGGTGCCTGCGCCAGGACGGGCAGGCAGCCGGCCAGCGGCGAGACCTTCTCGTCGGTGTACAGCTGCTGCATCGCCCGCTGCAGGCGCTGGGGGTCGCGGCCGTACCGCTTCCGCAGCGCCGCGAGCTGTGGTGCGAGGCGCCGGCGGTCCCGCTCGGCCCGCACCTGCAGCACGGACAGCGGGACGAGCACCAGGCGGACGGCCAGGGTGAGGAGCACGACGGCGATCGCCGCGGCGAACGAGCCGGCGACGGGGGAGAGCGCCGCGGTGAGGGCGGTGACGAGGTCCGCGCCGCCGTGCAGCAGCGGGCCGACGAGGGGCAGGGTGGACAGGTCCATGACGGTTCCGATCGGTGGTGGGTCAGCGGGGTGCGCGAGCGGCCCGGCCACCGGTCGGTGGTCAGGCCGGGGTCGCGACCCCCGGTGCCCGTGAGCGGACGTGGCCGTCGGCGTCGGGGTGGCTCCACCCGATCCGGGTGACCAGGTCGGGTACCGCCGACCGGTCCGACACGGATGCCGATCCGACCCCGAGCACGGCTGCCAGCACCGCGACGAGCAGCCGGGCGACGACGACGGTCACGGCGACCGCGGTCAGTCCGAGTGCCGCGACGGCCAGCAGGGGCAGCACCCCGGCGGCCGGGTCGCCGAGCACCAGCGCGGCGGTGGCGCGGAGCAGCAGCAGGACGGCGGTCATGGTCCGTTCAGCGTAACGCCCGCGTGCCGTCGAGGACCGGAAGGTGCAGCGGGGGAGGATCACGGCATGACCGCAGGTTCGCCGAGCACCCCAGCGACCGTCGCGCTCGAGGCGGCCGGGGTCCCGTACACGCCGCACGTGTACGAGCACCACGAGAGCGCCACCAACTTCGGAGAAGAGGCGGCCGCCGCCCTCGGGCTGCGCGAGGAGCAGGTCTTCAAGACCCTCGTCGTCTCCGTCGACGGCACCCTCGCCGTCGCGATCGTGCCGGTGGCGAACCGGCTCGACCTCAAGGCGATCGCCGCAGCCGTCGGGGGCAAGAAGGCGACGCTGGCCGATCCCGCCCTCGCTGAGAAGCGCACGGGCTACGTGGTCGGCGGCATCAGCCCGGTCGGCCAGAAGACCCGGCTCCGCACCGTCCTCGACGAGTCGGCGCTGTCGTACGCGAGCATCTTCGTGTCCGGCGGACGTCGCGGCTTCGACGTCGAGGTGGCACCGACGGACCTCGCGCGGATCACCGAGGCGGTCGCCGCACCCATCGCGCGGACCTGAGTCGAGTCGCCGCAAGTTTTTTCGGCACCCGGGAATGACCGGGGCCCTCCTGCGTTGCATTGAGTCGAAGGCACTCAAGTTCCCCAGGAGGTCCCTTTGCCAGAGACGTTCGGCCCGACCGGTAGCAACGACTCGTTCGACGAGTTCCTCGCCCGCCTGCTCGCGGCACAGCGCACCGGTGACCAGCAGCGCGTCCGCGCGTTCGGTCGACCGGTCGACATCACCCGGCTGCTCAGCCGCCGGACCCACGAGCTGCTCCAGCACACCGCCGAGTACGCGGTCGCGCAGGGGCAGCGCGAGGTCGACGCACTGCACATCCTGCACGTGCTCGTCCGCACCGAACCGTTCGACGCCGTCGTGCGTTCCGCCGGGGTCGACCCCCAGCGACTCGCCGAGGAGATCGAGCAGCGCCTGCCGATGGCGCACGAGCCGCTGGCCGAGCAGACCGGCCGCCCGGCACTGACCGGCACCGCCCAGCGCATCCTCGTCGAGGCGACGCAGGCCGCGCGGGGCTTCGGCAGCACCTACACCGACCCCGAGCACGTCTTCTTCGCGCTCGTGATGGACCAGGAGACCGTGACCGGCCAGCTGCTCGCCAGCGCCGGGATCACCCCGCAGGTCATGCAGGACTACGCCCAGCAGGCCGCGGCAGCAGCACGAGAGGGGCGCCCCATGCCAGGAACCGGTGCGACGATCGGAACGGCCGAGTCCGGTTCCGACAGCGACACCCCGACGCTCGATCAGTTCGGCACCGACCTCACCGAGCGCGCCCGTGACGGACACATCGACCCGGTGATCGGCCGCGCCGACGAGATCGAGCAGACCGTCGAGATCCTGCTCCGTCGCACCAAGAACAACCCGGTGCTGATCGGTGAGCCCGGCGTCGGCAAGACCGCGATCGTCGAGGGCCTCGCCCAGCGCATCGTCGACGGTGACGTCCCCGCCCTGCTGCAGGGCAAGCGGGTCGTCGCGCTCGACCTGCCCGGCATGCTCTCCGGCACCCGCTACCGCGGCGACTTCGAGGAGCGCCTCACCACGGCGATGGACGAGATCGCGGCGCACGCCGACGAGCTCATCGTCTTCGTCGACGAGCTCCACACCGTCGTCGGCGCCGGTGGCGGCGGCGAGGGCGGCTCGATGGACGCCGGCAACATCCTCAAGCCCCGGCTCGCCCGCGGCGACCTGCACCTGGTCGGCGCGACCACGCTCAACGAGTACCGCCGGATCGAGAAGGACGCCGCGCTCGAGCGCCGGTTCCAGCCCGTCACGGTGGGGGAGCCGAACGTCGAGGACGCCGTCGCGATCCTGACCGGCCTCGCCCCGCGCTACGAGGAGCACCACGGCGTCGGCTACACGCCCGAGGCGCTCCGCGCAGCGGTCGAGCTCTCGCATCGCTACGTGACCGACCGGCACCTGCCGGACAAGGCCATCGACCTCATCGACCAGGCCGGTGCACGCCGCCGCCTCGCCCTGTCGGGCGACGTCGACGTCGAGGCACTGCGTGCCCAGGTCACCGACCTGACGGCCCGCAAGGACCGCGCGGTCGCCGAGGAGCACTACGAGGAAGCGTCCGACCTGCGCGACGAGATCGTCGGACTGGAGGCCCGGATCACCGCCGCCTCGTCGGCGGACGCCAGCCGCGCCTCCATTCCGGAATCCGCGGACGCGTCGATCACGGAAGCCGACATCGCCGCCGTGGTGTCACGCGCCACCGGGATCCCGGTGACCCGCCTCGGCCCGGCCGACAAGACGCGGCTCGCCGCGCTCGAGTCCGAGCTGCACGACCGCGTCGTCGGCCAGGACGACGCCGTACGGGCGATCGCCAAGGCGGTGCGGCGCAGCCGGACCGGCATGGGCGACCCGCGTCGTCCGGTGGGCAGCTTCCTGTTCCTCGGCCCGACGGGCGTCGGCAAGACCGAACTCGCGAAGGCCCTGGCGTCGTCGCTGTTCGGTGACGAGTCCGCCATGCTCCGCTTCGACATGAGCGAGTTCGGCGAACGCCACACCGTGTCCCGCCTGGTCGGTGCCCCTCCCGGGTACGTCGGCTACGACGAGGCCGGCCAGCTCACCGAGCGCGTCCGCCGCAACCCGTACTCGGTGATCCTGCTCGACGAGGTCGAGAAGGCCCACCCGGACGTCTTCAACCTGCTGCTGCAGGTCCTCGACGACGGCCGGCTCACCGACGGGCAGGGGCGGACGGTCGACTTCCGGAACACGGTCGTCATCATGACGTCGAACATCGGCTCGGAGTTCCTGGCCTCCCGCTCGGGAGCGCTCGGGTTCTCCCCGGTCGGCGCGACGGACGGCTACGCCGAAGACGACCTGCGGGCCCGCGTCATGGGCAAGCTGCGCGAGGCGATGCGGCCCGAGTTCATCAACCGCATCGACGAGATCGTGCTGTTCCGCAAGCTCGACCGGTCCCAGATCGCGTCGATCGTGTCGCTGCTGCTGCAGGACACGGCGCTCCGGCTGGTCGCACAGGACATGCTCCTGTCGGTGTCCGACGCGGCGGTCGACTGGCTCGCCGAGCACGGGTACGAGCCGGAGTACGGCGCCCGCCCGCTCCGTCGGCTCATCCAGCGGGAGGTCGACGACCGCATCGCGACCCTGGTGGTCGAGGGCGGGGTCACCGCGGGTGACACCGTGCGGATCGACGTCGAGGGCGATGCCCTGACGGCGAGCGTCGCGGAGCACGCGGCGGTCTAGTCCGGTCGCACGCACACACGAAGGCCCGGTACCGATTCGGTACCGGGCCTTCGGCGTGCGCGGACCGCCGCGGTGCGCGCCGCCGCGCACCGTGCGCGCTCCGTCACACGGTGCGAGGTTGCCCGCACCGTGCAGGCCTGCGATCCCGCACCGAGCGCGCAGGCTGCCACCGGTCCGCGGACGACGCACGGTGCAGCCGGGAGGCCCGGCACCGGTGTGCGACGGGAACTCCGCACACAGCCGGCAAGTTGACGCGAGACCACGAACGTCGCACCGTGATCACCCTGTTCGGGAATGCAATTCCGATGTTTTCCGGAAAAGGGGTTGCGCTCGGAATTGCGGTGCCGATAGTGTTCACTCGTCGCGAACGGTCGAACATTCGACCCGGACGACTCCGCCAGCTCGAGACCGAAAGGGGGCCGACCATGATGATCTCAACGACCACTCCGTTCCGTGGAATCCGTGGACGCGTCGGTACCCCGTTCCGCGTCCGCTGACCCGGAGCGTCCCACTCTCCTGACACCTGTGCCTCCGGGCACCGTGCGCTGAGCCGATCAGGCTCGCGCAGCACCGGTTCGTTCATCCGCGGAGCGGCTCGACGGCACGTTGATGCGTGCCGTCCGATCTGCGCGGACGACGCCGGAAGAATGTCGGTGGACAGTGCGACGCTCTCGGTGTCGACGAGCATTCCGCGATCGATGTCCGAACATTTCCGGACCATCCCGGAGTGCATTCTCACGCATTCATTTCCTACTGCCCGCAACCCGGGCGGATTCGTCCTGCCCGACACCCGGGCAGCTCTGCCGTGCCCTGAAGGGGAACACCGTGACCACGAAGACCACCACCCGTCCACCCGATACCCGCGCGGTGCGCCGCCGGGTCTCACTCGCCGACCGCATCGCACTCCGGGTCGGGATGTCGCTCATCATCTGGAGCCGACGCACCCGCAAGGAGCGGCCCGAGGTCGACCTCGCCACGCTGGCCCGCCTCGAGCGGGAGCGCCAGCAGCGCGAGGCCGACTGGATCACCCAGGGCGCCGCCATGCGGATGTGGCGCTGACCCGCGGCGCTGCGGCGCCGGCGCTGTCGTCGGCGTCAAGCACGCACGCACCGTGCGTCGTTCCGAAGCCCGTGCGGACTGAACGGCTCGGTGCGAGGAAACAACCTCGCACCGAGCCACCTTCGGCGAACCGTCCGACGGAACCCGCACCGTGCCGCGAACGGTTGGCCCCGCACGAGGAGACCAGCCTCGCACCGTGCGCCGACGTGTCGGACGCACCCCGGGCCTCCCGTACCGTTGGCGGGTGACCGAAACCGCAGCTGCACTCGTCGAACGCCTCACCGCCCTCGTGCCGGACTTCCCGAAGCCGGGGGTGCTCTTCCGTGACGTGACGCCGGTGTTCTCGGACGCCGTCGCGTTCGGCCGCGTGTGCGAAGCACTCGCGGCACCGTTCGCGGTCGGAGCCGGGTTCGACGCGGTCGCCGGCATCGAGGCCCGGGGCTTCGCGCTGGCCGGCGGCATCGCCGCCCAGCACCAGGTCGGCGTGCTCACGGTGCGCAAGGCGGGCAAGCTCCCCGGCGAGGTCCTCAGCGAGCAGTACGCGCTCGAGTACGGCGAGGCCGAGCTCGAACTGCGCCCCGGCCAGCTGCCGGCCGGCACGCGGGTGCTCGTCGTCGACGACGTCCTGGCCACCGGGGGGACCGGCGCCGCCACCATCACCCTGCTCGAACGTGCCGGGTACCAGGCCGTCGGGTTCGCCGCCCTGCTCGAGCTCGACGGCCTGAACGGGCGCGAGCGTCTCGAGCCGCGCCTGCCCGTCGCGACGCTCGGCGCCGTCCCGGCCTGAGCGCGGGCAACCGCGCGGTCGGGGCGGCATCCGTTCTCTCCACAGGCGCGTCCCCGGCGTCCGCACGCGAGCACGTCTCGCACTAGTCTTGACGCACCATTTCGATCGAGGAGTCCCATCATCGTGACCGAGTCAGTCGCACCCGCGCCCGCCGAGCTTCCCCAGGCACCCGAGCCCCGGACCGCGACGACGACCTCGACCGGCACCGAGCTCTTCGACGGTGAGCGCGGCGTCGTCGCGATCCGCGTCGACGGTGTCCTGAAGGACCTCGCGGCGGACGTGCAGGCCGGCGAGACCGCCGAGGCCGTCACCCTGCAGGAGCAGGACGGGCTCGACATCCTCCGCCACTCGGCCGCCCACGTGCTGGCGCAGGCCGTGCAGCAGATCAACCCGGACGCCAAGCTCGGGATCGGGCCGCCCGTCACCGATGGCTTCTACTACGACTTCGACGTCGCCGAGCCCTTCACCCCCGAAGACCTCAAGGCGATCGAGAAGGGCATGGACCGCATCGTCAAGCAGGCCCAGCGCTTCCGTCGCGTGGTCGTCACCGACGAGCAGGCACGCGAGCTGATGGCGGGGGAGCCCTACAAGCAGGAGCTCATCGGCCTCAAGGGTGCAGCGTCCGACGGTGACTCCGGCGAGAGCGTCGAGGTCGGTGCCGGCGAGCTCACCGTGTACGAGAACGTCGACCCGAAGTCGGGCGAGGTGCTCTGGCAGGACCTCTGCCGCGGCCCGCACGTCCCGCACACCCGCTGGATCGGCAACGCGGCCAAGCTCATGCGCGTCGCCGCCGCGTACTGGCGCGGCTCCGAGAAGAACCCGCAGCTGCAGCGCATCTACGGCACCGCCTGGCCCGACAAGGACCAGCTCAAGGCGTACCTGGTGCGCCTCGAGGAAGCCGCCAAGCGCGACCACCGCAAGCTCGGCGCCGAACTCGACCTGTTCTCGTTCCCCGACGAGATCGGTTCCGGCCTGGCGATCTTCCACCCGAAGGGCGGCATCATCCGCCGCGAGATGGAGGACTACTCGCGCCGTCGGCACGAGGAGAACGGCTACTCGTTCGTCTACACGCCCCACATCACCAAGGGCGACCTGTTCGAGACCTCCGGGCACCTCGGCTGGTACAAGGACGGCATGTTCCCGGCCATGCACATGGACGAGGCGAAGGACGAGGACGGCAACGTCACCCGGCAGGGCGCCGACTACTACCTCAAGCCGATGAACTGCCCGATGCACATCCTGGCGTACCGGTCGCAGCCCCGCTCCTACCGCGACCTGCCGCTCCGGATGTTCGAGTTCGGCACGGTGTACCGCAACGAGAAGTCCGGCGTCATCCACGGCCTCACCCGCGTGCGCGGCCTGACCCAGGACGACGCGCACATCTTCACCACGCAGGAGAAGATGAAGGAGGAGCTGACCACGACCCTCGCGTTCGTGCTCTCGCTCCTGCGCGACTACGGCCTCGACGACTTCTACCTCGAGCTCTCCACGAAGGACCCGGAGAAGTACGTCGGTGACGACGAGGTCTGGGACGTCGCGACTGAGACCCTGCGCCAGGTCGCCGAGGAGTCCGGTCTCGAGCTCGTGCCGGACCCGGCCGGCGCCGCGTTCTACGGCCCGAAGATCTCCGTGCAGGCCCGCGACGCCATCGGTCGCACCTGGCAGATGTCGACCGTGCAGCTCGACTTCAATCTGCCCGAGCGCTTCGGCATCGACTACACCGCTGCCGACGGCTCGCGCCAGCGTCCGGTGATGATCCACCGCGCGCTGTTCGGCTCGATCGAGCGCTTCTTCGGTGTCCTCACCGAGCACTACGCGGGCGCGTTCCCGGCGTGGCTGTCGCCCGTCCAGGTCGTCGGCATCCCGGTCGCGGCCGAGTACGGCGACTACCTCGACGAGGTCATCGCGAAGCTCCGTGCCCACGGCGTCCGCGCCGAGGTCGACCACTCGGACGACCGCATGCAGAAGAAGATCCGCACGCACACCAAGGCGAAGGTGCCGTTCCAGCTCATCGCCGGTGGCGACGACCGCGATGCCGGGGCCGTCAGCTTCCGCTTCCGCGACGGCCGCCAGGACAACGCGGTGCCCGTCGACGAGGCCGTGGACCGCATCCTCACCGCGATCCGCGAGCGCACGCAGGTCTGATGGCGCAGTCGGGAGGCCCGGAGCAGGCCGGTGGGACCGGTCACGTCGACGACGTGGCCGGTCCCACCGCCGCCGCGGGCTCCGAAGGCGCGGACACCGATCCGCTGGTGATCCGCGACGCGGCCACCGGTGCAGCCGTCCCGGACGCGTTCCAGCGGCTCTGGAACCCGCACCGGATGGCCTACATCGACGCCGGCCGCGAAGGCCGGGGACGCGGGCACGACGACGACTGCCCGTTCTGCGAAGCCCCGCGGAAGACCGACGAGGACGCCCTGATCGTGGCCCGCGGTGAGCACGCCTACGTGCTGCTCAACCTGTTCCCGTACAACAACGGGCACCTGCTCGTCTGCCCGTACCGGCACGTCCCGCTCTACGACGAGGCGACGCCTGACGAACTGTGCGAGATCGGCGAGCTGACCCAGACCGCGATGCGGGTGCTGCGCGAGGTCTCGCACTGCGACGGCTTCAACATCGGCATGAACCAGGGCGAGGTCGCCGGTGCCGGCGTGGCCGCACACCTGCACCAGCACATCGTCCCGCGGTGGCAGTCGGACGCGAACTTCTTCCCGATCATCGCCCGGACGAAGTCCATGTCGCAGTTGCTCGGCGAGACCCGTCGACTCGTCGCCGACGGGTGGCCCCGGGCGCACTAGACTGGTCGGCATCATGAGCGACAGCACCAGCACCTCCGGCACCCCTGGCACCTCGATCACCGGCTCCGACCGCGTCAAGCGCGGACTCGCCGAGATGCTCAAGGGCGGCGTGATCATGGACGTCGTCGACGCCGAGCAGGCCCGCATCGCGGAAGAAGCCGGTGCGACCGCCGTCATGGCCCTCGAGCGCGTCCCCGCTGACATCCGTGCGCAGGGCGGCGTCGCCCGCATGTCCGACCCCTCGATGATCGAGGAGATCATCGCCGCGGTGTCGATCCCCGTCATGGCGAAGGCCCGCATCGGCCACTTCGTCGAGGCGCAGGTGCTGCAGGAGCTCGGTGTCGACTACATCGACGAGTCCGAGGTGCTGTCGCCGGCCGACTACCTCAACCACATCGACAAGTGGAAGTTCACCACCCCCTTCGTCTGCGGTGCCACCAACCTGGGCGAGGCGCTCCGTCGCATCACCGAGGGCGCCGCCATGATCCGTTCCAAGGGCGAGGCCGGCACGGGCGACGTGTCCGAGGCCACCAAGCACATCCGCACCATCACCAAGGAGATCGCGGCGCTCCGCAACCTGCGTGACGACGAGCTCTACGTCGCCGCCAAGGAGCTCCAGGCCCCGATCGACGTCGTGCAGGAAGTCGCCCGCACCGGCAAGCTCCCCGTCGTCCTCTTCACCGCCGGTGGTGTCGCCACCCCGGCCGACGCCGCGATGATGATGCAGCTCGGCGCCGACGGTGTCTTCGTCGGTTCCGGCATCTTCAAGTCCGGCGACCCGGCAGCGCGTGCCGCCGCGATCGTCAAGGCGACGACCTTCCACGACGACCCCAAGGTCATCGCCGAGGTGTCCCGTGGTCTGGGCGAGGCGATGGTCGGCATCAACGTCGCCGACGTCCCCGCACCGCACCGCCTCGCCGAGCGTGGCTGGTAGTCCGACGAGCGGCGCTCGGCCCCGCATCGGGGTCCTGGCGCTGCAGGGTGACTTCCGCGAGCACATCGCCTCGCTGACCGAGCTCGGCGCCGACGTGGTGCCGCTCCGTCGCCCCGTGGAGATCGAGACCCTCGACGGTGTCGTGATCCCCGGGGGCGAGTCGAGCGTGATGGACAAGCTGTCCCGCGCGTTCGGCGTCGCCGAGCCCCTCGCCGACGCGATCCGGGGTGGCCTGCCCACCTACGGCACCTGCGCCGGCATGATCATGCTGTCGTCGCGGATCACCGACGGCATCAGCGGCCAGCAGACCCTCGACGTGCTCGACACCACCGTGCGCCGCAACGCGTTCGGTGCGCAGAACGACTCGTTCGAGATCGACATCCCGATGCCCGACCTCGGCGAGGCCCCGGTGCACGCGGTGTTCATCCGGGCCCCCGTCGTGGAGCAGCGCGGCGACGACGTCCACGTCCTCGGTGCGCTGCCCGACGGCCAGGTCGTCGCCGTGCAGCAGGGCAACGTCATCGCGAGTGCGTTCCACCCCGAGGTCGCGGGCGAGGACCGCTTCCACCGCCGGTTCCTCGACCTGGTGCGCAGCGCCTGAGGCGTCACCGTCCACCCGCGGCACCGACGGGACGGAAGCCGCGCCGCGCCTCCAGGCCGGTGTTCGGCCCACAGGGCCGCTAAACTGAGCGGGACTTTCCGCAAGACGCAAGGAGAACCGTGTCCGGGCATTCCAAGTGGGCAACGACCAAGCACAAGAAGGCGGTCATCGACCAGCGCCGTGCCAAGTCGTTCGCCAAGCTGATCAAGAACATCGAGGTCGCCGCGAAGATGGGCGGTGCCGACATGTCCGGCAACCCGACCCTGGTCGACGCCGTGCAGAAGGCGAAGAAGACCTCGGTCCCCAACGACAACATCGACCGCGCCGTCAAGCGCGGTGCGGGTCTCACGGGCGAGACCATCGAGTACACGACGATCATGTACGAGGGCTACGGCCCCAACGGCGTCGCGATGCTCATCGAGTGCCTCACGGACAACAAGAACCGTGCCGCGGCCGAGGTCCGGACGGCGATGTCGCGCAACGGCGGCACCATGGCCGACCCGGGCAGCGTCGCCTACAACTTCTCGCGCAAGGGCGTCATCTCGGTCACGAAGACCGACGGCCTCGACGAGGACACCGTGATGACCGCGGTGCTGGACGCCGGTGTCGAGGACGTCATCGACCAGGGCGGCGGCTTCGAGATCATCACCGAGGCGAGCGACCTGGTCGCCGCCCGCACCGCCCTGCAGGACGCCGGCATCGACTACGACTCCGCCGACGCCGAGTTCGTGCCCGGCCTCAAGGTCCCGGTCGACGCCGAGACCGCCCGCAAGGTGTTCCGCCTGATCGACGCGCTCGAGGACTCGGACGACGTGCAGAACGTCTACTCGAACTTCGACATCCCCGCGGACGTCCAGGCCGAGCTCGACGAGGACGAGGGCGAGTAACCGTGCTCCGTGTGCTCGGGGTGGACCCCGGGCTCACCCGGTGCGGCGTCGGCGTCGTCGAGGTCGCACCGAACCGGCGTGCACGGCTCGTCCACGTGACGGTCGTGCGCACCCCGCCGGACATGCCGCTCGAACAGCGGCTGCTCCGCATCGCCGACGGCATCGCCGCCGAGATCGACGAGCACCACCCGGATGCGGTCGCCGTCGAGCGGGTGTTCGCGCAGGCGAACGTCCGCACCGTGATGGGGACCGCGCAGGCGGCCGGCCTGGCGCTGCACGCCGCGGCCGCCCGCGGCCTGCCCGTCGGCCTGCACACCCCCTCCGAGGTCAAGGCCGCCGTCACCGGCTACGGCAACGCCGACAAGCGTCAGGTGCAGACCATGATCGCGCGCGTGCTCGGTCTGGACGAGGCCCCGAAGCCGGCCGACGCCGCCGACGCGCTCGCGTTGGCCGTGTGCCATGCCTGGAGGCTCGGATCACCCGACGCCGCCGGCTCACGTGCCACGAACCTCACCCCGGCCCAGCGTGCCTGGCGGGACGCCCAGGGCGGCACCGTCGACTCGCCGCTGGCCCGCGCGGCCGCCGCCGCGGCCCGCCTGCAGCGTGGCAGGTCGGCGTCGTCGGTGGGCGGCCCTAGGCTCGGAGCATGATCGCGAGTCTCCGGGGCACCTGCATCGACATCGCCGGTTCGGCCGTGGTGATCGAGGTCGGGGGAGTCGGGTACGCCGTCACCGTGACCCCCGCACACGCGCTGACGATGCGCCACGGTTCCGAGGTGTTCGTGCGGACCGCCATGATCGTGCGCGAGGACGAGCACCTGCTCTTCGGGTTCGAGTCGACCGACGCCCTGCAGGTGTTCGACCTGCTCCGCGGGGTCTCCGGCGTCGGCCCGAAGTCCGCGATGGGCGTCCTGGCCCACATGGACCCGGCGCAGATCGCGAACGCCGTCGCGAACGAGGACGACGGTGCCTTCCGCAAGGTCTCCGGCATCGGGCCGAAGACCGCCAAGCTCATCATCGTCGCGCTCTCCGGCAAGCTCGTGGCCTTCGAGCAGGCAGCCGTGGTCGCGGCAGCACGGGGGACCGCAGTGCACCCCGCCGCGGTCGACGTCGTCTCGGCGCTCATCGGCCTCGGCTGGCGCGAGGACGCGGCACAGTCCGCGGTCGACGACGCCGTCGCCAACGAGCCCGGTGCCGCCGCGATGGGCACCCAGGCCCTGCTCCGCGCCGCCCTCGGCGCCCTGCGACCCGCGGCAGCCGGCCGGTGAGCGGCATCACGTCCGCCGGCGCCGAGTCGCCGGAGGAACTCGCGTTCGAAGGCGCGCTCCGTCCGCGCTCGCTCGACGAGTTCGTCGGGCAGCGCAAGGTCCGCGGGCAGCTCGACCTGCTCCTCAAGGCCGCGGGCATGCAGGAGCGTACGCCCGACCACATCCTGATGGCGGGTCCTCCCGGCCTCGGCAAGACCACGCTCGCGATGATCGTCGCGCACGAGACCGGGCGACCGCTGCGCATGTCGAGCGGCCCGGCGATCCAGCACGCCGGTGACCTCGCCGCCGTGCTGTCGTCCCTGGTCCCGGGCGAAGTGCTGTTCATCGACGAGATCCACCGCATGGCCCGCTCGGCAGAAGAGATGCTCTACCTGGCGATGGAGGACTTCCGCATCGACGTGATGGTGGGCAAGGGTGCGGGTGCCACGAGCATCCCGCTCGACCTCGCACCGTTCACGCTCGTCGGCGCCACCACCCGGGCTGGCCTGTTGCCGAACCCGCTGCGCGACCGCTTCGGGTTCACCGCCCACCTCGAGTTCTACGAGAAGGACGAGCTCGAGCAGGTCCTGATCCGTGCGGCCCACCTGCTCGAACTCGACATCGACCGGACTGCCCTGCGCGAGATCGCCGGACGCTCCCGCGGCACCCCGCGCATCGCGAACCGCCTGCTCCGCCGGGTGCGCGACTACGCCCTCGTGCACCGCACCACCGACGGCATGGCCGCGGTCCAGGGTGCACTCGACCTGTACGACGTCGACGAACTCGGGCTCGACCGGCTCGACCGGGCCGTGGTCGAGATCATGCTGACCCGGTTCGACGGGGGCCCGGTCGGTCTGAACACCCTCGCCGTCTCCGTCGGCGAGGAGTCCGAGACGATCGAGTCGGTCGTCGAACCGTTCCTCGTCCGGGTCGGTCTCGTGACGCGCACGCCGCGTGGGCGCATCGCCACACCACGTGCCTGGCGGCACCTCGGCCTCACCCCGGGACAGGCCGACGGCGGGCAGCCGGGGCTCTTCGACGACCAGGACACCGACGACTGAACGCCGATCAGTCGAGTGACATGCCACGGACACCGGCGTGCCCTAGACTGCTACGGCCCGAAACCGAGCAACCAGAGAAGGCAACGCATCATGGGTCAAGAAGTCATCCTCATCGTCATCGTCGTGGCGTTCGCGGCCTTCATGTTCTACAACAGCCGCAAGCGCAAGAAGCAGCAGGCCGAACTCGTGGACAAGATGGTCCCGGGCGCCAAGGTCATGCTGTCCTTCGGCCTCTACGGCACGCTCCTCTCCGTGAACGAGGAGAAGGTCACCGCTGACGTCGAGATCGCACCGGGGACCATCGTCACCGTGCACCGCCAGACCCTGTCGCGCGTCGTCGACGACAACGCGTCCGACGTCGAGACCACCACGACCACCGAGGACGAGCCGAAGCCCGTGGCCGAGCTCAACGGTGAGCCGGTCTACGGCGAGCGTGTCGACACCGACCGCGTCGACGAGACCGACGTCACGAAGCGCAAGTCCGACGACTGACGCCCTCGGCCGCCGGGTCGTCTGACCCGGCGGCTTCCCTCTGCCGTCGCACGGTGTGCCGACGGTCCTGAACAGAAAGACGAGACGACCGGTGGCACGATCGACACCCGTCAAGAAGGCGCTGCGCTCGCTCACCTGGTTGGTGATCCTGATGGCGATCCTCGCCGGCGTGAACACCGCCGCGTCGATCCTCGCCGGCTCTTCGAAGGACGACACCGACAAGTGGTACCAGGGCGCGAGCTGGGTGCCGGAGCTGGCTCTGGACCTGCAGGGCGGCACGCAGCTGACCCTCGCGGCGCAGAACACCGAGGGCGACTCCGTCACCTCGCAGCAGCTGCAGCAGGCGGTGAACATCATCCGCCAGCGCATCGACGCCACCGGTGTCTCCGAGTCCGAGATCAACACCCAGGGCGCGAACAACATCGTCGTCTCGATCCCGGGTCGTCCCGACAAGGCCACGATTGACCGCATCGAGGCCGCAGCCAAGCTGACCTTCCGCCCGGTGCTCTTCACCGAGGCCGCATCGAGCTCGGCCGTCGGTGGCGACGGCAAGGGCACCGCGTCGCCGACTCCCTACTCGCCCCCGGCATCGCTCGCCGCGACGCCGAGCGCGAAGCCGTCGAACGCGAGCGACCTGAACTGGGTCACGCCGAAGCTGCAGGACCTGTACACCAACTACAACTGTGCAGCGCCGGACGACATCACCGCGGCACCCGATGACGAGCCCCTCGTCACCTGTGACCAGACGGGCGCGGCGAAGTTCATCCTCGGTCCGGTCGAGGTCCTCGGAGCCGACGTCAGCAACGCCACCTCGGGTCTCGCCACCGACTCGCAGGGCACTTCGACCGGCCAGTGGGCCGTCAACCTGACGTTCAACGGCGAGGGTTCGAAGGACTTCCGCACCGTCACGAACCGTCTCGTGTCGCTCCAGCAGCCGCAGAACCAGTTCGCGATCGTGCTCGACGGCACGGTGATCGAAGCCCCGACGACGAACTCGGCGATCACCAACGGCAAGGCGCAGATCAGCGGGAACTTCACCGCCGAGTCTGCCAAGACCCTCGCCGACCAGCTCAAGTACGGTGCGCTGCCGATCAACTTCCAGGTGCAGTCGAACGAGAACATCTCGGCGACACTCGGCACCGCGCAGCTCATCGGTGGCCTCGTCGCCGGCCTGATCGGTCTGATCCTGGTGATCATCTACTCGGTCATCCAGTACCGGGCCCTGGCGTTCGTCACCGTGCTGTCGCTCGGGATCGCCGCCGTGCTCACCTACCTGGTGATCGCGATCATGTCGTGGCGCGTCGACTACCGCCTCTCGTTGGCGGGTGTGGCGGGTCTCATCGTCGCCATCGGCATCACGGCGGACTCGTTCATCGTCTACTTCGAGCGCATCCGTGACGAACTCCGTGACGGCCGTGCCCTCGAGAGCGCGGTCGAGTCCGGCTGGAAGCGTGCCCTCCGCACGATCCTGGCGTCGGACGCGGTGAACTTCCTCGCCGCCGTGACGCTCTACGTGCTCGCGGTCGCCGACGTGAAGGGATTCGCGTTCACGCTGCTCCTCACGACCCTCATCGACATCGTGGTGGTCGCGCTCTTCACCCACCCGATGATGCAGCTCATCGCCCGCAGCCGGTTCTTCGGCGAGGGGCACCGGTTCAGCGGTCTCGACCCGGCAGCACTCGGTGCCGTCTACCGGGGGCGCGCACAGTTCCGCGCACCCGTCGTGGACGGCAAGCGCCAGCGCAGTGCCGGTGAGGCACAGCGCCGACAGACGATCGCGGAGCGGAAGGCCCAGCAGGCCTCCGGCGACAACGGCTCGACGCCGGACGGGAAGGACGACTGATGGCCAGCTTCAGCCAGTTCGGCAGCGACCTCTACACGGGGAAGCGGTCGTACGACATCATCGGGCGCCGGAAGACCTGGTACCTCATCGCCCTCGCGATGATCCTGATCTCCCTGGTCACCCCGTGGCTCCGTGGCGGGTACCAGCTCGGCATCGAGTTCACCGGCGGCTCGGAGTTCACGATCTCCGACGTCAAGACGCTCGACCAGAACATCGCCACCGAGACCGTCGAGGACGTCGTCCCGGAGTCGATCCCGCGCGTCTCGCAGCTCGGCACGCACGGCATCCGCGTGCAGACCGGGCAGCTCACCGACGCGCAGACGACCGACGTGCAGGACGCCCTGGCCAAGGCCTACGACGTCCCGGAGAGCCAGGTCGCCGCGACCTTCATCGGCGCGACGTGGGGTGCCGACGTGCTCGCGCAGGCCATCCGTGGTCTCGTGATCTTCCTCGCCCTCGCCGCGGTCTTCATGACGCTGTACTTCCGCACCTGGAAGATGTCGCTGTCCGCGATGGCGGCGCTGCTGCACGACCTGCTCATCACGGCCGGTGTGTACGGCATCGTCGGGCTCGAGGTCACGCCCGCGGCGGTCATCGGCTTCCTGACGATCCTCGGGTACTCGCTCTACGACACCGTGGTGGTCTTCGACAAGGTGCGTGAGAACACCGCGCAGGAGTCGATCCGGACGTTCAAGCAGTCGGTCAACCTCGCGGTCAACCAGACCCTCGTCCGATCGATCAACACCTCGGTCGTGGCACTGCTGCCGGTCGCGGCGATCCTCTTCATCGGGTCGTACGTGCTCGGCGCCGGTACCCTGCGCGACATCTCGCTCGCGTTGTTCATCGGCATCATCGTCGGCACCTACTCGACGATCTTCATCGCGTCGCCGATGTACGCGCAGCTGCGCGAGAACGAGCCGAAGATCAAGGAGTCGGACGCCAAGAAGACCGCGGCGGCCGAGAAGCGCCGGCGTGAGGTCGACGCAGCGGAGGCGAACGTCTGATGCCCATCGAGATCCAGGAGATCGACGTCGCCGAGGCCCAGCGCCGCATCGACGCCGGAGCCCGCCTGTTCGACGTCCGTGAGCAGGGGGAGTGGGACGAGGTCCACGCTCCCCAGGCCACGCTCGTGCCGATGTCGGAGTTCGTGGACCGCTGGCAGGAGATCAACGGCGGCGACCAGCCGGCCATCATCGTCTGCCACTCCGGCGGCCGTTCGTCGCGCATCGTCGCGGCGCTCGAGCAGTCGGGGGTCCCGGCCGTCAACCTCTCCGGCGGCATGCTCGCCTGGGAGCAGGCGGGGGCACCGGTGGAGCGCGACGCCCAGGGCGAACCGCGTCACGGGCACTGACCGGGGACGCGTAGTCTTGTCGGATCGAGCTCGGATCGAGCTCTCGGACCGAGTCCTGGGAGGCGCATCATGACGGACACCCGCGAAGAGCCGTCCGCGCCGAGCCGCCCGGGTTCCGCCCCGCGGCCCTCGAGCCCGATCGGTCCGAACACCACCGGCAACCTCGGTTCCCTCCGCTCGCTGCTGCCGCGCCTGTTCTCGCGCGCCCAGCCGGCCGGCGCCGTGGACACACTGATCCGCACGGTCCGCTCGCACCACCCCAAGGCCGACGTGACGCTCATCGAGCGGGCCTACTCGGTCGCCGAGCGCGCGCACGACGGGCAGAAGCGCAAGTCCGGTGAGCCGTACATCACGCACCCGGTCGCGGTCGCGCAGATCCTGGCCGACCTCGGCATCGGCACGATCACCATCGCGGCCGCCCTCCTGCACGACACGGTGGAGGACACCGACTACCAGCTCGATCAGCTGCGAGCCGACTTCGGCGACGAGATCGCGATGCTCGTCGACGGCGTCACGAAGCTCGACAAGGTCAAGTACGGCGACAGCGCCCAGGCCGAGACCGTCCGCAAGATGGTCATCGCCATGTCGAAGGACATCCGCGTCCTCGTCATCAAGCTCGCCGACCGCCTGCACAACGCCCGCACGTGGGGCTTCGTCGAGTCGACCTCCGCCACGCGCAAGGCGAAGGAGACGCTCGAGATCTACGCGCCGCTCGCGCACCGGCTCGGCATCCAGATGATCAAGCTCGAGCTCGAGGACCTGTCGTTCGCGGTCCTGCACCCGAAGCTCTACGTCGAGATCGACAGCCTGGTCAAGGAACGCCAGCCGAAGCGCGAGCAGTTCGTCCAGAACGTCATCGGGACCCTGAAGAAGGACCTGAAGGCCGCCAAGGTCCGCGGCGACGTCATGGGCCGGCCGAAGCAGTACTACTCGATCTACCAGAAGATGATCGTGCGGGGTCGCGAGTTCGACGAGATCTACGACCTCGTCGGCATCCGCGTGCTCGTGCCGACCGTGCGCGACTGCTACGCCATGCTCGGCTCGGTGCACGCCCGCTGGACCCCGCTGCCTGGTCGCTTCAAGGACTACATCGCGACCCCCAAGTTCAATCTGTACCAGTCGCTGCACACCACGGTGCTCGGACCGCAGGGTCGTGCGGTCGAGATCCAGATCCGCACGCACGAGATGCACCAGCGCGCCGAGTTCGGTGTCGCCGCCCACTGGAAGTACAAGCAGCGCGCTGCCGGCCGCGACGCAGGCACCTCGTCGACCACGGACGACCAGGACATGGCGTGGCTCGCCCACATCACCGACTGGCAGGCCGAGACCAGCGACCCGGGCGAGTTCCTCGACTCCCTGCGCTACGAGATCGGCGCCAAGGAGACCTACGTCTTCACACCGCAGGGCAAGGTCATCGGGCTCCCCGCCGGAGCCACCCCGGTCGACTTCGCCTACGCCGTGCACACCGAGATCGGCCACCGCACGATGGGTGCGAAGGTCAACGGCCGCCTGGTCCCGCTCGAAAGCCAGTTGTCCAGTGGCGACGTCGTCGAGATCTTCACGTCGAAGAACCCGGACTCCGGCCCCTCGCAGGACTGGCTGCAGTTCGTCCGCAGCCCCCGCGCACGCAACAAGATCAAGCAGTGGTTCACCAAGGAGCGCCGCGAAGAGGCTATCGAGCAGGGTCGCGACGCCATCGCCCGGGCGATGCGCAAGCAGAACCTGCCGCTCCAGCGCATCATGAGCCAGGACAGCATCGCCGAGGTCGCCTCGTCGATGCGGTACGAGGACGTCTCCGCCCTGTACGCCGCCATCGGCGAGGGCCACGTCTCGACGCAGTCGGTGATCGAGAAGGTCCTCGGCAATGTCCAGACCGAGACCGAGACGGACGAACCCGAACTCGCGTTCCCGCGCCAGGTCACCAGTCGCCAGCTGCGCACGAGCGACAGCGGCGTGCTGGTCCGCGGTGCGCCCGACATCCTCGTGAAGCTCGCGAAGTGCTGCACCCCGGTGCCGGGCGACCAGATCGTGGGCTTCATCACCCGCGGCCAGGGTGTCTCGGTGCACCAGTCGTCGTGCACCAACGTGAAGTCGCTCATGAACGAACCCGACCGGATGATCGAGGTCGAGTGGGCCCCGTCATCGAAGTCGGTGTTCCTCGTGCAGATCCAGATCGAGGCGCTCGATCGGTCGGGCCTGCTCAGCGACGTCACCCGGGTGCTGACCGACCACCACGTGAACATACTGTCCGCGACGGTTTCGACCTCGTCCGACCGTCTCGCGCTGAGCCGGTTCGTGTTCGAGATGGGCGACACCATCCACCTCGACCGCGTGCTCAACGCGGTGCGACGCATCGACGCCGTCTACGACGTCTACCGCGTCAGCGCCGGCTAGGACGGCAGCGCCCCGCGCGGCCCGTCCGTCGACCGGTCACGAACTGTCCGCCTGCGGCCCTGCCAACCGACGGTTCTTGACCACTCGGCGGACGTGAGCCGGGTGTCCTGACCACCCGCGCCCGCACCCAGCGCGCAACCCCTACCGGACAGCGCCCCCAGCCGCGCCCTGCAGCCCCTGCAACCGCCGCTCGGCCTGCCGCACCATGGGGATCGTCCCGAGCGACGTCAAGCGCGCCCTCAGCTCGGCAGCGGTGACCGCCCCGATCGCGAGCAGCCCGTGCACGGCCGTTGCCTCGGCCTTCCCGAACGCACCGGCCGAGGGGCCCGGCGTTCGGAGCAGGTCGACCGCGGTCCGCGCCGGCAGCGTGACCCGCAGCCCCGAGCGCTCGACGGTGTCGTCGACGTCGATCCGGACCTCTCGCAGGCGGACGTCCGGCCCGACGTGGACGCGGACCTGCGGCGGGATGCAGGCCTCGAGCGGCGCCGGCGGCCGGGACACCGCGCCCCAGATCCACGCGGCGGTCAGGGTGCAGGCGATCAGGCGCGCGTCCCGCAGGACCCATGCCGCAGCGGCGGCGCGCAACGACGGCGTCTGCGGCTCAGCGGGGGAGGCCCAGCAGGGGCCGACGGCGACCAGCTCACCGGCCAGGACCGCCGCACGCAGCTCGGGTTCCGGCCAGTCGTCACTGGTCAGCAGTCGCGGGCGGGGCACCCGCACATCCTGCCCGACCTGCGGCCGCGACCGACAGGCCTGTGGACAAGCCCCGCACCGGCCGGGAGGACCGTGGCGGGCCCGCACCGCGCCTCCAGGCCGTCGCCGGTCACGTCCACGGCGTTGGCCGCGTCGACGACGCGACCAGCCGACGGCCGCGCGCCGGATCGGACGCGGCCGGGCGCGACGCGCGCGCTCAGCGCAGGACGTCGGCGCGGTGCACGAGCGCCGCGGCACCGATGAGCGGACCGTCCTGGGACAACCCGGTCGGCACGATCTGCACCTTCGTGACGAACCCGAACTCGACACGCTCCGCCACGGCCTGCCGGGCGTACTCGAACAGGTCCGGGGTGACGCGCGAGAACCCGCCGCCGATGGCCACGATCTCGAGGTCGACCAGGCTCGTGGCGGCGGCGATGGCCTGCCCGAGGGCACGGCCGCTCCGCTGGATCGCTGCGACGGCGATCTCGTCGCCGGCGGCGTACGCGGCCGAGAGCTCCTCGCCGGTCGTGCCCGCGAAGCCCTGACGACGTGCCCAGGCCACGGTCTTCGGGCCGCTGGCGATCGCCTCGAGGCAACCGGTGCCGCCGCAGGCGCAGGGGTCGACGTAGCCGCCGCACTCGACGTGCCCGATGTGGCCGGCGTTGCCCGTCGGTCCGCTGACGGTGCGACCGTGCAGGATGAGCCCGCCGCCGACACCGGTGGAGACGATCATGCCCATGACGTGCTCGTAGCCCTGGGCCGCGCCGACCCAGTGCTCGGCGAGGGTGATCGCCAGGCCGTCCATGCGGAGCGTCACCGGGACGTCGTCCGGCACGAGCGCCGCGATCCGGTCGCGCAGCGGGTGGCCACGCCAGACCGGCATGTTGAGCGGGGAGACGAGGCCGTGCTCCTCGTCGACCGGGCCGGCGGAACCGACGCCGACGCCGACGAGCGTCGCGTCGGCGGGCAGCGCGCCGAGCGCGGCCGTGACGACCTCGTCGACGGCGGCCTGCAGTTCGTCCGAGGTGCGCTGCGGCCCGGTGGGGCTGCGGAACCGGGTCGCCGGCAGCACGACGCCCTGGTCGGTGACGAGCGCGGCCTCGACCTTCGTGCCGCCGAGGTCGACGGCCAGGGCGAGGGCGGGGGACTGGGGTGCGGTGCTGGACATGCGCGCTCCGATGCGGCGGTCTGGAGGCACGGTGCGGGTCGCCGACGCGTCGTCGCGTCCGGTGGGCACCGGCCTGGTCGTGGTGGGTCGTGCTGGGTGCGTGGGCTGGCTCAGCTGGGCTGGCTCAGTCGGGTGGGCTCAGCGCCGTGGGTCAGCCCCGTGGGTCAGTAGGACGTCGTGTCGTCGCCGAGCGCCGACGCGGCGCCCGTCTCGGCGCGGTGCGTGACCTCGTCGAGGATGCGGGCCGAGGCGCTCGTGCCGATGCGGTTCGCGCCCGCCTCGACCATCTCGAGCAGGGTGTCGAGCCCGCGGACGCCGCCGGAGGCCTTCACGCCGGTGTCGGCACCGACCGTGCGGCGCATGAGGGCGATGTGCTCGGCCGTCGCGCCACCGCCGGCGAACCCGGTCGAGGTCTTCACGAAGGCGGCGCCGGCGGTCTGTGCCGCACGCGAGGCCGCGACGATCTCGTCATCGGTCAGGAACGCGGTCTCGAGGATCACCTTGACCACGGTGTCGCCGGCGGCGTCGACGACCGCGCGGACGTCCTGCTCGACGCGCTGCCAGTCACCCGACTTCGCCGCGCCGATGTTCTGCACCATGTCGAGCTCGAACGCGCCGTCGGCCAGTGCCTGCAGCGACTCGGCGACCTTCGCCGCGGTGGACGTCGTGCCGTGCGGGAAGCCGATCACGGTGCCGACGCCGACACCGGTGCCCGTGAGGCGCTCGACGGCCTGGGCGACGTCGCTCGGACGGACGCAGACGCTGAAGACGCGGTGGGCGGCGGCTTCGTCGAGCTGGGCGTCGACGTCCGCGCGGGTGAGTTCGGGCTTCAGGATCGCGTGGTCGATGAGGCCGCGGACGGCATCGACGGTGACGGGGAAGGCTGCGTTGTCCACCCGGCAAGCCTACCCGTCAGGCGTGCCGCGTAGCGTGCAGGGCATGCAGGTCCTCGTCACCGGCGCCACCGGGTACATCGGTGGTCGTCTCGTCCCTCGTCTCCTCGAAGCCGGCCACTCCGTCCGTGTGTTCGTGCGCAACCCCCGGAAGCTCCAGGACGTCCCGTGGAGCAGTGAGGTCGACGTCGCGGAGGGCGACCTCCAGGACGCCGAGGCGGTGCGCGCCGCCGTCGACGGGATCGAGGCGGTCTACTACCTCGCCCACGCGATGGGCGCCGACGGCGACTTCGAGTCGGCCGAGCGCGAAGCAGCGGAGACCATGGCGCGCGAGGCGAAGGCGGCCGGCGTCAGCCGGTTCGTCTACCTGGGCGGGCTGCACCCCGACGGCGAGCTGTCGAAGCACCTCCGCAGCCGCAAGGAGGTGGGGGAGATCCTCCTCAGCTCGGGCGTGCCGACGGTGGCGTACCAGGCCGGGGTCGTGATCGGCTCGGGCAGCACCTCGTTCGAGATGATCCGGCACCTGACCGACGTCCTGCCGTGGATGCCCGCGCCGCGCTGGGTCCGCAACCACATCCAGCCGATCGCGGTCCGCGACGTCCTGTACTACCTGGTGGCCGCGCTCGACGTGCCCGCCGACGTCAACCGCACCTTCGACATCGGCGGCCCCGACGTCCTGCGGTACGGCCAGATGCTGAACGGCTACGCGGTCGAGGCGAAGCTGCCCCAGCGTCCGATCACGGTCCTGCCGGTGCTCACCCCGCGCCTCGCCGCACACTGGTTCAACGCCGTCACCCCGATCCCGCGCAAGCTCGCGACCCCGATCATCGAGTCGCTGCAGTTCGAGTGCGTGCAGCGCGAGCACGACATCGACGACGTCGTGCCGCAGCCCGAGGGCGGGCTCACCTCGTACCGCCGGGCCGTCCGCCTCGCGCTCAACAAGATGCGCAGCGGTCAGGTCCAGACGAGCTGGCGGAGCGCGACGCTCTCGAGCGCCTCGGCCGACCCGATGCCGAACGACCCCGACTGGGCCGGGCACACGGTCTACGTCGACGACCGGAAGCGGCACTCCAGTGCCTCCGCCGAGGACGTCTGGCGCGTCGTCGAGTCGATCGGCGGCGACAACGGCTGGTACTCGTTCCCACTCGCCTGGGTCGCCCGCGGCTGGATGGACAAGATCGCCGGCGGTGTCGGCCTGAACCGCGGCCGGCGTGACCAGCAGCGCCTGGAGCAGGGTGACGCGCTCGACTGGTGGCGCGTCGAACGACTCGAGCGCGGCCGGTACCTGCGGCTCCGCGCCGAGTTCAAGTCGCCCGGTCGTGCGTGGCTCGAGATGACCGTCACACCGAACCCCGACGGCGGCAGCGACTACCACCAGCGGGCGATCTACTTCCCGCAGGGCCTGGCCGGGCGGCTGTACTGGTACGGCATCCTGCCGTTCCACGGCGTCATCTTCCCCGGTATGGTCGAGCGCATCACCGCCGCCGCCGAGCGGGAGTCCGACCACACCGAGTCCACGCAGCGCAACCGGACGCAGCAGACCGGGACCCCCGAGCCGGCGCACGAGGAGGCAGCATGACCGACGACCGCAGCCCCGTCCTCTTCCTGGGGGACAGCATCACCGAACAGGGCGACTGGGACACCTGGCTCCCCGACGAGCACACGCTGAACCAGGGCATCGGTGGAGACACGACCGACGGCGTACTGACGCGCCTCGACGCCGTCGTCGCCGAACAGCCCGAGGTGATCGTGCTGCTCATCGGCACGAACGACTTCGGCAACCACCGCGCGAGCGCCGAGCACGTGGTCCGCAACGTCGAGACCATCCTGGTCACGCTCCGCCGCGAGCTGCCGGGCGTGCGCCTGCTGCTCGTGTCGATCCTGCCCCGGCAAGCCGAGTACGCCACGAAGATCGAGCAGGCCAACCGGCACCTCCGGCAGTTCGTCGCCACGTGCCACGCGCAGTACCTCGACGCCTGGCCCGCCCTGGCCGACGGCGACCACCTGGACGCCCGCTTCACCGAGGACGGCCTGCACCTGACCGAAGACGGCTACCGTGCGCTGGTCGGCGAGCTGGTGCCGGCGCTCGAGCGCGTCCGCGACCTGCCGCCGATGTCGCGGTCGATCCAGGCGATCGACCTCGACGGCTCCGCGGACTGATGGCCGCACGCAAGGGGCGGCCCCCGGTGGGGTCGTCCCAGCACGGCGTGCCCGCAGGGTCCCCGCGACCCGCAGCCGCCGCACCCGTCAACGGTGCCCGCACCACGCCGCCCTTCACCCGGCCCGCGCTGGCGCCGTCGATGATCGCGGCAATCGTCCTGCTGGCCTGCGTCGCCATCGTCGATTCGTCGGGCTTCGTCTTCGCCCGCTGGGGCGTCACGGTGCTCGCGTTGATCGTGCTGGTCTTCAGCGTGCGCGGCAAGGTCTGGTGGGCCGCCCTGCTCATGGCCGCCGTCGCCGTCTGCTGGAACCCGCTCGTCACGGTGCCGATCCCCGGACAGGTGTGGGCGGCACTGCAGCTGGTGGCCGCCGCGCTGTTCATCGTGGTGGGCATCGTGGTCAAGGTGCCCCGCGAGTCGGACGGACGGTAGGATCGGCAGGTCGGGTACAGGACCCGGCCGCACACCCGAAGGGCATGGATGAACGACGAGACCGAGCCGGTGACCGAGAGTCCTCTGCTGAACCCTCGACCGTCCTCCGGCGGTCTCGACCGATCCGACGTCGTCGTCCGCAAGGGGCGACTGACCCTGATCAACGGACACCTCACGCCGCAGCAGTCGATGATCGAGGACCTGCTGTTCCTCGACGACGCGCTCACCGCGGCTGACGTCGACCACCTGCTCATCCGCGGCAACGACCAGCGCCCGGTGATCGCCCTCGACGAGCGTGACCGCCAGCGTGCCGAGAGCGCCGTGATGTCCGCGGCCGTCAACGAGCCCTTCTACGCGAAGCCCCCGGGCAAGCCGGCGGTGCTCGTGCAGGACGACGGACTCGGCTCCATCGAGGAACCCGTGCTCCGCGTGTTCCGCCCGCGGCTCGAGCCGCTCGGACGCCTGCGCTACGGCGCCGAGACGAGCGTCCAGCTCGAGTTCTGGCGCGTCACCGACATCGAGGTCCTCGCCCCCGTCGAGAACGCCCTGATGCGTCGCAGCCTGCCGATCGACGAGTTCGTCCTCGTCGACATCGAACGCTACGGCCGCACCTGGCGCACCGTCGAGCACATGTTCGACGACCACGTCTCGGACATCCGGTTCCCGATCGACATCGTCTTCTCGTGGGTCGACGGCAACGCCATCGAGTACCAGCGCGCCCGCCAGGCCGCACAGTCGAACGCCGTCCTGGGCGAGGGCGACGACGCCCCGGCCCGGTTCCGCCAGATCGACGAGCTGAAGTACGCGCTCCGCTCGGTGCACACCTTCGCACCGTGGATCCGCCAGATCTACATCGCGACGGACTCCCCGGCGCCGCACTGGCTCGCCGAGCACCCGAAGGTCCGCATCGTCCGCAGCGAGGAGTTCTTCGCCGACCCCTCCGTGCTGCCGACGCACAACTCGCAGGCCGTCGAGTCGCAGCTGCACCACATCCCGGGCATCAGCGAGCACTTCATCTACTCGAACGACGACATGTTCTTCGGGCGCCTCGTCGACCCCTCGGTGTTCTACAGCCCGGGATCGGTCACGAAGTTCATCCTCGCGTCGACCCGGATCGGCCTCGGCTCCAACAACCCTGCACGCAGCGGTTTCGAGAACTCCGCCCGCGTGAACCGTCGCCTGCTGCAGCAGCGCTTCGGTGCGGTGACCACCCGGCACCTCGAGCACGCCCCGACGCCCCTGCGCGCCTCGATCATGACCGAGATGGAGCACGAGTTCGCCGACGAGTTCGCGGCCACTGCGGCGTCCCGCTTCCGAGCCGCCGACAACATCTCGGTGACGAACTCGCTGTACCACTACTACTCTCTGCTCACCGGTCGGGCGATCATCCAGGAGAACGCGGCCGTCGGGTACGTCGACACGACCATGGTCTCCGGACTCAAGGCCCTCGACGAGCTGCTGAAGAAGCGGAACGTGGACTTCTTCTGCCTGAACGACGGCAGCTTCCCCGAGGTCAGCGACGAAGAGCGCACGCAGCGCGTCACGGGCTTCCTGGAGCGCTACTTCCCGTTCCCCGCGCCGTGGGAGCGCCCCAGCGCTTAGGACGCGCCAGCGGCCTGCTGGGAGCGTCCCAGCGCTCAGGACGCGCCAGCGGCCTGCTGGGGCGCTCCGGGCGAGCCTGCGAGCCCGGCGCCGGAACCCAGCCACGAGGTTTGACGCACCCGCACGCTCCACCGGTCACGACTCCCCGCCACCCCCACGCCGAGCGGTCACAGCCCGTCGCCTGCGCCGCCCACAGCCGACGGAACATGACCACGCGACGCAGCACCCGCGGTGAGTCGCGACCACCCCGCGGGCCGGGAGGCGCGGGTCGGGCCCGCCACGGGCCTCCCGACCGTCGGGCGTGCCGTCGGGACGTACACGACGCCGCGCGGTCAAGACACCCCGTTGACTGCCCGCCGAGCGGTCATGAACTATTGATTGCCGAGCCGCCAGCCGACGGAACGTGACCACTCGCCGCACACTGACGGGGAGTCATGACCTCCCGCGCCCACGCTTGGTGAGCAGAAGAGGTCGGGTCCGCATGACGGACCCGACCTCTTCTGCACGCGAAGTGCGCGACGCTACCGGTGGACGGGGGAGACGGGCACCGAGTCGAGCGTGAACACCGGGATGCTCGAGGTCACCGGTGCCGGCTCGACGGCCGCGGGGATCGTCACGCCGTGCGCCGCGAGCTTCGCCTCGGTCTCGAGCGCGGAGACGGGCTGTCCGACGGTGGCGTAGTGCCCGATCGGCACGACCGAGTGCACGACGTTGTGGCCGTAGACGTGCACGAGGTTGAACGACTGCGCACCGTCTCGTCCGCGGGTGCCGCCCTGGAACTCGGTGAGGTCCTGGGTGTAGCAGGTGGCGCTTGCGACGGAAACCGGGATGCCGGCGAACACCGCACTGGTGGAGTAGTGCAGGTGCCCGGCGATGATGGCGAGGACGTCACTGCCCTCGACGACCTCGGCCAGGGCCTGCTGGTCGCGGAGCTCGACGAGGACGGTGAGGTCCTGGACGCTCGGCACCGGCGGGTGGTGCATCGCGAGGATGGTGCCGTGCGGCGCGGCCTCGGACAGGACCTCGGCGAGCCAGTCGAGCTGCTCGGGGGAGACCTCACCGTGGTGGTGACCCGGCACGCTCGTGTCCAGGGTGATCACGCGGAGACCGTTGACGTCGTAGACGAAGTCGACCGGGCGGTCGGTGGGCTGCAGGCCGAAGAGCTCCTGGCGGAAGGCACCGCGCTCGTCGTGGTTGCCCATGGCCCAGATGACCTGTGCACCGATGCGCTGGGCCGCCGGTTCGAGGATCTCGCGGACGCGGGCGTACGCTCCCGGCTCGCCCTTGTCGGCCACGTCGCCGGTGACGACGATCGCTTCGGGCCGCGTGCCCGAGGCTTCGATGTCCGCGACGATCTGCGTGAGCCGTGCGGCGGAGTCCACATCGCCGTACAGGTTGCGGTCCCCGGAGACGAGGTGCGTGTCGCTGAGGTGGAGGAGGAAGTGGTTCGGCCTGGGGTGTTCGGCCGTCCGGCTGTCCATCGGGGTCTCATTCCGTTGGCGGATGCGTGGTGCAACACGTTGCCACACCGTCCTGGACGAGTCCAGCATGCGAGAGTGAACCAGCCGTGAACTGGGGGCGGCGTGTTGCCCTGTGCACGAAGAAACCCCCGCCACTTCGTGACGGGGGTTGCTTCGTGCGCTACCGATCAGTGATCGCCGGGGCCGACCTGGGGAGCCTGGTGGCCACCCTCGAGGTTCGGGCCGTGGTGCGCGGCGTGTGCTGCCTCGAGTTCTGCCTTCGAGACCGGCTCGATGCGGTCTTCGAAGAAGAAGCGGGAGACGCCGGCGCGGACCTTCTGCATACCCGTGATCTTGCCCTTGGCGTTCGGGCGGATCATCAGCGGCTTGTACTCGTTGAACTGCAGGAGCTTCCAGCGCTCGTACTCGTCGAGCTGCTCGTGCACCTCGATGTACTCGCCGTGGGGGAGTCGGACGATGCGGCCCGACTCGTAGCCGTGCAGGACGATCTCGCGGTCCTTCTTCTGGAGGGCGAGGCAGACACGCTTCGTGATCCAGAAGGCGATGAACGGACCGAGGACGGTCGTTGCCTGGATCACGTGGATCACGTGTTCGATCGACACCAGGAAGTGCGTCGCGATGATGTCCGACGAGGCTGCTGCCCAGAGGCTGGCGTAGAGCGTGATGCCAGCGGCACCGAACGCCGTGCGCGTCGGGGCGTTGCGCGGGCGGTCGAGGATGTGGTGCTCACGCTTGTCGCCCGTGACCCACGCCTCGATGAAGGGGTAGAGCAGGATCGCCAGGATGAGCAGCACCAGGACCGCGATCGGCGCCAGGATGTTGAACGACACCGTGTAGCCGAACCACACGACCTCCCAGTGCGGCGGGACCAGTCGGAGCGCGCCGTCGGCGAAGCCGATGTACCAGTCGGGCTGGGTACCGGCGGACACCGGGGAGGGGTCGTACGGGCCGTAGTTCCAGATCGGGTTGATCGTGAACAGCGACGCGATGAGGGCCAGGATGCCCGCGACGATGAAGAAGAACCCACCGGCCTTCGCGGCGAACGCCGGGAGGATCGGGACACCGACGACGTTCTCGTTGGTCTTGCCCGGACCGGCGAACTGCGTGTGCTTGTTGATCACGACGAGCACGAGGTGGACACCGAGCACCGCGACGAGGATCGCCGGCAGCAGCAGGATGTGCAGCGTGTACAGGCGGCCGACGATGTCGGTCCCCGGGAACTCGCCGCCGAACAGCAGGTAGGCGATCCAGACGCCGATCACCGGGACACCCTCGATCATGCCGACGATGATCCGCAGACCGTTTCCGGAGAGCAGGTCGTCGGGGAGCGAGTAGCCGGTGAAGCCCTCGGCCATGGCGAGGACCCAGAGCAGGAAGCCGAAGACCCAGTTGAGCTCACGCGGCTTGCGGAAGGCGCCGGTGAAGAACACGCGGGCCATGTGCAGCATGATCGACGCCACGAACAGCAGGGCTGCCCAGTGGTGGACCTGGCGGACGAAGAGCCCGCCGCGGATGTCGAACGAGATGTCGAGCGTGGACTGCAGGGCCGTCGACATCGCCACGCCCTTGAGCGGGACGTACGAGCCGTTGTAGACGACCTCGGTCATGGACGCCTGGAAGAAGAACGTCAGGAAGGTCCCGGAGAGCAGCACGACGACGAAGCTGTACAGCGCCACCTCGCCGAGCATGAAGCTCCAGTGGTCCGGGAAGATCTTGCGGCCGACTTCCTTGACGAGGCCCGAGATGCTGGTGCGCTCGTCGATGTAGTTGGCGACCCCGCCGATGATGCGGGATCCGCGCTCCGGCGCCGGCTTGTTCGTCGACGTGTTCGGTGCGGTGGTGGTGGTGCTGGTCATCAGCGTTCACGCTCCCAGAAGGACGGTCCGACCGGCTCGTGGAAGTCGCTCTGGGCAACCAGGTAGCCGTCGTCGTCGATCGCGATCGGAAGTTGGGGGAGGGGGCGTGCTGCCGGACCGAAGATGACCTCGCAGTTGTTCGAGACATCGAAGGTGGACTGGTGGCACGGGCACAGCAGGTGGTGCGTCTGCTGTTCGTAGAGCGCGACGGGGCAACCGACGTGGGTGCAGATCTTGGAGTACGCGACGATGCCGTCGTAGCCCCAGTTCTCGTGGCCCTTGGACGGGTTGAGGTCCTTCGGGTCGAGACGCATGAGGAGGACGGAGGCCTTGGCCTTCTCCTCCAGCATGTGCTCGGACTCGAGCATGCCCTCGGGGATGACGTGGAACACCGAACCGATGGTGACGTCGGAGGCCTTGATCGGCAGACCCGTCGGGTCCTTCGTCAGGCGCAGGCCCTGCTTCCAGAAGGTGTGGCGGAGCAGCTCGTTGGGGTCCTCGGCGGGAGCGAGGTCACGGACCAGGACGATGCCGGGGAGCGGGAACGCGGCCAGGGCACCGATCATCGAGTTGCGGATCAGCTTGCGACGGCTGAAGCCGGACTCCTTGTCGGCGAGCTGGAACGCCTCGACCGCCTTGGCGCGGGTCGCGTCGGTGCCGCGGGTGCCGTGGCGGAGCTCGGTGATTTCACGGTCGACGACGAGCGACTTCGACCAGTAGACGGCGCCGAGGCCGAGGGCGAGGAGCGCGAGGGCGATCGACAGGCCCAGGAAGAGGTTCGCGGTGCGGACCGTCCCGAAGTCGCTCGGGTCGATCGGGAAGGCGACGTACGCCGCGATCGACAGCACGCTGCCGACGATCGACAGGTAGAAGTACGCGGCGACCTGGCGCTCGGCCAGACGCTGCTTCTTCGGGTCGACGTCGGTGCGACGCGGGCGGTGCGGCGGCTCGCCCGGGTTCTCGAACGGGTCGACGGGGAGGACCGCAATCCCGGGGGAGGTGGTCGTGCCGTGCTTCTCGACAGCCGAGGACGAGTTCAGCGTCTCGTCGTCGTGCTCTGCCATGGTGTTCCCTTCAGTGTCGTTCGACACGGACGATCAGTTGGACTTCGCGGTCAGCCAGACGGTCATCGCGACGACCGCGCCGAGTCCGAAGATCCAGATGAACAGACCCTCGGCGACCGGCCCCAGGGAGCCGAGTGCGAAGCCACCGGGGGACTTGTTGTCCTGCACGTACTTGAGGTACGTGATGATGTCGGCCTTCTGCTCCGGCGTCAGGTTCAGGTCGTTGAAGACCGGCATGTTCTGCGGGCCGGTGAGCATGGCCTCGTAGATGTGCTTGCCGGAGACCGTCTCGAGGTTCGGGGCGTACTTGCCCTCGGTCAGCGCACCGCCGGCGCCGGCCACGTTGTGGCACATGGCGCAGTTGATGCGGAACAGCTCGGCGCCTTCGGCAGCGTCGCCGTCCTCACCGTTGGTGAGCTCGGTGGACGGGACCGACGGGCCGGGGCCGAGGGAGGCGACGTACTGCGCGAGTGCGTCGACCTGCTCGTCCGTGAACTGCGCGGGCTTCTCTTCGGCCTGCGGGCCCTGAGCGGCCATCGGCATGCGGCCGGTGCCGACCTGGAAGTCGACCGACGCGGCGCCGACACCGATGAGGGACGGGCCCTCGCTCGTGCCCTGCGCGGAGAGACCGTGGCAGGTGGCGCAGTTCGAGGCGAAGAGCTTCTCGCCCTCGTTCACCTGCGACTGGCTCGAGGCGGCGACGGTGTTCGTGCTGTCGTCGGCGTTCGCCGTGGAGCTGAACAGTGCGTACGCGCCACCGGTGGTCATGAGACCCACGACGATGAGCGACACGGTCGCCATCGGTGAACGGCGGCCCTTCTTGGACTTGGTTCTGTTGAACATGTGCTGGGGGGTGTCCAGTTCCTACTTGAGAAGGTAGATGACGGCGAAGAGGAAGATCCACACGACGTCGACGAAGTGCCAGTAGTACGACACGACGATGGCGGTGGTCGCTTCCTTGTGGCCGAAGTTCTTGGCGGCGAAACCGCGGCCGAGCGTCAGCAGGAAGGCGATGAGGCCACCGGTCACGTGGAGCCCGTGGAACCCGGTGGTCATGTAGAACGCCGAGCCGTATGCGCTGGAGGAGAGCGTCACGCCCTCGTGCCAGAGGTTGGCGTACTCGAAGATCTGGCCGCAGACGAAGATCGCACCCATCGCGTAGGTGACGAAGAACCACTCCGTCATGCCCCAGTGGCGCGGGTTCCAGCTCGTCCGGTGCACCTGGAAGCGCTCCGCGGCGAACACGGCGAACTGGCAGGCGAAGCTGGACAGCACCAGGATGATCGTGTTCACGGAGGCGAAGGGCACCTCGAGCTTCGCGGTCTCGGTCGCCCAGAGCTCAGGGGACGTGCTGCGGAGCGTGAAGTAGATCGCGAACAGGCCGGCGAAGAACATGACCTCGCTGCCCAGCCACACGATCGTCCCCACGGCCACGGCGTTCGGCCTGTTGAGGGCCGGACCGCTGGCTGATCTGGAGAGAGAGGTGCTAGTCACGTCCTCCATTATGGCCGAAACCCCCGACAGTGTTTTCGCAGGAGACTGGCGGGTCTCTCGAATTCACTACGATCGAGCCATGCCTGACGCACTTTCTTGGCCAGCAGTGATCAGCGCGCTCATGGCGCGCGAGGACCTGACGATCAGGCAATCCACATGGGCCATGGAGGAGATCGTGCACGGGCGCGCCACCCAGGCACAGATCGCAGCCTTCGCCGTGACGCTCCGCGCGAAGGGCGAGACCGTCGACGAGGTCGTCGGGTTCCGCGACGCGATCCTGGACGCCGCGGTTCCGCTCGACGTCGATCCGATGGCGCTCGACATCGTCGGGACCGGTGGCGACGTGGTCGGCACCGTGAACATCTCGACCATGGCAGCCATCGTGATCGCCGCCGCCGGGGTCCCCGTCGTCAAGCACGGCAACAAGGCCAGCTCGTCGAAGTCCGGCTCGAGCGACGTGCTCGCCGCCCTCGGACTCGATCTCACGATGGACGCCGCGCGTGTCGCGGACACCTTCCGGCGTGTCGGGCTGACCTTCGCCTTCGCCAACGCGTTCCACCCCGGTTTCGCCCACGCAGGCCCGGTGCGGCGCGAGATCGGCGTGCCGACGGTGTTCAACTTCCTCGGCCCGCTGGTCAACCCCGCACGGTGCGAGGCCAACGCTGTAGGGGTCGCCCAGCTCGACCTCGTTCCGATCATCACGGGTGTGTTCCAGACGCGCGGCGCGACGGCCCTCGTGTTCCGCGGCGACGACGGACTCGACGAACTGACCACCACCGGGCACAGCCACATCTGGGAGGTCACCGGTGGCCGCGTGACCGAGCACGACCTCGACCCGCGGGACCTCGGCATCGCCCGGGCACGCACGGAGGACCTGCTCGGCGGCGACCCCGAGCACAACGCCGGCGTCGTCCACCGGGTGCTCGCGGGGGAGACCGGACCCGTCCGCGACATCGTCCTGCTGAACGCCGCGGCCGGCCTCGTCTCGTTCCGGCTGGCCCAGGACCCGAACGAGTCCGACCGGCCGATCCTGCAGCGCTTCCGCGAGCAGCTGGTCGTCGCCGCCGAGGCGATCGACTCCGGCGCCGGTGCGCGCAAACTGGCTGATTGGGTCGGCGCAGCTCCCGCCGCGTAGCCCACGCCGCCCCCGCGCACAGTGCGCGGTGCGTCACCCGGTGCGAACCTGCCGGCTCGGTGCTGCGCCGCGAGCGCGCACCAGGCAGTCACCGCTGCACCCGGTCAACAAGCCCGCACCGTGCCGTGGCGGCCACCCCGTGCCGGACCGGAGGGCCGTGGCGGGCCCGCCCCGCGCCTCCAGTCCGCACCGTGCGCGGTGCGCGATCCCGTGCCGCTTCCGCGCTACCCGCACCGTGCGCGGTACGTCACCCGGTGCGAACCTGACGGCTCGGTGCTGCGCCACGAGCGCGCACCCGGCGGTCACCGCTGCACCCCGTGAACAAACCCGCACCGTGCCGTGCCGGCCGCCCCGTGCCGGACCGGAGGGCCGTGGCGGGCCCGTCCCGCGCCTCCAGTCCGCACCGTGCGCGGTCCGCGATCCCGTGCCACCCCAGCGCGAGCCGCACCGTGCGCGGTGCGTCAGCCGGTGCGAGCCTGACGGCTCGGTGCTGCGCCACGGTCGCGCACCAGGCGGTCACCGCTGCACCCGGTGAACAAGCCCGCACCGTGCCGTGCCGGCAACGACCCGACAACCACCCGACGACCGGCCGACCGCGACCAGCCCGCAGGAGACGCAACGCACAGGAGGCCCGGTGCCGGTTCATGGAACCGGCACCGGGCCTCCCGTCGGTGCGTTCAGTGCACGCGGTCAGCGTGCGCGTGCTTCGTTACTGCACGTCCTCGTCGACCCAGTCGAAGGTCTTCGTGACGGCCTTCTTCCACAGGCGGAGCGTGCGCTCGCGCTCGGCGGCGTCGAGCTGGGGCTCCCAGCGCTTGTCCTCCTGCCAGTTGGCACGGAGCTCGTCGAGGTTGGCCCAGAAGCCGACCGCGAGACCTGCGGCGTAGGCCGCACCGAGCGCCGTCGTCTCCGCGACGACCGGACGCACGACCGGCACGTTGAGCATGTCGGCCTGGAACTGCATGAGCTCGCTGTTCGCGGTCATGCCGCCGTCGACCTTGAGCTCGGTCAGGTCCACGCCGGAGTCGGCGTTGACCGCGTCGAGGACCTCGCGGGTCTGGAGCGCCGTCGCCTCGAGGGCGGCACGCGCGATGTGGCCCTTGTTGACGAAGCGGGTGAGGCCGACGATCGCACCGCGGGCGTCCGGACGCCAGTACGGCGCGAAGAGCCCGGAGAACGCCGGCACGAAGTACACGCCACCGTTGTCCTCGACGGTCTTGGCCAGGGCCTCGACCTCCGGGGCGCTGCCGATCAGACCGAGGTTGTCGCGGAGCCACTGGATGAGCGAGCCCGTGACGGCGATCGAACCCTCGAGGGCGTAGTGCGTCTCCTGGTCGCCGAGCTTGTAGCCGACGGTGGTGAGCAGGCCGTTCTCGGAGCGGACGATCTCGGTACCGGTGTTGAAGATCAGGAAGTTGCCGGTGCCGTAGGTGTTCTTCGACTCGCCCTGGTCGAACGCGGCCTGACCGAAGGTCGCGGCCTGCTGGTCGCCGAGGATGCCGGCGATCGGGACCTCGCGCAGCAGGCTCGAGGACTCGACGTGGCCGTAGACCTCGGAGGAGCTGACGATCTCGGGGAGCATCGACTTCGGCACGCCGAAGTCGGCGAGGATGTCGTCGCGCCACTGCAGCGTCTCGAGGTCCATGAACAGCGTGCGGGACGCGTTCGTGACGTCGGTCTTGTGCACGCCGCCGTCGATGCCACCGGTCAGGTTCCACAGGACCCAGGTGTCGGTGGTGCCGAAGAGCAGGTCGCCCGCCTCGGCCTTCTCACGAGCACCCTCGACGTTCTCGAGGATCCACATGATCTTGGTGCCGGCGAAGTAGGTCGCGAGCGGCAGGCCGACGATGGCCTTGTACTTGTCGGTGTCGCCGTCGGCGAGCTTGTCGACGAGCGCCTGCGTGCGGGTGTCCTGCCAGACGATCGCGTTGTAGATCGGCTTGCCGGTGGTCTTGTCCCAGACGACGGCCGTCTCGCGCTGGTTGGTGATGCCGACGGCTGCGACGTCGTGGCGCGTGATGTCGGCACGCGACAGTGCCTGACCGATCACCTCGCGGGTGTTGTCCCAGATCTCGGCGGGGTCGTGCTCGACCCACCCGGCGCGCGGGAAGATCTGCTCGTGTTCCTTCTGCCCGGTCGAGATGATCGAACCGGAGTGGTCGAACACGATTGCTCGGGTCGAGGTCGTGCCCTGGTCGATGGCGACGATGTAGTCGGCCATTGGTGCTCCTTACGGGTGTGTTCGGTGCGGGTGCGTGTGCGGTCGTACGGAACGGCCGTCCACGCCTTCGGGGTGGGGGTGGGTCAGCTGACGATGGGCAGCAGGGCGACGGACAGGCCGGCGGCGAGGGCGCCACCGATCAGCGGTCCGACGACCGGCACCCAGGCGTAGGCCCAGTCGCTCGAGCCCTTGCCCTTGATGGGCAGGAAGGCGTGCGCGATGCGGGGGCCGAGGTCACGGGCCGGGTTGATGGCGTAGCCGGTGGGGCCACCGAGGCTGACACCGATCGCGATCACGAGGAAGGCGACGGGGATCGCACCGAGCGATGCCGGCGTCTGACCGTTCGAGAACGCGATGACGACGAAGACCAGCACGAAGGTGCCGATGATCTCCGTGACGAGGTTCCAGCCGTACGACCGGATCGCGGGGCCGGTCGAGAAGACGCCGAGCTTGGCGGCCGCGTCGGGCTCCTCGTCGAAGTGCTGCTTGTAGGCGAGCCAGACGATGACCGCGCCGATGATCGCGCCGATCAGCTGCGCGAGCCAGTAGAGGAACATCTCGCCGACGGTGATCTTGCCGAGCAGGGCGAGCCCGAGGCTGACCGCGGGGTTGAGCTGACCGCCCGAGCTGTAGGAGACGGTGACACCGGCGAAGACCGCGAAGCCCCAGCCGATGGTGACCATCAGGAACCCGGCTCCGAAGCCCTTGGACTTCGCGAGCGAGACAGCGGCGACGACGCCGCCACCCAGGATGATGAGCATCGCCGTACCGACGAGCTCGGACAGGAAATTGACGCCGATGCCGTCCATCGGTGACCTCCAGTGCGTGAGGGTGGGGGTCCGGCCGTGCTGCGCCGCACTCCCCGTTGAGTGATTGAGGCCAACCATAGTGATGCGGTTCACGGCCCGGCGATGAATTCGTGAGCGAAGTGCGGCATCGTGCACGAACGTGCAGGACGAGTGTCCCCAGCACGATCCCGAGCCGGTGGCGCGTCCTCGGCGCACTGCACGAACGTGCATCGGGAGCGGACGGCTGCCCGTGCCGTCGATGTAGATTGGGCCCACTCCGGTCGACGACGCGCGGTGTGACCGCCACGGTTCGACCCCGTACCCGTGGAGGCACCGCATGAAGAAGCTCATCAATGACCCGCAGGCCGTGGTCGAGGAGACCGTCCGGGGCTTCGCCCGGGCACACGCCGGACACGTCGTCCTGGTCGAGGACCCGATCCACCTGCACCGCGCTGACGCACCCGTCGCCGGCAAGGTCGGGATCGTCAGCGGCGGTGGCAGCGGGCACGAACCGCTGCACGCCGGCTTCGTCGGGTACGGCATGCTCGACGCCGCGGTGCCCGGCCCGGTGTTCACGAGCCCGACGCCCGACCCGATCGTCGCCGCGACGAAGGCCGTCGACGGCGGTGCGGGCGTGCTGCACATCGTGAAGAACTACACCGGCGACGTGCTCAACTTCGAGACGGCCGCCGAACTCGCGGCGATGGACGACGTCCGCGTCGAGTCCGTCGTGGTGGACGACGACGTCGCGGTGCAGGACTCCCTGTTCACCGCCGGCCGTCGCGGTGTCGCCGGGACCGTCGTGGTGGAGAAGTGCGCCGGCGCCGCCGCCGAGCGCGGGGACGACCTGGACGCGGTCGCCGCCGTGGCCCGGCACGTCAACGACGTCACGCGGTCGATGGGGCTCGCACTGGCATCGGGCACCGTCCCGCACGCGGGGGAGCCGTCGTTCGTGCTGGCCGACGACGAGGTCGAGCTCGGCATCGGCATCCACGGCGAGCCCGGCCGCGAGCGGATCGCGATGGCACCGGCGGACGAGCTGGTCGACCGCGTGCTCGAACCGATCCTGACCGACCTCGAGGCCCCGGCCGGGTCGTCGCTGCTGCTCCTGGTGAACGGCATGGGCGGCACTCCGCTGTCCGAGCTCTACATCGCGTACCGACGCGCCGCCGAGGTCCTCTCGGACCGCGGCCACCAGGTCACGCGTAGTTTGGTCGGCGACTACGTCACGTCCCTCGAGATGCAGGGGTTCTCGCTCACCGTCACGGTGCTCGACGACGAACTCACGGCCCTCTGGGACGCCCCGGTGGAGACCCCGGCCCTGCGCTGGGGACGCTGAGCGTCCACGGCCGCTCGACCACCGGACCACGACAACGGGCCACCGGGCCCGACACACGAAGGGAACCGCATTGGCGCTCGACACCGCATGGGCCATCGACTGGGTCCGTCGCACCGCCGCGACGATCGACGAACACCGCGCCGAGCTCGTCACGCTCGACCGTGAGATCGGCGACGGCGACCACGGCGAGAACCTCGACCGCGGGTTCCGGGCCGTGCTCGAGGCCGTCGACTCCGGGTCCTTCGACACCCCGGGTGCCGTGCTCAAGACCGTCGCGACGAAGCTCATCTCGACGGTGGGCGGGGCGGCCGGCCCGCTCTTCGGTACGGCTTACCTGAAGGCGGCGCAGGCCGCCGGTGACGCGGCCGAACTCGACGCGGACACCCTCGTCGCCGTGCTCACCGCCGCCCGCGACGGTGTCGTGTCCCGCGGCAAGGCCGCGGTCGGCGACAAGACGATGGTCGACGCGTGGAGCCCCGCGGTCGACGCCGCAGCAGCGGCCGCCGGTGCCGGCGACGACCCGAAGGCCGTGCTCACCGCAGCAGCCGACGCCGCCGCGCAGGGTGCGGCGGACACCGAGCCGCTCGTCGCCCACAAGGGCCGCGCGAGCTACCTCGGCGACCGCGCGATCGGGTACCGCGACCCCGGTGCGCAGTCGACCGCGTACATCCTGCGCGCAGCGGTGGACGCAGCGTGACCGTCGGCATCCTGGTCGTCTCGCACAGCGCGGCGATCGCGACGGGCACCGTCGAGCTCGCACGGCAGATGGCCGCGGACGTGCCGCTCGTCGCCGCGGGCGGCACGGACGACGGCGGCATCGGCACCTCGTTCGAGGCGATCACCGCCGGCATCGAGGAACTCGCCCAGGCGGACGCCGTCGTGGTCCTGTGCGACCTCGGCTCCGCCTACCTGACGACCGACACCGCGCTCGACTTCCTGGACGACGACGTCCGCGCACGCGTCCACGTGTCGCAGGCCCCGTTGGTCGAGGGAGCGGTGGCCGCTGCGGTCGCCGCCCAGACGGGCGGAGACGCCGACGCGGTGCTGGCCGCCGCTGCATCGGCCGCGGGTTCCGAGGCGGACGCGAGCACCGCCTCCCGTCCGTCCGGTGACCAGCCTGGAGGCACGGGGCCGGCCGACGGGACTGCCCCCGTCGACGACGCGGCCGGCTCCGACCGCGTCAGCGCGTCGGTCGAGCTGGTGAACGAGACCGGGCTGCACGCCCGGCCCGCCGCGGAGTTCGTGAAGACGGCGGCGAAGTACGACGCGAGCGTGCACGTCAACGGCGTGGACGCGAAGAGCCTGCTGGCGATCATGGCCCTGGCGCTGCCGAAGGGTGCGACGGTGTCGATCGACGCGACCGGGCAGGACGCGCAGGCCGCAGTCGACGCCCTGGTGGAACTGGTCCGGTCCGGCTTCGGCGAGTGACACCGCCGCCGGGCGAGTGACAGCGCCGCCGGGGGAGACCCCGGCGGCGGTGCCCGCTCCGGTCAACGGATCGAGATCGTCCCCGCAAGGTCGAGGTCCGAGGGGCCGCCGGTGACCCCGGCGTCCGCGAGCAGGGTGGCACCGAACACGGCGCTCCAGAACGTGCGGGCGTCCCGGGCGACGCCGCTCGGGCTCGTCCAGCCCTGGTCGGCGACGACGCGCTCCAGGTAGCGCTCGGACTGCCGGAAGAGCACGGCGAGCAGCAACCGCACGCGCTCACGCTGCGCCGGGTCGTCCCCGGCGGCCCCGAGCGCGCGGACCACGAGCGGGGTCGACGGCATCGCGAGGGCGGTGCGCGCGAGGAGCTGCCGGAACGACTCCGCCGAGCGGGCACGACGGCCGGCCGCCTGCAGTCGCGTGGTGTCGCGGAGGAACAGGGCGAACGCGGCGTCGAGCACCAGGCGGTCCTTCGAGCCGTAGTGGTGCGTGATCTGGTTCGGGTAGACACCCGCGGCCCGGGCGACCTCGCTGACGGTGACGCTCCGAGCGCCCGCGCTGAGCAGTCCGGCCGACGCGGCGAGGATCCTCGCCCGTGTCGCCGCGCCGCGTGCCGTGCCGGAGCCGTCCACCGTGGTTGCCATGTCGGAATTGTACGTGGTACAACTCAACTTGTTCAACGTACAAGAGGAGTTCCCGTGGACATCGTCATCACCGGCTACGGCGCGGTCTCACCCTTCGGCCACGGCGTCGCGCCGCTCTGGGACGCCCTGGTGGCCGGTCGCTCCGGCGTCCGAGCCCTGCACCGTGACGGAGCACTCTGGGAACAGGTGCCGATCCGGGTCGGGGCCGATGCCACACTCGACGCCGAGGGGTCGCTCGGGCGGGTCCGCGCCAATCGCCTGGACCGCAGTCAGCAGCTGGCGCTCGTCGCCGCGGACGAGGCCTGGGCCGACGCCGGTGCCCCCGCGGTGGAGGGCGACCGCCTCGCCGTGGTCATCGGCACCGGGATCGGGGGAGTGGAGACGCTCCTCGACGCCCACGACGTGCTCGGTGCGTCCGGTGCCCGGCGGGTCTCACCGCGCACGGTGCCGATGCTCATGGCGAACGGTGCCGCCGCGCAGATCAGCATCGCGTTCGGGGCGCGGGGCGGCGCCTACACGACGGTTTCGGCATGCGCCTCCGGTGCGGAGGCCATCGCCACCGCCGCGCGACTCATCGCCACCGGTGAGGCCGACGTCGTCATCACCGGCGGGACCGAGGCCGCCGTCACCCCGGTGACGATGGCGTCGTTCGCCCAGTCGCAGGCCCTCGCGAAGCCCGACGGCGACGACCCGACGACCCTGTCCCGGCCGTTCGACGCCGACCGCCGCGGCTTCGTCCTCGGCGAGGGCGCCGGCATCGTCGTGCTCGAGCGTGCCGACCATGCCGCCGCCCGAGGGCAGCGGTCGCACGGCACGCTCGCCGGGTGGGGGATCACCTCGGACGCGCACCACATCACCGCACCGCTCGCGGACGGCAGCGAGCAGGAGCGGGCGATGCGCGCCGCGATCCGGATGGCGGGCCTCACCGGTGCCGACGTCGACCACGTGAACGCGCACGCGACCGGTACCCCGGTCGGCGACGTCGGCGAGGCGGCCGCCATCAGCCGTGCGGTGGGGACGGGCGCGCTGGTCACCGCTCCGAAGAGCGCGATCGGGCACATGTTCGGCGCTGCCGGCGCGGTCGAGGGGATCCTGACCCTGCGGACGCTCGAGACCGGGATCGTTCCACCGACCCTGAACCTCGACCGGCTCGACCCCGCGGTGGACCTCGACGTCGTCTCCGGCACAGCCCGGACCGCGCCGCTCCGTGCGGCGTTGAACAACTCGTTCGGGTTCGGCGGTCAGAACGCGTCGCTGGTGTTCACCGCGGCGTGAGCTCCTGCAGGCCGGTGACCCGGAGCAGGTCGAGCTTCGCGGCGTCCTCGGAGCCCGGGACGACCGTGTAGACGACGATCCGCAGGTCACCGCCGGGGACGCTCAGCACGTCGCAGTCGATCTCCACCGGCCCGACGGGCGTGTGCACGACCTTGCGGCTCGCACGGTGCTCGGCGATCCGGCCGGTCTCCCATCGCCGGGCGAACTCGGGGGACTCCCGCAGCAGCCGTTCGACCAGGTCCGACAGGTCACGGTCCGCCGGGTAGCGCCCGTACGCCTGCCGCAGGTCGGCCGCGAGGTCGCTCGAGAACTCCTCCTGGTGCTCGTCGTCCCAGTCCACCCCGTCGCGCTCCTGCATGAAGTGCCGCCAGACCAGGTTGCGATCGAGCCCGACGTACCGCGAGGGGTCGCCGTTCACCGCGGCCCACAGCTCGTTCCAGAGCACGATGTCGTGGGTCGCCGTGAACACCGCGAGCGGGACGTCGCCGAGCCGGTCCACCAGCCGCTGCACGCCGGGCGTGATGTGCCGCGGCACCACCTGACGCGACGGCGGGGCGACACCGGCCACCCGGCACAGGTGGTCCCGTTCCTCGGACGACAGCCGGAGCGCCGTCGCGAGGGCGGCGAGCAGCTGCGGCGACGGGTTCGTCGCCCGGCCCTGCTCGAGGCGGACGACGTAGTCGACGCTCACGCCCGCCAGCGCGGCGAGCTCCTCGCGACGGAGGCCCGGGGTCCGTCTGCCGGGGCCGGCCGGCAGGCCGACCGCCTCGGGACGCACCCGGTCGCGCCAGGAACGCAACACGTTCGCGAACTCGCTCATGTCCACCATCATCGCCCCGCGCCTCCAGTCCGTCCTGGTACTGCCGGTCCCACCGTCGCACCGTGCCTGGGGGAGCCGGACCGGCGGGGGCAGGCTGGGCGCATGACAACGACACTGATCACCGGGGCCAACCGCAGCCTCGGACTCGAGACCGCACGCCGACTGCTCGAAGCCGGCCGCACCGTGTACGCCGGCATGCGCGACCCGGCCAGCGGCGACGACGCCCGCGCACTCGGCGCCCACGTCGTGCAGCTGGACGTCACCGACCAGGCCAGCATCGACGCGGCGATCGCGACCATCCCCGAACTCGACGTCCTCGTGAACAACGCCGGGATCCTCGGCACCTCGTTCGGGGTCGACGACCTCGACGCGAGCGCGATGGCGACCGTGCTCGACACCAACGTCACCGGCATCGTCCGGGTGACCCAGGCCGCGCTGCCCCTGCTGCGACGTTCGGCGGCACCCGTCATCGTGAACGTCTCGTCGGGGGTGGGGTTCCCGCGCTGGCTGACGACACCGGGACACGACGAGTACGGGGTGCCTGCGGTGCCGTACGCGGCGTCGAAGGCGGCCGTGATCGCGTTGACCGTGCAGTACGCGAAGAACCTGCCCGGGTTCCGGGTGAACGCGAGCGACCCGGGCTACACGGCGACGGAGTTCAACGGGTTCGGCGGACACCAGACGATCACCGAGGGCACCGACGCCACGGTCAGGCTCGCGACGATCGGCACCGACGGGCCGACGGGGGAGTTCCACAACCGCGAGGGCCGCATCGAGTACTGAGGGGCAGCGCTCCGTGTGCGCCCGCGCCCCGTCAGTCGTGCACGTCGGCGCCGAACCCCGGCCCGGGGCGCATCATCCAGCCGTCCGGGTCGGGCAGCGGGCGGAACCCGAACCGTTCGTACAGCCCGTGGGCATCCGCGGTGAACAGGGCGAAGCGCTTCAGGCCGAGCGGCTCGACCGCCTCGGTCACGCCGCGCACGAGTGCGACCCCGACGCCGCGGCCCCGGGCGTCGGGGTCCACGAACACGTCGGCGAGCCACCCGAACGTCACGCCGTCGGTGATCACCCGCGCGTAGCCGAGCTGCTCGCCGGTCGTCGCGTCGTACACGCCGAAGTTCCGGGAGCCGGCGATGATCGCCTCCTGCGTCGCCCGGTCACGGCCGCGGGCCCAGTACGACTCCTCGCTCAGCCAGCGGTGCACGCGGTCGACGTCGAGGTCTTCGGGGTCGGCGGAGAAGCGCAGATCGGTCACGTGACGAGTCAACCGGCGGACGCGCCTGCGGCGCAACGGCCGATCGGGGTGCGGTGGACCGCTCGCGTGGTCGGGTGGTCGGGTGGCCGTCGGCCTGGAGGCCCGTGGGGACCCCGGCGGACGGGTCGCCTCGGGCGGTCGGTCGCGCTGGTCCGCCGTCGGGCGTCGGGCGTCCGGCGTCCGGCGTCCGGCGTCCGGCGTCCGGCGTCTGTCAGGATGGCCGCATGCGCGCCGTCCAGTACGCCCAGTTCGGTTCCGTCCCCTCGATCGTCGACCTGCCGGAACCGGTCGCACCCGAGCACGGCGTCGTCGTCCGAGTGGCCGCCACCGGCGTCTGCCGCAGCGACTGGCACGCGTGGAAGGGCCACGACGACTCGGTCCGGCTGCCGCACGTGCCCGGCCACGAGTTCGCCGGTGTCGTCGCGGCGATCGGGGCGGGCGTCCAGCGTTTCGCCGTCGGCGACCGGGTCACGGCACCGTTCGTGTTCGCCTGCGGGACCTGCGCCGAATGCCTCGACGGCGCGACCCAGGTGTGCACCGCCCAGCAGCAGCCCGGGTTCGACCTGCAGGGCTCGTACGCGGACTCCCTGGTCGTCCCGCACGCCGACCTGAACCTCGTCGCGCTGCCCGACGCCGTGGACTTCGCGGTGGCGGCGGCGCTCGGCTGCCGATTCGGCACCGCGTTCCACGCCCTGCACGCCCGAGGGCGCGTCGCCGCAGGGGAGTGGGTCGTGGTCTACGGCTGCGGGGGAGTCGGGCTCTCCGCGGTCATGGTCGCCGTTGCCGCCGGCGCGCACGTCGTCGCCGTCGACGTCTCCGCGGCAGCACTCGAACGCGCCGCTGCCCTGGGCGCCGACACCGTGCTGATGGACGACGATGCCGTCACGACGGTCCGATCCCGGACGGGAGGCGGAGCGCACGTCTCGCTCGACGCCTACGGCAGCCGTGCCACCTCCGTCGCCGCCGTGGCGTCCCTGCGTCCGCGCGGCCGGCACGTGCAGGTCGGGCTGCTCCTCGACGACGAAGCCACCCCGGCGATCCTGATGGGCCGGGTCATCGCGGACGAACTCGAACTGCTCGGCAGCCACGGCGCGGCGGTCGGGGAGTACGGCGCGATGCTGGACGCCATCGTGGCCGGACGACTGCGTCCTGAGGAGACGATCGGCCGCACGATCGGCTTCGACGACCTGCCCGAGGCACTCGTCGCGATGGACCGCCCGGCAACGTCGTCAGGCATGACGGTGGCGGTGTTCTGAGGCTCGAGCGTCCCGTCAGCCCTCGGTCCGCGCGTCGGCGCCCCGGCGTTTGCGGAGCACGACCGCACCGATGACGAGCACTGCCAAGATCCCGACGACCCCGAACAGGAGTGCCGGGCCGCCGTGGCCGTGCGCGTGCGTTCCGGCACCCGTGTTCGGTGCGGCTCCCGCTGCCGCTGCCGACGGTTCCGAGGATGATGTGGGCGCGGCCGTCGGGCTCGTCGTCGTGTGTGGGACGGTCGGAGATGCGGCCGGCTCCACCGAGAACGCGAGCTGCCCCTCGATCGGATGGCCGTCGGGGGAGACGTACCGCCAGACGAGGGTGTGCGGGCCGGGGGAGAGCGACACCGCCTTGGACATCGAGGTGCCGTCGACGGCAACCGCTCCGGACGACTCGTCGGTCCCGCCGTCGTCCCGGACCTCGATGCGCAGACCGGCTTCGAGCCCGGCAAGCGGCGCCTCGCTGAAGCTGAGTGCCACTCGCTCAAGGTCGGCAGCCACGGTGGCGCCGTCCGCCGGATCACTCGATGTCAGTGCTGCGCGCGCCGATGCGGGTGTCGTGCCGATCAGCACGAGGAACGCGGACAGGGCGACGGCGAACAGGACCCGGGGTGTCACGAAGCGGGAGCGGCGTTGGTCATCTCGGTGATCGTGCACGGATCCAGGCTAGGGAAGCGATGTCGAGCGTCCCGTCAGCCGAGCGGGGCCTCGGAACGTCCGAGTTGACATAATATGCATTATCGGCGCTCCGGCGGACGCCCCGTACGACGCTTCGTGAGCAGAAGAGGTCGAGTCCGCTGCACGGACCCGACCTCTTCTGCTCACTGGATGACGACGGTGTCAGTCGGCGGGCTTCGTCGGGACGTCGTCGGCGTCGATCTCGAGCGCCGCCGGCTCGCCGCCCTGTTCCTCCAGGGTGTCCTGGTCGGTGTCGGGCTGCTCCGGCGACTCGCTCTGGGTGGTCTCTTCGGCTGGGTCAGGCTGGCTGTAGCTCATGCGCCGGACGGTACGCCCGCGTTCCTGAACAGCTGCAAGCTCGGCGCCCGAGACGTTTGGTGAGCAGCAATGGTCGAGTCCATCCGCTGGACTCGACCATTGCTGCTCACGATGCGAAGCGCACCACTCACATGTTCGAGAGCGCCACCGCGTTGATGATGAAACCGATCACACCGATGACGATGGCGACGATCGACAGGATGACGCCCGCCGTGATCATCCCGCGGCTGCCGCCACGCTTGCGCGCCGAGATGCCGAGCACGAGACCGACGATGCCGCCGATGACACCGACGATCGGCACGAACAGACCCACGACGGTCCCGATGATGCCGAGCACCAGGGAGACGATGGCGAAGGTGTTCGACTGCGCGGGCGCGTTGCCGGGGTTGGACATGGTGGAGCTCCTTCTGGTCAGGACGCCGATCCAGGCCGGGCAGCCGATCGTGAGCGTCAGTCAGAACGCTAGTCCTCACACACGGCTGGTGCCCAGATTCGCCGTCCGAGCCTGTCCCCCGACTCAGGCTCCGACGTACGCCGCGAGGTGCTGCCCGGTCAGGGTCGACCGCGCCGCCACGAGTGCAGCGGGCGTCCCCTCGAACACGATCCGTCCACCGTCGTGCCCGGCGCCCGGCCCGAGGTCGATGATCCAGTCGGCGTGCGCCATCACGGCCTGGTGGTGCTCGATCACGACGACCGTCCGGCCGGCGTCGACGAGCCGGTCGAGCAGGCCGAGCAACTGCTCGACGTCGGCCAGGTGCAGGCCCGCGGTCGGCTCGTCGAGCACCACCACGCCGCCCCGGTCACCGAGGTGCGTCGCGAGCTTGAGTCGCTGCCGCTCTCCCCCGGACAACGTGGTGAGCGGCTGGCCGATCGTCAGGTACCCGAGCCCCACGTCGGCGAGCCGGGCGAGGATCGTGTGGGCGGCCGGCAGTGCGGACTCCCCCGCTGCGAAGAACGCCAGCGCGTCGGCGACGGACATGCCGAGCACCTCGCTGATGTCCTTCCCGCCCAGGTGGTACCCGAGCACGGACTGGTCGAACCGCTTGCCGTCGCACTCGACGCAGGGGCTCGCGACGCCCGCCATCATGCCGAGGTCGGTGTACACGACACCGGCACCGTTGCACGCCGGGCAGGCGCCCTCCGAGTTGGCGCTGAACAGCGCGGGCTTGACGCCGTTGGCCTTCGCGAACGCCTTGCGGATCGGCTCGAGCAGGCCGGTGTACGTCGCCGGGTTGCTCCGCCGTGACCCACGGATCCCGCTCTGGTCGATGGCGACCACGTCGTCGCGCCGGGCCAGCGACCCGTGGATGAGCGTGCTCTTGCCCGAGCCGGCGACCCCCGTCACGACGGTGAGCACCCCGGTGGGGACGTCCACGTCGACGTCGTGCAGGTTGTGGGCCGAGGCGCCGCGGATCGCGATCGCCCCATCCGGACGACGGACCTCGGACTTCACGGTGACGCGGTCGTCCAGGTGCTGACCGGTCACGGTCCCGCTGGCACGCAGCCCGTCGACGGACCCCTGGTAGCAGAGCGTCCCACCGCCGGAACCGGCACCGGGTCCGAGGTCGACGACGTGGTCGGCGATCGCGATGACCTCGGGCTTGTGCTCGACGACCAGGACGGTGTTGCCCTTGTCGCGCAGCCGGACGAGCAGCTCGTTCATCCGCTCGATATCGTGCGGGTGCAGCCCCGTGCTCGGCTCGTCGAAGACGTACGTGACGTCACTGAGCGAGGAGCCGAGGTGCTTCACCATCTTCACGCGCTGCCCCTCTCCCCCGGACAGCGTGCCGGTCGGGCGGTCGAGCGACAGGTAGCCGAGTCCGATCTCGACGAAGGACTCGAGCAGGTCGCGGAGCCCCTCGAGCAACGGCCCGACCCCCGGGTCGTCCAGACCCCGCAGCCAGGCGACGGCGTCGGTGATCTGCATCGCGCAGACGTCGGCGATGCTGCGGCCCGCGACCTTCGACGAGCGGGCGGTGTCGTTCAACCGGGTCCCGTCACAGGCCGGACACGTCGTGAAGGTCACCGCACGGTCGACGAACGCCCGGATGTGCGGCTGCATCGCCTCGCGGTCCTTCTGCAGGAACGATCGGCGGACCCGGTGCACGAGCCCCTCGTAGGTCATGTTGATGCCGGCGATCTTCTGCTTCGTCGGCTCGCGGTACAGGAAGTCCTGCCGCTCCTGCTCGGTGAAGTCGCGGATGGGGGTGTCCCGGTCGAAGTAGCCCGACTCGGCGTACAGCCGCACGTTCCACCCGTCGGTCCCGTACCCGGGGATCGTGAGCGCGCCGTCCCCGAGCGACTTCGTGTCGTCGAACAGCTGCGTCAGGTCGATGTCGTTCACCAGCCCCCGGCCCTCGCAGTCCGCGCACATGCCGCCGAGCCGTGTGAACGAGACCTTCTGGGCCTTCGCGTCCGCACCCTTCTGCACCGTGATCGCTCCCCCGGCCGTCACGGTGGCGAGGTTGAACGAGAACGCGTTCGGCCCCCCGATGTGCGGCTGACCGAGTCGGCTGAACAGCACGCGCAGCATCGCGTTCGCGTCCGTGGCGGTGCCGACGGTGGAGCGCGGGTCGGCGCCGATGCGCTCCTGGTCGACGACGATCGCGGTGGTCAGGCCGTCCAGCAGGTCGACGTCCGGGCGCGCGAGCGAGGGCATGAACCCCTGCACGAACGCGCTGTAGGTCTCGTTGATCATCCGCTGCGACTCGGCGGCGACGGTGCCGAACACGAGCGAGCTCTTGCCCGAGCCGGAGACCCCGGTGAACACCGTGAGGCGCCGCTTCGGCAGGTCCACGTCGACGTCGCGCAGGTTGTTCGCGCGGGCACCGCGCACCCGGATCCGGCCGTGCCGGTCGGCAGGGTGCGCGTCGGCGCCGGCGGGGTCGTCGTCGACCGGATCGGTGTGCATGCGGGTCAGCGTACCGACGGGAGGCCCGTGGCGGGGCCGCCACGGGCCTCCCGTCCGGTCCCGGGTCGGCCGTCAGGCCGTGGTGCGGTGTTCAGGCGCCGTGACGGCGCACCAGGTCCGGCAGCTCGGCGGGTTCAAACTCCTCGTCGGTCGCCTCGAGTTCGTCGGCGGTCCACCACCGCGAGGCGAGGATGTCGACGCGCTCGTCGTCGGTCCACTCGGCGTCCGACAGCTCGAAGCCCGGCGTGCGGACGACGTAGAACTCGGCGTGCCCGCGGTCGTGGTCGGCGAGGTCCCACTCGACCGTGAAGTCCCAGGACCACACCGGCTCGCCGGGTTCGTCGATGACGATCCCGGTCTCCTCGCGCAGCTCGCGGATCGCGGCGTCGCGGTGGGTCTCCCCCGGGTCGACCCCACCACCCGGCGTGATCCAGCGGTGGGCGCCGTCCGACGAAGGCGAATTCGTGTCCATCAGGAACACGCGGCCCTCGGGGTCGAGCAGCAGGATGCGGGAGGTGCGGCGCAGGCCGGGCTTCGCGGTCACCCGCCCGACGTTAGCCGACGAAACCGCTGACGTCGCCGACCAGCTTGGTGTGGTCGGCGGGGATCGGCTCGACGGCGGCGAGGGCGATCTCGGCCGCGAACTCGGACACGCTGTAGAGCTTGCCGACCTCCTGCCGACGACCCTCGATCGCGCCGGGGTTCAGGCGGTTCAGCAGCGTCGCGGTGATCGTGCCCTCGATCATGTCGCCGGAGACGACGACGAACTCGATGCCGGCAGCCTCGAGCTGCGGGATGAGCTCACGGAGGGCGAGTTCTCCGGCGCGCTTGCTCTTGGCGACCGGGACGTACTCGTCCATCGTCTCGGCGGTCTCGACGAAGTGCGCCTGGTGGCTCGTGACGAACACCACGCGGGACCCGGCGGGCATGTGCGGCACGGCGGTCTGCAGCATGTCGACCTGGGCGTCGCGGTTCAGGCGGAGCGCGTAGTCCTCGCCGACGCCGGACTCCATGCCGCCGGAGGCGTTGAGCACGAGCAGGTCGATGCCGCCCCACTCCTGGACGACGGTGTCGACGAGGGCCCGCACGGAGTCGTGCTCGGTGAGGTCGGCGCCGACGGCCAGGGCGGAGCCACCGGCCTCGACGATCTTCTCGGCGATCTGCTCCGCGCGCTTGGCCTTGTTGCGGTAGTTCACGACGACCTTCGCCCCGGCCTCGGCGAGGTACCCGACGGTGTCGGCGCCGATGCCACGGGACGAACCGGTGACGACGGCGCGCTTGTCGGTGAGGGATCCGGGGGCGAGGGGGTTGCTCACAGTCGTGTTCTCCAGGTCTGGTTCCGGCCGGTCGGGCGCACCGAGCCTACCAATCGCCTGCACGACCGTCGGACGGCCCTGATATGTTGAACGGAGTTGTACCGGCTGTCGCGACGCAGCGAGCCGCCGCGCGCGACCGAGGGAGGGAGATCGCGTGAACGGAATCGATTGGATCCAGAGCACCGTCTGGATCGGCCTGGTGTTGCTCCTGGGCGTGGTCGAGATCTTCACCCTCGACTTCATCTTCATCATGCTCGCGGCGGGTGCCGCCGGCGGGTTGATCGCTGCACTGCTCGGCGCCCCGTGGTGGCTGTCCGCCATCGTCGCCGCGGTGGCCGCACTCGTGCTGCTGTCGCTCGTCCGACCGCGACTGCTCGTCGCGCTCGGCCGCGGTGCCGACCCGCACCGCACCAACGTCGAGGGCCTCATCGGGCTCGCCGGCACGGTCGCGGTCGCCTTCACCTCCTCCAGTCCTGGTCAGGTGCGCCTGGCCAACGGCGAGACCTGGAGTGCACGGTTCGCCGCGGACTCCGTCGACCGCACACCGCCACTCGGGACCCCCGTGGTCGTCGAGTCGATCGAGGGGTCGACCGCGGTCGTGCGCCTCGCAGAAAGGGCCACCTCGTGACCAGCATCTCCCCGGGGACGATCGCACTGCTCGTGCTCGTCCTCGTCGTCGTCATCTTCGTGATCGTCGTCCTGGCGAAGGCGATCCGGATCGTCCCGCAGGCCACCGCGGGCGTCGTCGAACGACTCGGCAAGTACCACAAGACCCTCAACCCGGGCTTGAACCTTCTCGTCCCGTTCATCGACCGCCTGCGGCCGCTGCTCGACATGCGTGAGCAGGTCGTCTCGTTCCCGCCGCAGCCCGTGATCACCGAGGACAACCTGGTGGTCTCGATCGACACGGTCGTCTACTTCCAGGTGACCGACGCCCGCGCCGCGACGTACGAGATCGCGAACTACCTCGGCGCCGTCGAGCAGCTCACCACCACCACGCTCCGCAACGTCGTCGGTGGCCTGAACCTCGAAGAGGCCCTGACCAGCCGCGACAACATCAACGGCCAGCTCCGCGTCGTCCTCGACGAAGCCACGGGCAAGTGGGGCATCCGCGTCGGCCGAGTCGAGCTCAAGGCGATCGAGCCGCCCGTGTCCATCCAGGACGCCATGGAGCAGCAGCTCCGTGCCGAGCGCAGCCGACGTGCCGCGATCCTCCAGGCCGAGGGAACCAAGCAGTCCCAGATCCTCGAGGCCGAGGGACAGCGACAGGCAGCGATCCTGGCCGCCGAGGGTGACGCCAAGGCACAGGTGCTCCGTGCCGAGGGTGAAGCCCAGGCCATCGCGACCGTGTTCGAGGCCATCCACACCGGCGACCCGGACGAGAAGCTGCTGTCCTACCAGTACCTGCAGACCCTGCCGAAGATCGCCGAGGGCACCTCGAACAAGCTCTGGATGATCCCGAGCGAGTTCACCGAGGCACTGTCCGGCATCGCGAAGGGCTTCAGCGCCAGCCGCGGTGGCGGCGCCGGTCCGGTCGCCGGCGGCGCCGGTGGCACGGACTTCCTGTCCCGGATCTCGAAGCTCGCGAACGAGAGCCTGGCGAACACCGCAGCGGCGGACACCACGATGCCGCGTGCCGACGCCACCGCCGCGGACATCGTCCCCGAGTCCGACCTCGACGCACGCCTGGCGGAGTCGAACCGCAGTGTCGATGCGCACCTCGCGGCCGCCGACGACGCGACCGCCGAGCAGGTCGGGGACACTCCGCCCACGCCGGGCGACGACGCCTCCGGTCACCGCACCAGCGACGGCTCCGGTCGGCGCTGACGGTCCCGCACCAACGAACGACGACGCCCGCCCCGGGGAACCGGGGCGGGCGTCGTCGTGTGGTCGGTGGTGTCAGGCGCCGCGTCGTGCGCGGAGGACCTGCAGGCGCTCTTCGAGGAGCTCCTCGAGTTCCTCGCGCGAGCGGCGCTCGAGCAGCATGTCCCAGTGGGTGCGGGGTGCCTTCACGTCCTCTTCGGCGACCTCGACGGGGATCCCGTCGTCGCCGAGCAGCCGGCCCTCGCGACCGGAGCGCGGCTCCGACCAGGTCTGGGGGACGTCCGCATCGGCCGAGAAGACGATGTCGAACGTCTCACCCGAATCCGTCTGGTAGACCGCGCGCTTGCGATCTGAGAGCTCGACGCCCTCTTCGCTCTGGAGACTCTGACTCCCGAGCCGCATGCCGCGGAGACTCCGATCAGCCATGTGTGTGCTCCTCTCGCTCGTCTGCCCTCCACAACACTGTCCCACGCCCCATCAATCCCGTACCGGCGCATTCACAGTCCGTTCCCAGTGGCTGGGCGCGGCGGGTCCGATCAGGAGCGGGTGCGACGGCCCCAGGGCGCGCAGGCGAGGAGCACGAGGAGGCCGCCGAGGGAGAGCAGGAGCGTGATCGAGCCGGACAGGATCGACGCCGGGGTGGTGGACGTGCCGAGCGGCACGTCGGTCACCATCGACGTCGCGGTGTACTCCGGCACCCGGTCGATCGTGCGCCCGCTCGGGTCGATGACCTGCGACGCTCCGACGGTCGAGATGTTCACCAGCGACCGACCGGTCTCGATGGCCCGCATCCGCGCGATCTCGAGCTGCTGCAGGTTCTCGTCGGTGCCCGAGAAGTCGGCGTTGTTCGTCTGCGCGAGGATCACCTGCGCTCCCCCGCGCACCATGTCGGCGGTCAGACCGTCGTCGACGATGTCGAAGCAGATCGAGATGCCGGCACGGATGCCCGCGACGGAGAGCACGTTCGGCTTCGTCCCCGGCTTGTAGTCGCGCTGCAGCAAACCGATCAGCGACGGTGCGAGCTTGGAGAAGAACCAGCGGTCGGGCACGTACTCGCCGAACGGCACCGGGCGCTTCTTGTCGTAGGACGACTGCCAGCCGTCCGCGGTCCACACGAACGATGTGTTGTGCAGCACCCCCGACGGGGTCTGCGTGATGGCACCCGCGACGATCGGGGCGTCGAGCGAGTCGACCACCGAGTCGAGGGCGGAGGCGATGACCGGCTGCTGGCGCGGGTCGTACTCCGCACCGGCCTCAGGCCAGACGACGAGGTCCACACCCTTCGCGTCCACGTCCGTCGCCGCGACCTGCGCCGCCAGGACGTCGCCGGGCTCCGCACGGTCGAAGTAGCCCGCGGGACCGTTGCCCTGCACCGCCTCGACCCGGATCGTGCCGCTCGTCGCCGTCGGCCACGCCGGCACGGCCAGGACCGCCGCGACGAGCAGACCCGCCGTCGCCACCCGCACGGGCAGCCGGAGCGTCACGCCCGGCACGCGGGGTGCCACGAGCGCGAGCGACACCACGACCGCGACGCAGTACACGACGATGAACGTCAGCCCGAGGACGCCGACGTACGCGGCCAGGTGCGTGAACGGCCCCTGCGACTGCGACAGGCCGACGCGCCCCCAGGCGAAACCGCCGTACGGCCAGCTCCCCGAGAACCACTCGCGTCCGGTCCAGAGTGCGGCGACGACGGCCGGGAGGCCCCACACGCGTCCGGCGGTCGAGGGCACCACGCGGGCGACCCAGCGGTACGCCAGGGCGATGGCGACGCTGCCGAGCGCGAAGAACGCGGCTTCGAGCAGGGCGAGTGCGAACCACGGGACCGGGCCCAGGTAGCGACCGGCCCACGAGATGGCCGGGATCCAGAACGCCGCGCCGGCGAGGTAGCCGATCCACGCCGCACGCCGCGCCCGCTGCCCCATCACCGCGAGCAGCATGCAGGCGAGTGCCGGGTAGGCGAGGAACCACCATCCGGGCGACGGGAACGCGAGGGCGAAGAGGATGCCGCCGATGACGGCCAACGGCACCGCGGTGCCCAGCGGCAACGCGGCGAACGGGCCCGTCGCGACCGCCCCGCGGCCGACGGGAGCGGGCAGCCCGCGCACACTTGTCTCCGGAACCGGCACCGGGCCTCCTGTCAGACCGCCGCGTAGGCGACGATGCCGCGGCGAACCGCGTCCGTCGCCCGTCGGGCGGTCTGGGCGAGTTCGTCGTCGCCGGCGTTCCGGATCTGGTCGAGCAGGTCGATGACCTGCTTCGACCAGCGGACGAAGTCGCCAGCCGGCAGGTCGAGGGTGCGGAGGACGTCGTCGAGGGCCGAGCCCGAGGCCCAGCGGAACATGCCGACGGCCATCGCGGGGGTCGGCGGCTGCGAACCGGCCAGGCGCGCCGCACGTTCGATGTCGTCCAGGCGCGACCAGATGGTCAGTGTCTCGTCGAGCGCGGGGCGGAACGCACCGCGGGGCAGGGCGTGCTCCGTGCCGGGCGCGTCCTCGCGGCGGGGCTGGTAGATGATCGTCGCGGCCATGGCGGCGAGCTGCGCCGGGGTGAGGTCCTTCCAGACCCCCGCCTCGAGGCACTCGGCGACCAGCAGGTCGCGGTCGCCGTAGATGCGCTGCAGGCGACGGCCACCCGCGGCCACCGTGGCTTCACCGTTGCCGGCGTCCACCAGGTAGCCGAGCTCGAGCAGGACCTCGGTGACACGGTCGAACGTCGTGGCGACGGCGCCCGTGCGGGACCGGATCTGCTGGACGAGCTTGTCATTGGCGCGCTTGAGCTTCCACCAGCGCTCGGACCAGCGGGCGTGGGCCTCGCGTTCCGGGCAGGCGTGGCAGGGGTGGCGCTGCAGCTGGCGGCGGACCGCCGTGATCGCGGCCTGGCGTTCCTGGCGGGCGCCGTGCGACGCCTCGCGACCGCCGGGCACGTTCGTGCGCTCGAGGTCGGAGAGCTCACGGCGGAGTGCCGAGTACTCGGTGAAGTCGCCGAGGTGGCACTGCATCGCCTCGCGGTAGCCGTCGAGCGACTCCTGCTGCGAGCGGACCTTGCGGGCGAGGTCGACCACCGACCGGTCGGCCTGGAACTGTGCGAACGACGTCTCGAGGACCTCGCGCGTGCGCTGCCGGCCGAACTGGTCGATCAGGTTGACGGCCATGTTGTAGGTCGGCTTGAACGACGAGTTGAGCGGGTACGTGCGGCGGCTGGCCAGCGACGCGACGGCCTGCGGGTCGAGTCCGTCGGTCCACTGGATGACCGAGTGCCCCTCGACGTCGATGCCACGACGACCGGCACGACCGGTGAGCTGCGTGTACTCCCCCGGGGTGATCGGCACACGGGCTTCGCCGTTGAACTTCTCGAGCTTCTCGAGCACGACGGTGCGCGCCGGCATGTTCACGCCGAGCGCCAGGGTCTCGGTGGCGAACACGACCTTCAGGAGCTTGCGCTGGAAGAGGTTCTCGACGACCTCCTTGAAGGCGGGGAGCAGGCCGGCGTGGTGCGCCGCGACCCCGCGCTCGAGCCCCTCGAGCCACTCCCAGTAGCCGAGGACGGCCAGGTCTTCGTCGAGCAGGGTGCGGCAGTGGTACTCCGCCGTCTCGCGGATCTCGTTGCGCTCCTGCACCGTCGTCAGGGACAGGCCCGAGCGCAGGACGTTGCGGACGCCCTGGTCGCAGCCGTTGCGGCTGAACACGAAGAAGATCGCGGGCAGGAGCATCCGCTCGTCGAGCATGTGCGCGATCTGTTCGCGGTGCACCTTCTCGGTGCGGGGCCCGCGACGCTCGGGGTAGCCACCACGACCGCGCCGGCCGCGGTGGCCGCCGCCGTTCCGCTCGCTCCGCGAACCGCCACCGACCATGCGGAGCAGTTCCGGGTTCACGCGGTTCGTCGCCGCGGCACCGCTCGAGTCGAAGAGGTCGACCATCTTCGAACCGACCAGGACGTGCTGCTCGAGCGGGACGGGACGGTCTTCGGAGACGATGACGTCGGTGTCGCCGCGGACGGTCTGCAGCCAGTCGCCGAACTCCTCGGCGTTGGACACCGTGGCGCTGAGCGAGACCAGGCGGACCTCGGTCGGGAGGTGCAGGATGACCTCTTCCCACACGGCACCGCGGAACCGGTCGGCCAGGTAATGCACCTCGTCGAGGACCACCCAGGCGAGGTCGTCGAGCAGGTCCGAGTCGGCGTAGATCATGTTCCGGAGCACTTCGGTCGTCATCACGACGACGCGGGCGCGTGGGTTCACGTTCGTGTCGCCGGTGAGCAGCCCGACCTCGGACTCGCCGTAGACGTCGACGAGCTCGGCGTACTTCTGGTTGCTGAGCGCCTTCATCGGCGTCGTGTAGAAGACCTTCGCCGTCGGCTGGCGCATGGCGAGCCAGATGGCGAACTCGGCCACGATCGTCTTGCCGGCTCCGGTCGGGGCGGCGACCAGGACGCTGCGGCCCTGGTCGAGCGAGTCGCAGGCGGCGAACTGGAACGGGTCGAGGTCGAACCGCAGGTCCGTCCGGAAGAGCTCGAGGTTGCGCGACCGGTTGCGCACCTTGGCCGCGGCGAACCGCTCGGCCGCACTCGTGCCACTCACAGGTCGTACTCCTCGTCGAGCTTCGCCTGACGCTTGGCCAGACGGCGGTCGTGGATCCACGCGATGAAGCAGGCCGCGACGTACAGCACGGTCATCGGGATGGCCAGCAGGAACATCGAGATGACGTCGGCACTCGGCGTGACGATGGCGCAGAAGACCAGGATGCAGAGGATCGCGACGCGCCAGCTCTTGATGATCGCGGAGGCCGACAGCACCCCGACGAAGTTCAGCAGCACGATGAACACCGGCAGCACGAACGCGATGCCCACCGCGACGATGAGCTTGATGACGAAGTCGTAGTACGCCTTCGCATCGACGATCGAGGTGTCCTGGCTCGACACGAAGCTGCCGAGGATGCCGACCACGTGCGGCAGGATGTACCACCCGAAGTAGCACCCGGCGAAGAACAGCGGGATCGCGGTGCCGAGGAAGCCCCAGACGTACTGCCGCTCACGCCGGACGAGCGCGGGAACGATGAACGCCCAGATCTGGTACAGCCAGACCGGGCTCGCGATGACGACGCCGATGGTGATCGCGATCTGCAGCTTCAGGTCGAACGCCCCGGTGATCATCGGGAAGTTCAGCTCGGCCGTGTGTCCGCCGACCTTGGCGAGCTCGGTCACCGGTGCCCGGAGCGCGTCGAGCACCCACGGGGTGAGGAACCAGCCGCCGATCGCACCGACGACGATCGCCACGACTGCGCGGAAGAGACGGTTGCGCAGCTCGATGAGGTGCTGCCCGAGCGACATGCGGCCTTCGGCGTCGGTCTTCTGGCGCCCCTGCCGCTTCGCTCGCCCGCGCGCGGTCGTCGAAGCCATGTGCTCGATCTTACGGGGTCGGGACCGACAGTCCGCCGGGCGTCGGCGCGGCCGCGTGGCGGGTGGGTGGCAGGCTGTCTCTTATACACATCTCC
>NZ_QKTB01000021.1:0-63648 GCF_003234405.1 Curtobacterium sp. MCLR17_045
CGAGAGGGAAACGCCCGGTCACATTCCGAACCCGGAAGCTAAGCCTCTCAGCGCCGATGGTACTGCAAGGGGGACCTTGTGGGAGAGTAGGACGCCGCCGGACTTAACGTAGTAAGAACCAGGGAGCCCCTGACCATTCGTGGTCAGGGGTTTTCTGCGTTTGCGGCCCGTTCTGGGTCCTTGTCGAAGGGGACCGGTCAGGCCGTAGGATCAGCCGACGACGGAGGAACGATGACCGAAGCCTGGCCGGCCCTGCCCGACGGCTCCCGACTGGCGCTGCGGGAGATCCTCATCCACGGGGTCCTCTCCCGTGCCGAGATCGCCCGGTCACTCGGGCTCTCACGGGCGAGCCTCACCCGAGCCATGCGCATCCTCGTGTCACAGCGGCTCGTGGTCGAGGTCGGCACTGATGTTCGCGGCGCCACCGGCCGCCCGTCGGAGCTCCTGCAGGTGAGCAGCGGGCAGTGGGAGTTCCTCGGCATCAAGCTCACGAAGGACCGTCTGTACGCCGCGGTCACGGACTTGGGTGGCCGGGTCCTCGCCCTGCACCAAGAAGCGATCGACGACACCGCCGCCGAGTCGCTCGCGGAGCAGATCACGATGGTGCTCGATCGGCTCCGGGATGCGCACCCGGCCATCTGTGCGATCGGGGTCTCGCTGCCCGGCGACGTCATGGTGCGGGCGGGGGAGTCCGTCGTCGCGGCGTCGGTGTTCCTCGGGTGGCACGAGGTGCCCTTCGCCCGGATGCTCGAGGAGCGGACGGGCATCGCCACGTTCACCGCGAACGACGTCCATGCGCTCACGGCGAAGGAGCACTGGTTCGGTGCGGGTGCCGGTCGCGGGTCGATGGTGCTCGTGACGGTCGGTGAGGGCCTGGGCCTCGGGCTCATCGCGAACGGGCAGGTCTCCACCGGGGAGCACGGGCGACTGGGGCGCATCGGGCACCTTCCAGTCCTCGGGGGAGGTCCGGACTGTGGCCTCGGTCACGCCGGGTGCGCCTCGAGCTACCTTCCCAGCCCGGTCATCGTGCGGAACGCCGGCCACGAGGGGAAGACCTACGACCAGGTGGTCGAGCTCGCGCGGGACGGCGACGAGAGCGCCCTCGCTGCGTTCGAGGATGCCGGCCGCGCCCTCGGGGTCCTGCTGGCCACCGCGGTGCACATCGCGGACCCCTCGGCGATCGTGCTGACCGGTGACGGGCTGCCCGTGTACGACCTGGCGCGGGCGACCGTGGACGAGTCGATGCGAGCCGCACTGGCGCCGTACACCGAGCCGGTCACGGTGGAGGTGCAGCCGTTCGAGTTCTCGGAGTGGGCACGTGCCGGGGCGGTCCTCGCCATCCGTCGGCTGCTGGGGGAGTGAACGGTCGAGGGATCAGGCAGAGGTTTCGACGCGTTAGTTACACACGTTGACAAACGTCGACGCAGACGGGAGGCTTGAGCGGTCCACACCATCGAAGGAGATGCCGTGACCGCTGCCCCCACCGTCCCGTGGCCGACCGACGGCCTGTCGTTCGGCGGCGACTACAGCCCCGAACAGTGGCCCCGGGAGACCTGGCTCGACGATGTTCGCCTGATGCGCGAGGCCGGGGTGAACCTGGTCACCGTCGGGGTGTTCTCGTGGGCACTGCTCGAGCGGTCGCCGGGGGACTTCACGTGGGAGTGGCTCGACGACGTCCTCGCGCTGCTGCACGAAAACGGCATCGCGGTGGACCTCGCGACGCCGACCGCTGCCCCGCCGAACTGGCTGCTGACCGCACACCCGGAGATCCTCCCGGTGGACGCCACGGAGCGGCGAGAGCGACCGGGTGGACGACTCGGGTGGTGCCCGGCCTCCGAGCTGTTCCGCGAGCACGCGCTCCGCATGGTCGACGCGCTGGCGGAGCGGTACGGCCGGCACCCCGCCGTGCGGCTCTGGCACGTGAGCAACGAGCTCGGCGGCGGCAACGGCCGGTGCTACTGCGAGGAGTCGGCAGCGGACTTCCGGCACTGGCTCGTGGCGAAGTACGGCGACGTCGGGGCCGCGAACGATGCCTGGGGCACGGCCTTCTGGGGGCACACGTACACCTCGTTCGACGAGGTCTCGCCGCCGCGCGGTGTCGGTGGGGCGCCGAACCCCGGGCTCGCGCTGGACTTCGAGCGGTACTCGTCCGACGCGCTGCTCCGCCAGTACGACGCCGAGAAGGCCGTCATCGAGCAGCACTCGGACGTGCCGGTGACGACGAACTTCATGGTGGGCGCCGGGTCGCAGGTCGTCGACTACGCCGGGTGGGTGAAGCACGTGGCGATCGTCGCGAACGACCACTACACGCTCGTCGACGACGCCCGCCGCGAGCAGGACCTCGCGCTGGCCGGTGACCGGATGCGCGGGATGTCGGCGGACCGTCGTCCCTGGCTGCTCATGGAGCATTCGACGGGTGGCCCGAGCTGGCAGCAGCGCAACCGCGCCAAGGAACCGGCCGAGCTCGTCCGGAACGCCCTGGCGCACGTCGCGCACGGGTCCGACGGGGCGCTGTTCTTCCAGTGGCGGGCCTCCACCGCGGGTGCGGAGCAGTTCCACTCGGCGATGCTCCCGCACGCCGGCACCCGCACACGTATCTGGCGCGAGGTGCTCGCCCTCGGCCGGGCGCTGCAGGACCTCGCCCCCGTGCAGGGCACCCGCGTCGAGCCGGCCCTGGTCGCGATTGTCGTGGACGAGGCCTCCGGGTGGGCCGTGCAGTCGGGGCTCAAGCCGCACCGGGGCCTGCGCTACGGCCGGGAGCTCCGCGCCTGGCACCGCGCGTTCCACGACCGGCAGGTGCTGACGGACGTGGTCCCCGCCGACGCCGACCTGGACGGCTACGACGTGGTCGTCGTGCCGACGATGCTCATCGTCGACGATGCGACCGCCGCGCGGCTGTCCGCCGTGGTGGACCGCGGCGCGACCCTGATCGTCACGTACCTGTCCGGCGTCGCCGACGAGACAGCCCGCATCCGCACCGGCGGCTACCCGGGCGCGTTCCGCGAGGTGCTCGGTGCCTGGAGCGAGGAGTTCACCCCGCTCCAGCGCGATGAACGCTGGACCCTCGACGACGGCGAGGTCGTCACCGACTGGGCCGAGGCGGTCGTCCTCGAGGACGCCGAGTCCGTGCTCCGCTACACCGACGGCCCGCTCGCGGGCCGGCCCGCCGTCACGCGCCGCGCCGTCGGCGGCGGCGCCTGGTACGTGTCCGCGATGCTCGCGGACGACAGCATCCAACGGCTCGTGGACGGGGTGATCGCGGAGCGGGGGATCCTGCGGACGGTCACCGGGCCTCCCGGCCTGGAGGCGGTGCGTCGCGTCGGCGACGACGGCTCCGCCTTCCTGTTCCTCGTCAACCACCGCGCTGACGACGTCACGGTCGTCGCGTCCGGCACGGACCTGCTCGACGGGTCCGGCCACGGGCCGGACACCGTCGTGCCGGCCGGACGCGTCCGCGTGCTGCGCGAGGAGCGGGCCTCGTGACCGTCGTGGAGCGCGAGTCGACAGCCGTCGGTGCAGGCGATCGACGCGTGCACGTGCTGCGATCAGCCGGGGTGTCGCTGGTGCTGGCCTCCGCTGCGGACGGGCTGCCCGAGGTGCTGCACTGGGGTCGGGACGTCGGGCCCGTCGCGCCGGACGACGCGGCCGACCTGCTGCTCGCACTCGGCCGGCCGCTCGGACCGAGTGCGCTCGACGCGCGGTGGCCGCTCACGGTGCTGCCGACCGAGCGCGACGGGTGGGAGGGGCGACCGGGGATCGCGGGGCACGTGGACGGGCTGCCGCTCGTGCCGCGGTGGCGTGAGGTCGCCACGGCTGTCGTCTCCGTCGCGGACGAACAGCGGATCGTCCTGACCGCGGAGTCGGACTCGGTGGCGCTCCGGAGCGAGTTCGCGCTCGACACCGCCGGGGTGCTGCGGGTGCGGCACACGGTGACGAACACGCATGCCGAACCCGTGCACGTGCAGGCGCTCGAGGCGACGCTGCCGGTGGGGGAGCGGATCACCGAGGTGCTCGACCTGGGCGGACGGTGGACCCGTGAGCGCACACCGCAGCGCCGGGCAGCGACCGCCGGGAGCCACGCGCGGGAGAGCCGTCGCGGGCGGACCGGCCACGACTCGCCGACGTTGCTCGTGCTCGGGACGCCCGGGTTCTCGGACGCCGAGGGCGAGCTGTGGGCGGTGCACCTGGCCTGGAGCGCGGACTCCGTGTACCGGTACGACCAGCTCGCCGAGGCGCGACCGCTGCTCGGTGCCGGAGAACTGCTGCGCGCCGGCGAGGTCGTGCTCGGCGAGGGGGAGTCGTTCGCCGCCCCCGACGCCGTCTTCGTCTGGAGCGACACCGGGATCGACGGGCTGTCCGACCGCCTGCACGACTCGTTGCGCAGCCGCCCGGGGCACCCGCGACGACCCCGGCCCGTGGTGCTCAACACGTGGGAGGCCGTCTACTACCGGCAGGAGCTCGAGCCCCTGGTGGCCCTGGCCGAGACGGCGGCGGACATCGGCGTCGAGCGGTTCGTGCTCGACGACGGGTGGTTCCTCGGCCGGCGGTCGGACTCGACCTCGCTCGGGGACTGGCGCGTTGATCCGACCGTGTGGCCGGACGGGCTGGCACCGCTCGTCGACCGGGTGCGTGCGCTCGGCATGGAGTTCGGGCTGTGGTTCGAGCCCGAGATGGTCAGCCCGGTGTCCGACCTGGCGGTGGCACACCCCGAGTGGATGCTGCAGCGCCCCGAGGACGACGTCCGCACGTGGCGGAACCAGTACGTGCTCGACATGGCGAACCCACTGGCCCGGCACCACGTGCTCGAGAGCATGTCCCGGGTGATCGGTGAGCACCACGTCGACTTCGTGAAGTGGGACCAGAACCGGGACATCGTGCACGCGGTGCACGCGGGACGCGCCGGCATCGACGCGCACACCCGCGGCGTGTACGCGTTGATGGACGAGCTGCGTGCGCGGCACCCGTGGCTCGAGATCGAGGCGTGCGCGAGCGGCGGTGCCCGGATCGACCTCGGCGTGCTCGAGCGCACCGACCGGGTCTGGCCGTCGGACTCGAACGACGCCTTCGAGCGACTGCCGATCCAGCGGTGGACCGAGGCGCTGCTCCCGCTCGAGCTGATCGGCTCGCACGTCGGGCCGGAGGTCTCGCACACCACGGGCCGGCACCTCGACCTGGACTTCCGGATGGCGGTGTCGTTGTTCGGCTCGGCCGGCATCGAGACCGACATCACGAAGCTGTCGCCCGAGGAACTCGACCGGCTCCGGGCCTGGACGGCGCTGTACAGACGGGAGCGCGGGCTGCTGCACTCCGGGCGGCTGCGGCACCTGGACCTCGGGGACCCGGGAACGGTGGCGACGTCGGTCGTGGCCACCGACCGTTCGCGTGCGCTGGTGCGGGTGGCGCGGACGGAGACGGGGCCGAGGTCGTTGCCGGTGCCGCTCCGGGTGCGCGGACTCGACCGGTCGCGGCGCTACCGGCTCGCTCCGGTGTCCGGGCTCGCTGTCCCGCGTGGGCTCGACATGGTGCCGCCGGAGTGGCTCGTGCGCGGACACCTGGAACTGACCGGCGCCGTGCTCGAGGACGTCGGCGCACGGCTCCCGCTGCTCGCACCCGCGACCGCGATCGTGCTGGAGCTCCGCGCGATCGACTGAGCGCCGTCAGCCGCTCCTTCGGCGGGGGAGGCGTTTCCTGATCGGTGACGTGACGGTTCTGGTTCGCGATCCTCGGCGATCGTGAACCAGAACCGTCACGCGTCGAGAGGAAATGTCCGTCCCGGGGCGCTCGGTGTGGGGTGTCGCGCGGTGAACGAGGCGGCGGTGCGGGACGGCCCCTCCGTCCGCGGGCTGCGGTGCTGCGGGCTGCGGGCTGCGGTATTGCGGGTGGGAGTGGTGCCGGTGCGAGCGACGGTGCTGCCGGGTGCCGGGTGCCGGGTGCCGGGTGCCGGGTGCGGGGTGGCGGTGCTGCGGGTGGTGCGGTGTGGGTGGCGGTGGTGCGGGTGCAGCGGAGGTGTACGGGCGTGCTCGGGTGACGGTTCCGGTTCGCGAACCCGGGGGATCGTGAACCGGAACCGTCAGCGGCGCGAGGGCACGTCGCCGTCCCCCCTAGGGCGCCCGGGTCAGGGCAGCAGCGAACCCGCGTGGCGGAGGACGAGCGGGTGGACGAGCTCCTGTGCAGCGATGCCCGGCGCACTCGTCACCGTGAAGGTCACCGACTCGCCGGGGAGCAGGGACACCAACCCGTCGTCGACGCGGGCGGCCGAATTGACGCGGTCGGGGAACAGCGAGACGTCGCGCGCGTACGCCGTCGCCGTCACGGTGACCGTTGCGCCGTCCTCCGTCGCCGACACCACTGTGGACAGGGGCGAGGGCTCGAGTGCCTGGTCGACGACCTCGGCGAAGTCGTGCACGGTGCGGGTGCCGGCTCCCGTGACGACGAGGACCTCGGAACCGGGGTCGCCCGGTGCCGCGAGCGACGACGGCAGCTGCACCCGGTCGGCATCGGCGGGGGCGGCCGCGAGCATGAACGACGACGACTCGAGCACGGTGCCGTCGAAGGCCACACGGGAGACGGTGACTTCGTCGGCGACCGACGCCCCGGACGCGTTGACGAGGACGACGTCGAGACCTCCGTCGCCGTCGCCGTCACCGCCCTGGGCACCGGACGACGGCTGGACGGTGAGCAGCACGGGCTGGTAGGCCTGCCGGACGGCGTACCAGACGGGCTTCCGGATGCCGGCGTGGTCGACGAGGGCCCAGGACACCACGGGCCAGTCGTCGTTGAGCTGCCAGACGACCATGCCGGTGTTGTCGGGCGTGCGGGAGCGGAACCACTCCATGCCGAAGCGGATCGCGTGCGCCTGGTTGAGCTGCGCGGCGAAGTGCCAGTCCTCGATGGAGGTCGGCTCGGGCAGGTGCCCCCGCATGCCGTCGGCGAGCTTCCGGTTGCCCTGGTCGGCCTTCTGGTGCACGAGCATCTCGTGGCCGTCCGGGTCGAGGGGCTCGTCGTGCACCACCGCGGTCAGGGTCGACCACGCCGGCGGACCCTGGAACCCGAACTCGGCGACGAACCGCGGCTCCCAGTCGGCGTAGGCGCGGTAGTCGAGCCGGTTCCAGACGTCCCAGATGTGCACGCTGCCGTTCCGCTGGTCGTTCGGCGTCAGGTACTCGTCGAACGAGAACGGGCTGCCCGGCGTGTACGGCCGGGTCGGGTCCAGCTCGGCGACGACCGCCGGCAGCAGGGAACGGTAGTAGCCGTTGCCCCAGGTGCGGCCGACGAGCGACGGCCGCCAGCCCCACTCGGCGTAGGCGACGAGGTTCTCGTTGTTGCCGTTCCACACCACGAGCGACGGGTGCGGGCTGAGGCGGGTGACGGCCTCGCGGACCTCGGGCTCGACCTCGTCGGCGAGCCAGGGCTCCTCGGCGTAGGCGGCACAGGCGAACAGGAAGTCCTGCCACACCAGGACGCCGAGCTCGTCGCACCGGTCGTACAGGTCGTCGGACTCGTAGATGCCGCCGCCCCAGATGCGGAGCAGGTTCATGTTCGCGTCGATCGCGTCCTGGATCCGGTCCGCGTAGCGCTCGGGCGTCATCTCGGTCAGGTAGGCGTGGTCGGGGATCCAGTTCGCCCCGCGCACCATGACCGGACGGCCGTTCACGCGGAGCAGGAACGGCGCGCCGCCGGCGTCGGCGGCGGTGTCGAGCGTGACCGTGCGGAAGCCCACGCGGCCGGTCCACACGTCGTCGCCGACCTCGACCCGGACGTCGTACAGCGGCTGGTCGCCCTCGCCGCGGGGCCACCAGACGGCGACGTCGGGGACCTCGAGGCGGACGGTCGCGGCGCCGTCGAGGACGGGGCGCGCGCCGACAACCCGGCCGGCGGTGTCGGAACCGGTGTGTCCGGCGGACGCGGGGTGCGGGGCCAGGGTGATCCGGGCCTCCAGGCCGGTGCCCGCGGAACCGTCCGCGGACGCGACGGGCGCGCTGCCGATCGCCTGCGAGAACGAGCCCGTGGAACCGGCGTGCTCGACGTCGACGTGGGCCGTCAGCACCCCGGTGGTGCCGTCGAGGTCGACGAGCGGGCGGACGGCCGCGATGCGGACGCCGCTCCAGGACTCGATGCCGATCGACTTCCAGATGCCGCTCGTGGCGACGTCGACGCCCCAGTCCCACCCGAAGTTCGACGCGTTCTTGCGGAGCGCGTTGTAGGGGTGGTGGTTGACGTGGGGCAGCTCGCCGCCGTGCAGGGCGGACAGGCGCTCGGCTGCGGGGACCGGCGCGTCGAACGTGACGACGAGCTCGTTCGTGCCCGGTCGGAGCAGGTGCCCGACGGGGAACCGGTACGAGCGGTGCTGGTTGGCGGTGGTCGCGACGACGATGCCGTTGAGCTCGATGGTGGCGAGGGTGTCGAGACCCTCGGCGACGAGGTCGTGGCGGGTCTCGTCCGGCGCGGTCCACTCGAACGTGCGGCGGTAGCGCCAGACGGTGTCACCGATCCACTGCGTGGCGGCCTCGCCGTCACCGTCGAACGGGTCGGGGATCCGGCCGGCCCGCAGCAGGTCGGTGTGCACGCAGCCGGGGACCTGCGCCTCGATCGGTTCGCGGTGCTCCGCCGACTGCTCGGGCCCGGTCACCGCCTCGAGGGTCCACGTGCCGTCCAGGGTGGTCCGCTCCATTGCGTCTCCTCATCGTTACGGGGCCGTGACCCGACCCCTTGACCGCCTTAGTTTACGCGTGTAACAATCACGCTCACAACGTGGACCCTGCGACGACGCAGACCGAGAGGACAACGATGTTCAACCCAACCCGTTCACGGCTCGCCATCGGCGGCGCCGTTCTCCTCGCAGCCGGCCTCGCGCTCAGCGGCTGCAGCTCCAGCGGCACCGCCAGCACGAACGACGCCGCTGCCTCGACCCTGGTGGCGTACACCGGCCAGTCCGGCGACTACCAGATCAACTTCAACCCGTGGTCGCCGTCCAACATCGGCGGCGTCGGCACGATCTACGAGTCGCTCTTCTTCATCACCAACGTCAACACGAAGGACCCGAAGCCGCTGCTCGGCAAGTCGTACGAGTGGAACGACGACGGCACGCAGCTCACCATCACGCTGCGCGACGGGGCCACCTGGAGCGACGGCGAGCCCTTCACCTCGAAGGACGTCGTGTTCACGCTCGACATGCTCAAGAAGCAGAAGGCCCTGAACTCGATCGGCTACGACGGCACCGCGAAGGCCGACGGCGACGACAAGGTGGTCGTCTCGTTCGACAAGCCGTCGTTCGTGCTCGGCCCGAACCTGCTCGGCAAGACCTGGATCGTGCCCGAGCACCTGTGGAAGGACATCGACCCGACCACCGACGTCGTGCGCGAGCCCGTCGGCACCGGCCCGTACACGCTCGGCACCTTCAAGGCGCAGGCGTTCACCCTCGAGGCGAACAAGAAGTACTGGGACGGCGCCCCGGCCGTGAAGACCATCCGCTACCTGTCGCTCTCCGGCAACACCGCCGGCGCCGACGCACTGAAGCAGGGGTCGATCGACTGGCAGACCGGCCCGGTGCCGAACATGGACGACATCCCCGCCAACTACAACGGCTACGACGGCATCACCGTCGGCCAGAACCAGATGGCCCTGCTGACCTGCGCGAACACCGACCTGGGCTGCGCCGGCCCGCAGACCGACCCGGCCGTCCGCCACGCCATCGCCGACGCCATCAACCGCAAGCAGCTCAACTCGCTGGCGTTCGAGAACACCGCGAGCGAGATCTCGCCGACCTTCGCGCTCACCACGACGCAGAAGGACACCATCTCGAAGGACATCGAGCCGGCCGTGATGCCGGAGACCGCCGACACCGACGCGGCCGCCTCGACCCTCGAGGACGCCGGGTGGGAGAAGGGCTCCGACGGCATCTACGCCAAGGACGGCAAGAAGCTGTCGCTAACGGTCGAGGTCGTCACCGGGTGGACCGACTACATCACCGCGATCGACACGATGACGCAGCAGCTCAAGGCCGCGGGCATCGAGCTCAAGGCGCAGCAGTCGTCGTGGAACGAGTGGACCGACAAGAAGACCAAGGGCAACTTCGAGCTCGCGATCGACTCGCTCGGCCAGGGCCCGACGGCGAACCCGTACTACCTGTACAACAACTACTTCACGACGGCCAACACCGCGAAGGTCGGTGCAGCGGCCCCGATGAACATCTCGCGGTACAGCAACCCCGACGTCGACAAGGCCATCGCGAAGCTCGCCACGATCAACCCCGAGGACACCGCGGCGACCCAGCCCGAGCTCGACACGATCCAGGAGCACATCGTCGAGGACCTGCCCTACATCCCCGTGATGACCGGCGGCACGACGAGCGAGTTCCACGCGGCGAAGTTCACCGGCTGGCCGACGGAGGACGACCTGTACGCGTTCCCGGCGGTCTGGGCGAGCCCGGACAACGCCGAGATCTTCAAGGCGCTCAAGCCGGCGAAGGGCTGACACCGATGGGATCGCGACCGAGGGGCACTCGACGATGACCTACTTCCTGCGCAAGATCGGCTTCTACGTCGTCGCACTGTGGGCGGCCCTGACGCTGAACTTCATCATCCCCAGGCTCCTGCCCGGCAACCCGGTGGACATCCTGCTCGCCAAGCTCCAGCAGCGCGGCGGCCAGGTGACCCCGGCGACCCGGGAGGCGTACGAGCTGCTCCTCGGTGGCGATTCCTCGGAGCCGCTCATCTCCCAGTACGGCCACTACCTGGTCAACGTGTTCCGCGGTGACCTCGGCGTGTCCGTCAGTTACTTCCCGGCACCCGTCACCGAGGTGATCGGCAGTTCGCTGCCGTGGACCATCGCCCTGGTCGGGATCGCCACCATCGTGGCCGCGATCATCGGCGTCGGCCTCGGGGCCTTCGTCGGGTGGCGGCCCGGCACCTGGCTCGACTCGTTCGTGCCGGCCACCACCCTGCTCGCCGCGGTGCCGTACTTCTGGCTTGCGCTGATCCTGGTGTACTTCTTCGCCACCGGGCTCCACCTGTTCCCGGCGCAGGGCGGCTACGACGTCATCCTGACCCCCGGGTTCAACTGGGACTTCATCGTCTCGGCGGTGCAGTACGGGGTGCTGCCGGCGGTGACGATCGTGCTCGCGTCGCTCGGCGGCTGGCTGCTCGGCATGCGGAACATGATGGTGTCGACGCTGTCCGAGGACTACATCACCACCGCGCAGGCGAAGGGCCTGTCGGACGGCAAGATCCTGCGGAACTACGCCGCCCGGAACGCCGTGCTGCCGTCCGTCGCCGGGTTCGCGATCTCCCTCGGGTTCATCGTGTCCGGCTCCGTCGTCACCGAGCAGGTGTTCTCGTACCCGGGCATCGGGTCGAAGCTGCTGTCCGCCGTGACGAACAACGACTACGCGCTCATGCAGGGCATCTTCCTGTTCATCACCCTGGCGGTCCTCGGCGCGAACCTCGTCGTCGACCTGCTGTACGGACTGATCGACCCGCGCACGCGGGCCCGGAGCTAGGGGAGGAGACGACCATGACCAACATCCAGCAGGAGACCGAGCCCACCATCGGCGCGCTGACCGAGGAGGCCGACAGCACCACGTCGATCGCCACCCGGCGCGCGTCGAAGGGCGGCATCCGCAGGTTCCTCCCCACGCTCACCCCGTGGCTCGTCACGGGCATCGCGCTCGTCGCCGGCGTCACGCTGTTCGGGGTGATCGGACCGCTGCTCGTCGGCGACCCGACCACCATCCGCGACACCGGGCTGCAGGGACCGAGCGGCTCGAACGTCCTCGGCACCACCCAGACCGGTCAGGACGTCCTGGCGCAGCTCGCCTTCGCCACCCGGGGCAGCCTGCAGATCGGGCTCATCGTCGGCGTCCTCGCCACGGTGCTGTCCGCGTTCTTCGGCATCCTCGGCGCCTACCTGGGCGGGATCATGGACGAGGCGTTCTCGCTGTTCTCGAACGTGTTCCTCGTCATCCCCGGCCTGCCGCTCGTCATCGTCATCTCCGGTCTGGTGCCGCGTGAGGCTCGCGGGCTCTGGACCATCGCCGTCGTCCTGGCGATCACGTCGTGGGCCGGGTCCGCCCGGGTGCTGCGCGCGCAGACGATGTCGATCCGCAACCGCGACTACGTGTCCGCCGCCCGGGTCGCCGGCGAACGGCCCTGGCGGGTCATCGCCGTCGAGATCCTGCCGAACCTGCTGCCGGTGCTCGCGTCGCAGTTCGTGTTCGCGGTGATCGCCGCGATCCTCGGAGAGGCTGGGCTGTCGTTCCTCGGGCTCGGGGCGTCGAACTCGTCGACGCTCGGCACCATGCTCTTCTACGCCCAGAACGGCTTCGCGCTGGCGAACGGCGCCTGGTGGTGGTTCGTGCCGCCGGGCCTGCTCATCGCCCTGCTCGGCATGGGCCTGTCCCTGGTGAACTTCTCGATCGACGAGGTCATCAACCCGCGACTCGCGAACGTGCGTGCGCAGCGACGGCGCGACCGTCGTGCGAAGCGTGCGGCCCGCTCGGGAGGCCCGGCCCGCGTCGCCACCGCCGGTCACGACACGAAGGGGGTCGCCCGATGAGCGCCACCGACACCGCACGACCGGTCACCTCCGGCGCCACGGGCGACGGCCGCCGCCCGGCCGTGCTGACCATCGACCACCTCGACGTCGTCTACGAGACCGAGCACCCCGTGCACGCCGTCAAGGACGTCTCGCTCACCCTGGCGCCCGGCGAGATCCTCGGACTCGCGGGGGAGTCGGGCTGCGGCAAGACGACCCTGGCGTACGCCATCACCCGGCTGCACCGGCCGCCGGCGAAGGTCACGTCGGGCAGCATCACGTTCCACGACCGCGACGGCACCGACGTCGACCTGCTCGGCCTGCCGCACGAGCAGCTCCGGGCCGTGCGGTGGTCGAAGCTGTCGATGGTGTTCCAGGGGGCCATGAACGCGCTCAACCCGGTCACCACGATCCGCGCCCAGCTCGACGACGCCCTGGTCGAACACCGCAAGGGCATGCCCCGCAAGGAACGTCGGGCCATCGCCGAGGACGCCCTGCGCCGCGTCGGCGTCGACCCGTCCCGCATCACCGCGTACCCGCACGAACTGTCGGGCGGCATGCGGCAGCGCGTCATGATCGCGATGGCGATGCTGCTCGAACCGCAGATCATGATCATGGACGAGCCGACCACCGCGCTCGACGTCGTGGTGCAGCGGGAGATCCTGCGCGAGATCGTCCGACTGCGGGACGAGCTCGGGTTCGCCGTCGTGTTCATCACGCACGACCTGCCGCTGCTGCTCGAGATCAGCGACCGGATCGCGATCATGCTCCGCGGCGAGGTCGTCGAGTGCGACCGCGCCAGCGTGATCCAGCACGACCCGCAGCACCCGTACACGCGGAAGCTGCTGCAGTCGTTCCCGAGCCTGTCCGGAGCCCGCGGCGCGTTCATCCGCACCGGGGTCGAGGACGGCGCCGAACCCGAGACCGACACCCGGGCCGTCGTGGTCCAGGCAGCACAGGAGACGGACCGATGACCAGTGTGACCGTCAGCCACCTCGGCAAGGACTTCCACACCCGCAAGGGCCTGAAGCGCACCACCCTGCGGGCCGTCGACGACGTGTCGTTCGACCTGCTGCCCGGCCGGACCGTCGCACTGGTGGGGGAGTCCGGCTCGGGCAAGTCCACCATCGCGCGGATGCTCGCCAAGCTCGAGACCCGGACGCGCGGCTCGATCGACGTGCGGCTCGAGGACGGCACCCCCGTCGAGGGCAGCATGTACCGGCGGCACGTGCAGATGGTGTTCCAGGACCCGTTCGCCTCGCTCAACCCGTTCCACTCGATCGAGCACCACATCGCCCGACCGCTGCAGCTGCACCACCGGGCCCGCGGTGCCGACGAGACCGCCGACAAGGTGCGGGAGCTGCTCGGCCGGGTGAACCTCGACGAGGACTTCGCGTCGCGGCGGCCGCACGAGCTCTCCGGCGGGCAGCGGCAGCGCGTCGCCATCGCCCGCGCACTCGCCCCCGGCGCCCAGGTGCTCATCGCCGACGAACCCGTGTCGATGCTCGACGTCTCGATCCGCCTGAGCGTGCTCAACCTGCTCGGCCGGCTGCAGCGCGAGGACGAGCTCGCCGTGCTCTACATCACGCACGACCTGGCGACCGCGCGGCACTTCTCCGACGAGATCCTCGTGCTCTACCGCGGCCGGGTCGTCGAGCGGGGACCGTCGGACGCCGTCATCCTCGACCCGCACCACGACTACACCCGGCTGCTCGCCGAGGCCGCCCCCGACCCGGAGCGCACCGAGCGCCGGATCACCGCGGGGCCGCCGCTCGACCGGACGAAGATCGACAACACCACCTGCTACGACCACACGATCGGGGACTGGGTGTCGAGCGAGCCCGCACCGGTCGGGGCGCGATGAGCGACGGGCCGACGTTCGTCGACTGGGTCACCGACGGGTTCGCGGCACGGTTCCGGGTCGGTGCGGACCAGCCCGCGGCGCTCGTGTCGTTCGTGGCCGGCGGCGGAGCGCTCGCCGACGGGCCGGACGACCCGCAGCCGCTCGTGGAGCTGACGACGATCGGGCACGGGCGGTTCCCGGGCGGGTTCCGGCACGTGGACTCCACGATCGGGGCGCGACTGCGCCCCGTGTCGCACCACGTGCACGACGACGGGACCGACCTGTGGTTCCGGATCGTGCAGGCGGACGCGGCCACGGGCCTCCAGGCCGAGTCGGTGTTCCGGGCGCGCGCCGGCGTGCCCGCGTTCCAGACGTGGACCGAGGTGTCGGCCGAGCACGGTGAGCACGTTGTCGACTTCGTGTCGTCGTTCGCGACCGGAGTGTTCCTGACCGACTCGGGCGCCACCGTCGACGAGCTCTCCCTCGTGCACGCCGACAACGACTGGGCAGCGGAGAGCCGGTGGCGGACCGATCCGCTGCGGTCGATCGGGCTCGCGGCGATCGACCGGGAGGCCCAGCACCACCCGCCCCGCAGCCGCGCCGTCGTGCAGAACCGCGGCTCGTGGTCGACCGGCGAGGCGCTGCCGATCGGGGTGCTGCGGGCGGATCGGTACGCGCTCGTCTGGCAGGTCGAGCACAACGGGCCGTGGTTGTACGAGCTCGGCGAGACCCGGCGGCACGCGTACCTGCTGCTGAGCGGTCCCACCGACCAGGAACACCAGTGGACCACCGTTGTCACACCGGAGCAGCCGTTCACCTCGGTGCCGGTGTCCGTCGGCATCGCCGCGTCGATCGACGACGCCTTCGGGGTGCTCACCCGGCAGCGTCGGGCGTTCCGGCACGTGCGGGAGGCCGACCGTGCCCTGCCCCTGGTGTTCAACGACTACATGAACACGCTCATGGGCGACCCGACCACCGAGAAGCTCCTGCCGCTGATCGACGCGGCCGCCGACGCCGGCGCGGACCTGTTCTGCATCGATGCCGGCTGGTACGCCGAGGGGCACTGGTGGGACACCGTCGGAGCGTGGGAGGAAGCGGCGTCGCGGTTCCCGACGGGGCTCGGGGCCGTCATCCACCACATCCGTGCACGGGGCATGCAGGCCGGCCTCTGGCTCGAGCCCGAGGTCATCGGCATCCACTCGCCGCTGGCCTCGACCCTGCCGTCGTCCGCGTTCGTCGAGCACCACGGGGTCCGGGTCGCGGAGCACGGGCGGCACCTGCTCGACCTGCGCTCGCCGGAGGCCCGCGCACACCTCGACTCGGTGGTCGACCGGCTCGTCGGGGAGCTCGGCGTGACGTTCTTCAAGATGGACAACAACACCATGACGGGGCCGTTCGCCGGGATGCTCGACCACCAGCGGGCCCTGCTCGACTGGCTCGACGCGGTGCAGGAGCGGTACCCGGCACTGCTCATCGAGAACTGCGCCTCGGGAGCGATGCGCGCCGACTGGGCCATGCTCTCGCGCCTGCACATGCAGTCGACGTCGGACCAGCAGGACCCGGTGCTGTCCGCCACGATCGCCGCCGCCGCTCCCGCCGCGATGCTGCCCGAGCAGGCGGGGAACTGGGCGTACCCGGCGCCGACGATGGACCCGGAGCTGTTCACGCTGTCGCTCGTGAACGGGGTGCTCGGGCGGATGTACCTGTCCGGGTACCTGAACGAGATGTCGCCGTCGCAGCGGGCGGTGGTCGGTGAAGCTGTCGCGGCACACCGGCAGGTCCTGGACGTCGTCGGAGCGTCCGTCCCGGTCTGGCCCCTCGGGCTGCCCGCCTGGGAGGACCCCTGGGTCGCACTCGGCCTGCACGCCACCACGGGCGACCTGTACCTGTCGGTGTGGTCGCTGCCCGGTGCGTCGCACTCGGCGTCGGTGTCGTTGCCGCTACCGGCGTTCGCCGGGCAGGCGGTGGTCGTCGAGCCGCTGTTCCCGACGGCACTCGGGTCGTGGTCCGTGGCGTGGGACGCCGCTTCGGGCTCGCTCGAGGTCGCGAACGGTGGATCGACCCCCACAGCGCGGGTGCTCCGCGTCCGGTCGCAGGAGGCGGACGCGGGGGCCTGAGCGGGCGCGCGTCGCGATGGCAGGGCGCGCGCTGGAGCGGACGGGAGGCACGGTGCGTGCAGGCACCGTGCCTCCCGTTTCGTCGGTGGTCGCGTCCACGGCGCGGGGGACGCGGATTCGTGTCCGCGCGGTGACGGTTCTGGTTCACAATCCTCGGGGATCGTGAACCAGAACCGTCAGGAGCGCTGCAGAACGGGGTCCCCGGTCACGCCTGGTCCTCGTCGTCGGGGCGGCGCGGAGCCCGGAGGCGCAGGGTGGCGCCGAGGCCGATGACCAGGAAGCCGGCGGCGGAGAAGGCGGCGGCGCGGGTGCCGTCGGAGAACGCGTCGGCGGCGTCGGCGCGCGTGGCCCCGTCGAGGCCGGAGATGGCTCCGCCGGAGGACTGCACCACGGCGTCGGCGATCTTCGTCGCGGTGGCGGCCGGGGTGCCCGCGTCCTGCAGGCGGTGCTCCAGGATGCTGCCGGTCGAGGTGAACAGGACGGTGCCGAGGACGGCGATGCCGAGCGCCGAGCCGATCTGGCGCGCGGTGCTCTGGGCGCCGGACGCCTCACCGCTGCGTTCGACCGGGGCGTCCTGCAGCACCACACCGGTGAGCTGGGCCGTCGCGAGCCCGACGCCGAAACCGTAGACGAACAGACACGGCACGATCGCCCACCACGGCGTCGACGACGTCACGACGAACCCGATCGCGGCGACCCCGACGATCTCGGCGCCGATGCCCATCCGGACGATCGGCAGTGCTCCGACGCGTTGCCCGACCGTGGCGGCGAACCCACTCGCGACGAACGACCCGATCGCCAGTGCGAGCAGCACGAAGCCGGTCTGCAGGGCGGAGTACCCGAGCACGTTCTGCAGCCAGAGCGGCAGCGACAGGATGATGCCGAACTCGCCGAGCGACACGATGAGTGCTGCGACGGAACCGTTCCGGAACGAGCCGATGCGGAACAGGTCGAGTGCGATCAGTGTCGAGCGTCCGGCTCGCTGCCGGCGCAGGGAACGGACCACGAAGGCGGCTCCGGCAGCGACCGCGATCACGAACGCGACCGGGATCGGGGAGACCGGGCCGTCCCACGACCACGAGCCGATGGTGAGCGGCGTCGACGACGGGGTCCACCAGCCGTAGGTGCGGCCCTCGATCAGCCCGAACACCAGGGCGGCACTCGCGATCACGGACAGCAGCGCTCCGACGAGGTCGATGCGGCCGGTGTGCCGGGCATCCCGCGACTCCCGCACGGCGACGGCGAGCCCGACGAGGATGACCGCGACGATCGGGACGTTGATGCCGAAGGCCCACCGCCACGAGAAGTCCGTCGTCAGCCAGCCGCCGAGCAGCGGGCCGACCGCGACCATGCCGCCGATCGTCGAGCCCCACACGGCGAACGCGATGCCACGCTCCCGGCCGGTGAACGTCGCGTTGAGGATCGAGAGCGTGGTGGGCAGGACCATCGCGCCGCCGATGCCCTGCAGCACGCGGGACACGACGAGGAGCTCACCGGTCGGCGAGAGCGCGGCGAGCACCGACGCCACCGCGAACACGATGACGCCGGTGGTGAGCAGACGTCGGCGGCCGAACCGGTCGGCCACGGACCCGAAGACGAGCAGCAGGGCGGCGAACACGAGCGTGTAGCTCTCCTGCACCCACTGCACCAGGGTCGAGCCGATGTCGAGGTCGGCGACGATGCTCGGGATCGCGACGTTGACGATCGTGGAGTCGACGATGATGAGCGCCACGGCGAGGCTGATCACGACCAAGCCGAGCCAACGACGACGGTCCGGCGTGGTGGCTGGTGCTGCGGCGGGAGCGCTCATTCCGGTGGTTCCTCTCAGATGGTCAGCATGCTGACGACCTGACGGTACACCCGCTTCCGGTGACCGGCGGACCGGGGACTCACGGCAGGAGCTGGAGCTCCATCGCGCGGGTCACGGCACGGGTGCGGTCGTTCACGCCGAGCTTCTCGAAGACGTGGCCGAGGTGGGTCTTCACCGTGGCCTCGCTGAGGAACAGCGCCCGGCCGATCGCTGGGTTGCTGTTGCCCTGGGCGACGAGGCGCAGGACGTCGAGCTCGCGCGGGGTCAGCGACGGGCCGGCCGCGGCGGGGAGCGAACCCGTTGCTCGGCGGACGAGTGCTGCGGCAGCCGAGGGGGCCAGCGCCGTCTCGCCCCGTGCGGTCGCCCGGACGCCGGCGAGGATCTCGGACTCGGGGGCGGCCTTGAGCAGGTAGCCGGTGGCGCCGGCCTCGATGGCGGCGAGGATCTGGTCGTCCGACTCGTACGTGGTCAGGATCAGGACGCGGACGCCGGGTTCGGCGGCGAGGATCTCCGCCGTCGCCGCATCGCCGTCGAGCACGGGCATCCGGAGGTCCATGAGCACGACGTCGGGGTGTTCGGCCAGCGCCACCGTCACCGCGGCGCGGCCGTCACTGGCCTGGCCGACGACCTCGACGTCGTCGGCGTCCTGCAGCAGGGCCACGATGCCCGACCGGACGATCGGGTGGTCGTCGGCGACCACGACGCGGATCACCGGGTCACCTCCGCGACGGGGTGACGATCAGCGGACGGGAGGCTCGGTCCGGGTCCGGTGGGCAGGCTCGCGTCGACGACGGTGCCGCCGCCCGGGGTGCTCGTGATCGTGCAGGTGCCGCCGGAGAGCGCCAACCGTTCGTGGAGGCCCCGGAGACCGTGCCCGGCCGTCGGGACGCCGTTGTCGAACCCGACGCCGTCGTCGGTCACACGGACGCCGACCCGTTCGGGCGCGTGCTGCAGGACGATGCGGACGGAGTCGGCGTCGGCGTGCGCACGGATGTTCGCGAGGGACTCCTGGACGACCCGGAGCAGCACGACCTGGGCGTCGCGGTCGAGCGGGCCGTCGGTCGCGTCGACGGCGACGGGCGTGCCGGTCTCGCGGGTGTAGCGCTCGGCCAGGCGGTGCAGGGCTCCGGCCAGGCTGCCGCTCGTGGCACCGGCGACCCCGGCGGCGATGAGGGCGCGGGAGTCCTCGAGCGCCGCTCGTGCCGACTCCTCGAGGACCGCCAGCCGTTCGTCGAGCGCGGCACCGCGGTCGTTCGCCAGGTCCTTGCGGGCACGTTCGGTGAGCATGACGATGCCGGCGAGGTTCTGCGCGACGGTGTCGTGGATCTCGCGGGCCAGGCGCTCCCGTTCGCTCGCGATGCCCGCGCTGCGGTGGGCATCGGCGAGGGACTGCTGCGTGGCGCGGAGTTCGTCGAGGAGCTGGCGGCGCTCCTCGGACAGGCCGGCGACGCTCGAGATCCACACGCCCATCGCGCAGGCACCGATGACGCTGATGCCCTCGATGAGCAGGGTGCTGACGAGGGCGTCCGAGCCGCCGGAGACCTGCAGGCCGATGCCGCTCGCGACGCCGACCGCGACCGAGAGCAGGACGGCGGTGCGGACCCGTTCGGACTGCACCCACACGAGCGGGAACGCGATGCACTGCACGAACGCGGTGCTCGGCACGACGGCGGGCAACACCAGGGCGGCGACGAGGACCAGCGGCAGGAAGGCCGCGGCGGCACGGGGGCTGTCGTAGCCGCGGTGCCCGAGCACGGCGTAGGCGACGACGAGCACCACGACCGCGGCGAACGCCGGCCAGCGGGTACCCCACGGCGACCACCCGAACACGGTGATCACGGCGGTGAGGAGCATCGTGCCCGCGAAGAAGACGTGCAACCACCGGTTGCGCATCCACGTCTCGCCGTTCATGTGCCCAGCATCCCACCAGCGGGGCGCCATCAGCCGTCCTTGCGGTTCCAACGGAACGTCAGCAGGCAGGCCACCGTGCCCAGGACCAGCCACGCTGCCAACACGAGGGCTCCGAGGCCGAGGTGCCACGCGCCTCCCGGCTCACCCGATTGGAACGCACCGGGCAGGAAGACGGACCGCATGCCGGACGCCATCCAGCGCAGGGGGAAGACGGAGGCGACGTCCTGCAACCAGGTGGGGAGCTGCGTGAAGGGCAGGTAGACGCCGGAGATGAACTGCAGCACCAGCACGATCGGGACGATGGTGGCGGTGGCGCGCCGGCCCTCGCGGGGGAGCGCCGAGACCGCGATGCCGAGGACGCAGCTGGTGGCGATGCCGAGGACCATCACCCCGGCGAAGACACCCCAGTTGCTCGCCTCGGTCGGCAGGTCGACGCCGAACACCAGGCTCGCGATCGCCAGCAGCAGTGCGGTCTGCACGAGCGTGGTGACGAGGACCATGCCGATCTTGCCGACGAAGTACGACAGGACCGGGAGCGGTGTGCCGCCGAGACGCTTCAACGTGCCATCGCTGCGCTCGGTGGCGATGTCGACGCCGAGGGACTGCGTGCCGGAGAGCAGGATGCCCGTCGCGACCAGGCCGGGCAGGTAGTAGGTGGCGTAGTCGACGCTGACGTCGGGGCCGGCCTGGATGTCGGCCGCGCCGGAGAACGCCACCGAGAAGAGCGCCAGCATGATGATCGGGAACAGGAACGTGAAGAAGACCGCGTCGGGAGCGCGGAAGTAGGTGCGGATCTCGTACGAGATGCGGCTGGTCGCTGTCTTCACTGCTGTCCCACCATGTCGAGGTAGACGTCCTCGAGGGACGGACGGATGACTTCGAGGTCGAGCATGGGCGAGGTACTGCTGCGGATGAGCGCCGTCGGGTCGGTCGTGCGCTCGTCGTGGTGTCCGCCGTCGTCGTCACGCCAGCGGACCCGGGGCGTGCGGGCCTCGGCGCCGCCGATCTCGTCGATGGGTGCGAGGTCGAGGAGCTTCCCGTCGGCGATGACCGCGGCCCGGTCGGCGAGCTGGGCGGCTTCGTCGAGGTAGTGCGTGGTGAGCAGGATCGTCGTGCCCTCGTGCTGCACCCGGCGCAGGAGGTCCCAGAACTGTCGGCGGGCCTCGGGGTCGAAGCCGGTGGTCGGTTCGTCGAGGAACAGGACCTCGGGGCGGCCGATGATGCCGAGGGCGACGTCGACGCGACGGCGCTGGCCACCCGACAAGCGGCTGATGCGGGTGTTGCGCTGCGTCTCGAGCCCCGTCGCTGTGAGGAGCTCCTCGACGCTGCGGTGCTTCGGGTAGAGCGTGGCGAAGTGGTTCAGCTGCTCGGCGACGGTGACGTTCGGGGACTCCGCGCTGGTCTGCAGGACGATGCCGATGCGTGCGTTGTGGCTACGGCTCGTCCGTGCCGGGTCGTGACCGAGGACTCGGACGTCGCCGGCGGTGCGGGAGCGGTAGCCCTCGAGGATCTCGACCGTCGTGGACTTGCCGGCACCGTTGGGGCCGAGGAGGGCGAAGGTCTCGCCGCGCTCGATCGTGAAGGAGACGTCGTCCACGGCGCGTTTGCCGGTGGCGTACTGCTTGCCGAGGTGCTGGACCTCGATGGCGGGGGACTCGGGCATGGGTCCAGCTTCGCCGTCCGGTGGCCGTGGGGGATCGGCCGGGGCGGTGGTCTCGGCATCGTCCGATCGGGGGATGGTGCCGGCGGGGGAGGTGGTTCGGTTTCCGGCCGGTGACGGTTCTGGTTCGCGATCGTCGGGGATCGCGAACCGGAACCGTCACGACTTCAGTACTGCGGGCGGATCCAGTCCGTCGGTTGCACGAAGCGGGCGCGGGGCAGGACCTCGTCCGGCTCGGCGGTCCGCACGCTCGTGATGATCGTGTCCTCGCCGTACTCCGACAAGCGGCGGGCGATGCCGTCGCGTTCGTCGATCACCAGTGTCGCGCGGGTCGCCGGGTTCTCGCGGTGTTCGAAGGTCACCAGGATCGAGTGTTCGCCGATGTGCTGGACCAGGATCGGGTGGAAGCTCTCGGGGCCGCGGCCCCATCGGAGCATCAGGTCGGGCACGGCCATCCGGACGACGGGATCGGAGACCATGCTCCGGGCGAACGAGATCTCGTCCGGACCGTCGTCGGGGTCGTGCAGCACGCCCTCGCGGTAGGAGACCGGCTTGGCCCGCTGGCGCACGAGGGTCCAGGTCTGCGCGGCCTCGTCGATGTCGACGCGGAACTGCCAGTACTTCTGCCGGGACTCCTGGTGGATGCCCTCGAGGACGTACCGGGCGGGTCGGCGGAGGGTGGCGAGCTCCTCTGCGATCGCGGGACCGTCGGACCGGGTGAGGAGCTCGTCGAAACGCACGGTGCCAGCATGGCGCACCACGTGCCGTGGACCGCACCCCCTGACGGGCGGGAGGCGCGGGGCGGGGTGGTGCCGGGCCTCCAGGCCGTGGGGTGGTCGCGTCAGGTTGCGTCAAGCAACGTGCGCGTAGACCGGGAGGATGCAGGTCGTCGGAGTCGAACAGTTCGGAGGGCCCGAGGCCCTCGCCGTCCACGAGGTGCCGGAGCCGCACGCCGGTGCGGGATCCGTGCGGATCCGGGTGCAGGCGTTCGCCGTGAACCCGACCGACACGGGGGTGCGTGCCGGGCAGCGGGACAGCTCGCAGGCCTCGCCGCCCTACGTGCCGGGGATGGACGCCGCCGGCGTCATCGACGAGGTCGGGCCCGACGTCACCGGATGGCAGATCGGCGACGAGGTCATGGCGATGGCGCTGCCGCTCAGTGCCCACGGTGGCGCCTACGTGCAGGAGCTCGTCGCGCCGGTGGGGTCGTTCACGCGGATCCCTCGTGGGACGTCTCTTCCGCTCGCCTCCACGGTGCCGATGAACGGGCTGACGGCGTTGCAGATCCTGTCGCACGCCTCGCTCGCGCCGGGGCAGACACTCGCAGTGACCGGGGCCGCTGGGCTGCTGGGGAACTACGTGGTGCAGCTGGCGAAGGCCGCCGGGCTGACCGTGATCGCGGATGCTGCTCCGGCCGACGAAGCACTCGTCCGGTCGCTCGGGCCGGACCACGTGGTGCCGCGTGGTGCTTCCTTCGCCTCCGCTGTCCGGGAACTCGTGCCGGACGGGGTCGATGCGCTCGCCGATGCTGCCGTGCAGCGGGACGAGGTGGTGGACGCCGTTCGCGACGGGGGAGTCTTCTTCGACGTGCGGGGGTGGCAGGGCAACGGGGCTCGGGGGATCGAGTTCGTGCAGGTGATGGTGTTCTCGGAGTACCGGTCGTTCGACAAGCTCGAGCAGCTGCGGCATGCCGTGGAGAGCGGGACGTTGACGCCGCGGGTCGCCGAGGTGCTGCCGGCTGCGCGGGCTGTGGAGGCGCATGAGCGGTTGGAGGCCGGGGGGACGCGGGGGCGGTTCGTGCTGACCTGGTGACCCTCACTGCTCACGCGACTTGAGCGAGTCCTCGTTCAGCCCAGTGCGACGCCCTTCCTGCGGTTGCACGGTCCGCAGAGCACTTGCAAGTTCTCCGGCTCGTTGCTGCCACCACGGGAGAACGGGATCACGTGGTCGAATTGGAGCTCCGACGTCGTTCCGCACCAGTTGCAGCGGCCACCGTCGCGGGCCCACACCAGCTCTTGGACGTCACGGGGAACTGCCCCGCGACGGCGTTGCACGGGCTCGGCCGGACTGTTCGCGATCGTGTGCGCTCGCGCGATCGTCGCGGCTTGTCGGCGGTCCCGGGTCTCGAGGAGCGCGAAGACCTGCTCAGGCAGCAAGTTGTCGTTGTCCCAGAACCAACGACCTCGGAACCACCAGTACTGGCGCTCCTTCACACGGCCGACCTTGACCGGCGTGCGGTCAGATGAAGCGAAGGCCTCGCTGAGCTCGTCCTTCCGGAGCTTCGCGCCCACGTAGTAGGTCGAACGTCCAACGGTCAGTTCGACCCGGCCCTTGCGCGTGAACAGGTTCACACGGTGCCTCATCGACACGTTCTCGGCTCTGCGTAGCACGCGCTGTTCCCTTCGATCTGCCGCCGCTTTCCGCAGATCATCTTGGCGGGCTCCGACACCATCGGCTATCACCCTTTTAGGGAGGATCGCTTCCGAACAACGCCAGCTCGCTTCTTCGCTAGGCGCTGCGCCGCAAGATGCTTGATGATGGCGATGACCGATGGACTGATGTCGCGCCAGACTCCGTTGACTGACGGAACTTCGACCTTGCCCGGGGGAATCCCTCGCAGAGCCGGACCCAGCCTTCGCCGGACTCAGAGGCCTCGCGCCGAGCCGTCGTCTCGATGATGAAGACGCCGGAGCGGCCGACGAAGCCCACAACGATGTCGACCCGCAGTAGGGGTCCCGAGCCTCGAGGATGACGCGCTGGGGACAGCTCTGGCGTTCCACGCAGGAGTGAAGTGTCGGGCGCGGTGTTGTCAGGTGCGCGACAAGCTGCCGCGAGCAGTCCGCGACCAGGCCACTCCCGAATTGCCACGGAACGTCAGTTCATCGACCCCGCGGCTGTCAGACGCAGTGAACGGACGCACGGGGTCGACGATCTCGCTGACAGGCTTCACGTAGTCCCACCGGAAAAATCGTCCGTTGGGCTTTCGCTGATCACGATTCGGGACGAAGTACTCACCCGGAGGAACACAGCGGAGCGTAGGAGTCTTCTCGGTGGTGAAACCGTGGCAGGTGACACGAACGTCGTACACCGGGTCATCAGAGGAATTGCGAACAACCACTCCGTAGATCGGCTCGCCTCCGTGCAGGATCTGCATCGCCGCCCACGAGCTGATCTGCGTGGCATGCAATCGGCGCGCCACTTCCTTCGACTGCTCGTCGCGGGCCGACTCGATCATGTACAGCCGTTTCGCTTGTACCCCCGCGGCTACCGCTGCGATGAGCGCCCCTGCTGTTGCGAACGCGCTGATCCCGTCGAAGAAGATGCTCCACCCCATGAACGCAACCTACCGCTGTCACGCGATTTGCAACATGGCCAAATCGGTGGGGTGCCCATCGACTGCGAAACGCTTTCGTCGATTGCACGGGTCACACCTAACCCGCTGGTTTCCGCGCTCGCTGTCCCGCCGCGCGAGACCGGCTGGCGTGGTCGAACCGCGGCGCAACTGTCGCAACTGCAACCGCGGAAAGGTCGTCTTCAAGGCGTCGAAACCCACTAGCCTGAGCGACGTCGAAGGTTCGTCAACTCTTCCGGAAGGTTGCTCGTGAGCGCTGGCCCTGTCCTCTTGTTCCTGCACGGTGTCGGAACCGGCGATGTTGAAGACGGCTGGCAGGTCGCATTGTCAGGGGCGCTCGTCCGGCTCGGTTATCCCGCTTTGGAGCCCGAGCGATGGATCGCACCGAAGTACGCCTACGCCCTGCGAAACGGGGACGGCAAGTACCGCGTTCCCCCGATCACCGTGAAACAGCTAGGCAAGGACGATGCCAGGATCAATCGGCGGGAGTTCGAGCGGCGCACGAGTGCCATGGAGTACCGGCTCGGCCAGCACGAGGATCTGCCGAACTGGCCGGGCGCTGGCACCGTCGTCGACGTGGCCTTCGAGACGAACCCCTTCAAGCAGGCGCACAACTACCTGCACGACGAGCAAGCTCGTGCGCGGGTACTCACGCGGGTGCTCGACGCACTCCCCGACTCGGAAGAAGTGTTGATCGTCGGACACAGCCTCGGCTCCGTTGTCGCCGCCGATCTCGTCCGCCGCCTCCCTGCTGGGCTGAACGTGGTCGGGATGATCACGATCGGGAGCCCTCTGGCGAGCGGTTCCGTGCGCGCGACGGACCTGCGAGAGGCGATGCAGGAGCCGCCGACGAACCTTGGCTGGTGGATCAACTTCTGGAACGGTTTCGACCCGGTCGCGGCGCACCGCGGTCTGTCGTCGGTCATGCCGTGGTTGCTCGACCTCCGAGTCACGACGCCACCAACTCCTCGGGTCCACGACGCGGTCGAGTACTTGTCTGACTCGAGAGTCGCTGAGGCGATCGGGTACGCGATGCACGGCTCGCTCTCCACTGATCTCGTACGGACCGTCAACGCAGTCGACGTGCCACTTGACGCAGACGAGCGGGTCGTTCTGCTCGCGCTCCGGTACGCGCACCTGGTGGCGACGTACCTCAAGGACGATCAGCAGGACAGATTCACCGGAGCCCTCCGAGCAATCCAGTCGGAAGCGGTGGGGGCGATGCTGCAGCGTCGAGACGTCGAGGGAAGGCCACGTCCCGAGCTGGTCGCTCAGCTCGCATTCGACCTTGCAGATCCGACCGCGGAAGCGACTCCGCCCGCACCGGGGATGTACCTCACCAAGGAGGACGCGCTTGTTCAGCTCATCGTGCTTGCGTCCGACAACTTCCTTCGCCCCTTCGATATCGGCTTCAGCGAGTCCATCAAGCGGCAGGCGATGCGGGACCTCACAGCAGAACTCGGTCTCGGAAGCGTTCTTGGCGGGGACGTCCTCGATGCGGTCGACCGAGCTGAGAAGGTCCTCGCCGGGAGCAAGGGGCCGAACTGGATCAGGATCGGCGCGATGGGTGCCGGCGCGGTCGCCCTCGTCGTCGCGACGGGTGGCATCGCACTCGCCGCCGGTGCGGGTCTTGCCGGAGCGGCCGCTCTGACGAGTGCTCTGGCAGCATTCGGACCTGGCGGGATGATCGGCGGCCTGATCACTGCCGGAACTCTCGTCACAGCGGGCGGTGGTGGGATCGCGTTCGGGCTCGCGAGTTCGGGCACGTCATCCGAAGCAGTCGAATCGATCGTGATGCGACAGCTCGCAGCGGTCATCCTGCGCCAGAAACTTAATCTCGAGCAGGACCCCGCCGTGTGGCACCTGCTCGTCGAGACCGAGCGGCAGGTGAGGCGGGCGCATGAGCGACTGGACGAGTACTCCGATCCGAAGTCGCCGGTGCTCGTCGAACTTCGCAAGAAGATCCAGCTCGTCGAGCGTGCGCTCGACTTCATGCGCGAGGAAGGCCTCGAGCCAGCAGCAGAACCGCAGACCTCCTCGGCAGCTCGCTGATCGACTGGAAGGACACGACGATCATGAGCCGATCCGACAACAGGACGAACCGCCTTCGGGCAGCCCTTCGCTACCTCGACGAACAGGGAGGCGCAGCGAATCGGCTCGACGTCTGGAACGCAGCACGCACGCGAGTTCCGCTCGAAGGCGAAGAACTCGAACCGAACCAGAAAGGAAAGCCGCAGGGGCAGTCGGATTTCTTCTGGGGTTCCGCTGGTCTGGTGCACGCGGGATTCCTGACCAAGCCGGTCCGCGGCGAGTGGCACGTCACAGACGATGGGCGTCGCGCCTCGGCCGACGCAGTGCCTTTCGAGCAGTTCCGTGAGGAGCTGAACGAGCGGCAGCGTGCCTTTCAAAGGGCGCTCCGGGAAGACCGGGAGGTGCGTCTCCGGACCGAGATCCTCCCGCCGGACAACCGCGCCGACCTCGTCCGGACAACGAGTCAAGTGTTCGTCGAGCGAGGTCTCCGTGCGCTCGACTCCGTGTTCGCGCCGGGTCGCCAGGTCTGGCGAACTGACGTCGTCGACGAGCTCGAACGATGCTTCCTCGAGCAACCGGACGTCGATGGCGCTGATTTCCTGGACAAGCTCGGTCGACAGTTCGACGACACGTCCGACGACGCGAAGCTCTTGATGGCTGAACTCATCGGTTGGCAGGTGCTCCCTCTGCAAAATCCGGGCGAGAGGAAGAAGCGGCAGCGCGTCGAGTTCCTCCTGCAACGCATGGATCACCGCGTCACGATCCCGGCAGAGATCGATGATGCGTTCCGCGCGTGGTCCTTCAATCCGGGGACTGCGATGTCGGTCCAGCTCTACCGAGCGCTGTCCATCGTCGTGCACTGTGCGGCGAGGTGGATTGCCCTCAGCCCGGAGTCGCGCGAGCACGCACTCGACGACCCTTGGGCTTGGCGGGACCTCGTGGACAGCCTTCCCGGTGCCTCGTTCCCCACGCAGCGCAACGAGTTGCTCTACCTCGTTCACCCCGGTGTGTTCGGCGAGGTCATCTCCGGCACAGCTCGTGATGCGATCCGCCAGGCCTTCGCCGGCGAGGTCGAGGGTCAGGCCGACGACGACCCTGACGCCCTGTTCCAGCAGATCGCGATTGCTTTGCAGGGAAAGGCAAAGGGGCCCGCGAAGTTCTACGAGGAGCCGTTGCTCGGCAGGTGGCAGCCGGTAGAGCCGGAGACTGTTCAGGCGGATGGCCGACAGCGGGAAGAACTTGACGACCCTGCCTCCGTCCCGGTGTCGGAGCCAATGATCCGGACGCAGTTCCCGTCCGTCAGGGCCACGCTCGCCCATTCTCTCCACATGCCCGAGGACTGGCTGCAGGACACCCTCGACCTCATCGAGCGGCGCAAACAGGTAATTCTCTACGGCCCTCCCGGCACCGGCAAGACCTTCCTGGCCCAAGCGCTCTCGAAGCACGTGACGGAGGGCACCGACGGCGAGACCACCATCGTCCAATTCCACCCGACGTACTCGTACGAGGACTTCTTCGAGGGCTTCCGCCCCGTCGCGAACGACGACAGCGGCAACCTCGCCTTCACGCTCCGGAAGGGTCCGCTCCGGCGGCTCGCCGACGCGGCTGCGGCCAACCCTGAGGCGAACTACTTCCTGGTCATCGACGAGATCAACCGCGGCAACATCGCGAAGGTCTTCGGTGAGCTCTACTTCCTGCTCGAGTACCGCGACAGCGAGATCTCCCTGCTGTACAGCGACGAGCCGTTCACCTTGCCGAGCAACATCTTCGTCATCGGCACGATGAACACTGCCGACCGCTCGATCGCGATGCTCGACGCCGCCATGCGGCGCCGCTTCGCGTTCGTCGAACTGCACCCGGAACGCGAGCCCGTGCAGGACGTGTTGTCGCGCTGGGTCTTGACCAAGGGCCTCCAGGACGATCGTGCCGACCTCCTGGAACGACTCAACGCGCAGATCCAAGACCATGATGCGAAGGTCGGGCCGTCCTTCCTGATGCGCGATCTCGCCGGGACCGGTCTGCAGGACGTGTGGCGGTACGAGATCCGCGGAGCACCACTACGGCGAAGGCATCGATCTGGAGGCGCGGTACGGCCTGAAGACGCTGCGTCGCCAGGCGACACCCTCCGTGGCGGACGGGGCCGAAGGTGCTTCCGTCGACGATTGAGCTGCGGGAGGCGGACCAGCCGGTCGTTCACCGGCTGCCGCGCGCTGTTGCCGTCGGACTTGCTTCGGCGAACATCGCGACGGTCGCGCCGACGCTCGGTGCCGACGAGTACCGCGTGAGCGGTGTCCGGAAGGTCGGGGTCGTGCGGATCGCCGGGCACACGGTGTGGCTGAAACCGAAGACGCCGGTGCGGCGGCTGTTCGCGATGCTCGGCTACGCACGTGCCGGGAGTGCGATCTGGACCGAGGACGACTTCGCGTTCGAGGAAGACGAGGACCTCGTGCCGGCGTTGGCGCACGCGTTCGTACAGCAGGCCTCGCGGGCGTTGGCCGGTGGGCCGCTCCGCGGGTACGTCACGCGCGAGGATGCGCTGCCGCTCGTGCGTGGCCGGTGGCGGATCGGGGACCAGCTGACGCGGCGGGGTGGGCAGCCGCTGCCTGTCGAGGTGTCGTTCGACGACTATGTGGAGGACATCGCGGAGAACCAGGTGCTCCTGACCGCTTCGATGCGGCTGTTGCGGCTGCCGGGCGTGCCGGCCGATGTGCTCGGGGCGTTGCGGCGGATCGTACGGGTGCTCGATGGGGTGTCGGTGATCCCCGTCGGAGCGCCGGTGCCCTCCGTGCGGATGGATCGGCGGAACCAGCGGTACTCGTCGGCGCTGGCGCTGGCGTCACTCGTGCTGTCAGGGTCGTCTGTCGAACAACGGGCAGGGTCGGTCGTCGCGTCGGGGTTCCTCGTCGACATGTGGTCCGTGTTTGAGGACTTCGTCTCGGCTGCGCTGCGCGAGGGGTTCAAGCCCTACGGGGGAGTGCTCGTGTCGCAGCACCAGTCGATGCTCGACGTGGAGGGGACGGTGAAGATCGCGCCGGATCTGGTCTGGGTCGTCGACGAGGTCGTTCGGGCGTGCATCGACGTGAAGTACAAGGTCGAGAAGCACGGGCAGTACCCGAACGCTGATCTGTACCAGATGGCGGCGTACTGCCGGAGGTTCGGGTTGGGGGAGGGATGGCTCGTATACGCAGCGGATTCCGGTTTCGCCGAGTCTGTGCGCATCGTCGATGGGCCGACCGTCGTGCGAACATTCGTGGCACTCGACACCGACGGAGCTGAGCTCCTTGCACAGAGCGAACGCGTTGTGGCTCGCGTCGCGCGCTCGGTATGTCCTGCGCTCCCGCTACGGTGATCAGGCGGCCCAGGCCACCTCGAACCGACCGGCCAGCCGCAGGAGACATCACGATGGCACCGACCACAAAAGAGGCGCAGCGCGCCGAACTGCACAAGACGATCTGGCGGATCGCGAACGACCTTCGAGGGAGCGTCGACGGATGGGACTTCAAGTCCTACGTGCTCGGCATGCTGTTCTACCGCTTCATCTCCGAGAACCTCGCAGCGTACATCGACAAGGGTGAGCGCGAGGCGGGCGAAGAACACTTCGCCTACGCAGACCTACCGGACGAGGCTGCGGAGCACGGCCGCCGTGAAACGGTTTATGAGAAGGGTTTCTACATCCTCCCGTCGGAGCTGTTCCAGAACGTCCGCAAGCGCGCGCCGCAGGATCCGGACCTCAACGAGACGCTTGCGACCGTGTTCAAGAACATCGAGGGCTCGGCTCTAGGAACCGACAGCGAAGACGATCTCAAGGGTCTGTTCGACGACCTGGACGTCAACAGCAACAAGCTCGGGAACACCGTCGCGAAGCGCAATGAAAAGCTGGTGAAACTCCTCGACGCCATCGGAGAGCTCCCTCTCGGTGACTTCAAGAATCACTCCATTGACCTGTTCGGTGACGCGTACGAGTACCTGATGCAGATGTACGCGTCGCAGGCGGGCAAGTCCGGCGGCGAATACTACACGCCGCAGGAGGTGTCAGAGCTGCTCGCGAAGATCACGGTCTCCGGCAAGACGAGGGTGAACAAGGTGTATGACCCGGCGGCGGGCTCGGGGTCGCTACTCCTCACGTTCGCGAAGGTCCTCGGCAAGGAGAATGTCGGCGGATTCTACGGGCAAGAAATCAACCTGACGACGTACAACCTCGCCCGGATCAACATGTTCCTGCACGAACTGAACTACGAGCAGTTCAATATCGCGCACGGGGACACTCTCTTGGAGCCAGCCCACTGGGACGACGAGCCGTTCGAAGCGATCGTCTCCAACCCGCCGTACTCGATTAGGTGGCCGGGCGACGCCGATGCCCTTCTCATCAACGACCCGCGGTTCGCACCGGCAGGCGTCCTCGCGCCGAAGTCGAAGGCAGATCTCGCGTTCACCATGCACATCCTGTCGTGGCTGTCAGTCAACGGTTCCGCTGCGATCGTCGAGTTCCCCGGCGTCCTCTACCGTGGCGGAGCCGAGGCGAAGATTCGCAAGTATCTCATTGACAACAACTATGTCGATGCGGTGATCCAGCTCCCGCCCGACCTGTTCTTCGGCACCACCATCGCGACTTGCATCATCGTGCTCAAGAAGTCCAAGACCGACAACTCGGTGCTGTTCATCAACGCGTCGGCCGAATTCGAGCGCACCGGCAGTAAGAACAAGCTCGCACCGAAAAACCAGCGCAACATCCTCGGCGCGTTCGAGGACCGAGCAGATATCGATAACTTCACGAAGCTCGTTGCAAACAAAGATATCGCCGCGAATGGCTACAACATTGCCGTCTCATCATATGTTGACGCCGAAAACACGCGGGACATCGTCGACATTCTCGAACTGAACTCAGAAATTGCACGCATCGTTGCCCGTCAGCATGAACTTCGTATCTCCATCGACGCAATCGTCTCCGAGCTAGAGGGCACAGCATGAGTCGAGTTGATGAACTCATAGCAGAGTACTGCGAGGGAGGAGTCAGCTTTGATTCGATCGGTCGGCTCGCCGATGTCGTCGCAGGGGCCACGCCATCGAAGGCGAGACCCGATTATTGGAAGGATGGAACTATCCCTTGGCTGAGCTCGGGTGAAGTTAACAAAGGAACGATTCACCAAGCCGATAACCTCATTACTCAGGCCGGATACGACTCCTGCAGCACCAAGATTATGCCATCAGGCTCCGTCGTGATGGCACTTGCCGGTCAAGGAAAGACCCGAGGTATGGTGGCTCGAACCAGGCTCGATTGCTGCACGAACCAGTCGCTCGCCACCATCGTGCCGAAGCGCGGACTCGATAGTGACTATCTCTTCCATTTCTTGAAGACCCAGTATGCCAAGCTGCGCGACCTTTCATCCGGCGATGGCGCACGCGGCGGTCTCAATCTTGCCATGATACGTTCTTATCGGATCCCCGTGCCGCCTCTTGAAGTGCAGCATGAGATCGCGCGAGTGTTCGATCAGTTCACACAGCTGGAAGCGGAGCTGGAAGCGGAGCTGGAGGCGGAGCTGAAAGCCCGGCGGCGCCAGTACGACTGGTACCGCGATCTGCTGGTGAACTCGGTAGAAGGACCTCGTGTCCCGTTGGGTGAGCTCGGACGATTCACGCGCGGCCGACGGTTCACAAAAAGCGACGTTGTGGAATCAGGTATTCCGAGCATTCATTACGGTGAGATCTACACAGAATACGGCACCTCTACCTCCCGAGCGGTGCGCGAGGTTGATCCAGGCCTCGTTGGTCAATTACGATTCGCGCAACCCAACGATGTGATATTTGCGGGTGTCGGCGAGACCGTTGCCGACGTTGGTAAGGCCGTCGCGTGGCTCGGTGATGGGCCTGTCGCCGTGCATGACGATACCTTCGCGTTCACGTCAGCGCTCGACCCGAGGTACATTACGTATGCGGTTCAGACGACTGACTTTCACGTACAAAAGGAAAACCATGTTGCGCGCGGTAAGATCAAGCGGCTTTCCCTGTCGGGGCTTGCGAAGATCCGTATTCCTGTGCCGAGTGCTCAAGAGCAGGCCCGCCTCGTGTCAATCTTCGATCGGTATGAGTCGCTCGTCAACGACCTCGTTGTCGGCCTGCCTGCTGAGGTTGCAGCCCGCCGAAAGCAGTACGAACACTATCGAAACAACCTCCTCAGATTCAAGGAGGTTGCATCGTGAGTGACGCGAGTCCTCGTAAATTCGATCCAATCGCCGTCTCCTCCGAAAGTACAGTCGTCGCCGAATGTGTCCCGGACGCCGGCGGAGAGTCGTCGTATCAATCTGAGGCGGACCTTGAGCGCGAGCTCGTTCGGCTGCTGCAATCGCAGGCATACGAGTATCTGCCGATCACTTCGGAGGCTCAGCTGGTCGCGAACTTGAGGGCGCAGCTCGAGGCGTTGAACGGGATGACCTTTTCGGACGCGGAGTGGAAGCAGTTTTTCTCTGAGCGCGTCGCTGGCGCGAACGACGGCATTGTTGAGAAGACGGTCCGTATTCAGGACGACCATGTCCAGCTGCTGAAGCGAGACGATGGGTCAATCAAGAACGTCACGCTAATAGACAAGGAGAACATTCACAACAACCGGTTGCAGGTCATCAACCAGTACGAGATCGACCAGAGCGAGGGCGGTGCTGCCCGCTCGAACCGCTATGACGTGACCGTACTGGTGAACGGTCTACCCATGGTGCACATCGAGCTGAAGCGTCGAGGCGTCGATGTCCGCGAGGCGTTCAACCAGATCGACCGCTACCAGCGCGACAGCTTCTGGGCGGGCTCCGGACTGTTCGAGTATGTGCAGCTGTTCGTCATCAGCAACGGCGCGCTCACGAAGTACTACTCGAACACCACCCGTCGCCAGCACCTTAGCCAGGCGGCTGGCTCAAAGCGGGTTCGCAAGACGTCGAACTCGTTCGAGTTCACCTCCTGGTGGGCGGACGCACAGAACAAGCCGATCACCGACTTGTCAGCATTCGCGAAGACATTCTTTGCGAAGCACTCGCTGCTGAACATCCTGACGAAGTACTGCGTGCTGACCGCAGATCACATGCTGCTCGTGATGCGCCCGTACCAGATCGTCGCGACCGAGCGGATCCTGCAACGCATCGACGTTTCCACAAACTACAGGACTCTCGGCAGCGTCTCCGCCGGTGGCTACGTCTGGCACACCACCGGGTCGGGCAAGACCTTGACCTCGTTCAAGGCTGCTCAGCTTGCCTCGAAGCTGCCGAGCGTCGACAAGGTGCTGTTCGTCGTAGACCGCAAGGACCTCGATTACCAGACCATGCGCGAGTACGACCGTTTCGAGAAGGGTGCTGCGAACTCGAACACCTCGACAGCGGTTCTGAAGAAGCAGCTCGAGGACCCGGGCGCTCGGATCATCATCACGACGATCCAGAAGCTCTCGACGTTTATCGCGGGGAACAAGGGCCATTGGATTTACGACGGCCATGTCGTCATCATCTTCGACGAGTGCCACCGTTCGCAGTTCGGCGACATGCACACCGCCATCACCAAGGCCTTCAAGCGGTACAACTTGTTCGGCTTCACCGGCACGCCGATTTTCTCGGCCAACGCCGGCACCGGCGGCAACCCGCAGTTGAAGACGACCGAGCAGTCCTTCGGCGAGAAGCTGCACACGTACACGATCGTCGATGCGATCACTGACAAGAACGTACTGCCGTTCCGCGTCGACTACGTCAACACGGTCAAGATCGGTGACCCCGACAACGCCCAGGTGTCTGCGATCGACAAGGAGAGCGTACTGCTCGACCCGCGGCGCGTGGCTGACGTCGTTCGGTACACCCTTGAGCACTTCGACCAGAAGACCAGAAGGGCGGAGCACTACACGCTCGGCGAACGACGCGTCCGCGGTTTCAACGCACTTTTCGCGACTGCTTCGATCGAAGCGGCCCGGATGTACTACAACCACTTCCAAAAGCAGCAGCATGATTTGGTACCCGATAAGCGTCTGAAGGTTGGGCTCATCTACTCGTACGGGGCGAACGAGGCCGTCGAGGATGGATCTCTCGACGAAGAGGGCTTCGATACCGCTGCCCTCAGCGTCGACGCGCGCTCTTTTTTGGACGACGCGATCCTGGACTACAATGAGCTCTACGGGACCTCGTTCGACACCACGAGGGACAGCTTTCAGAACTATTACAAAGACCTGTCGCTGAAGCTCAAGCAGCGTGAGATCGACCTCGTCATCGTCGTCAACATGTTCCTCACCGGGTTCGACGCCACCACGATGAACACGCTCTTCGTCGACAAGAACCTCCGTGCGCACGGCCTCGTCCAGGCGTATTCGCGGACGAATCGCATTCTGAACTCCGTCAAGACCTACGGGAACATCGTCAGCTTTCGCGATCTGGAAGAGGAGACGAACGACGCGATCGCCCTTTTTGGAAACAAGGACGCCCGCGGCGTTGTGCTGCTCAAGCCGTACGGCGAGTACTACGACGACTATGCGGATAAGGTCACAGAATTGGTGCTCTTTTTCCCACTCGGCGAGCCCATCGTCGGTGAGGCAGCGCAGAAGGAGTTCATCCGGCTGTTCGGCGCGATCTTGCGGCTGCAGAACATCCTCACTTCGTTTGATGAGTTCGATGGCTCCGCGTTGCTCACCGACCGTCAAAGCCAGGACTATCGCAGCCTGTACCTTGATTTCTACGCAGAGTTCCGGAAGGGAGCTGAGGTGGACAAGGAGCAGATCAACGACGATGTGCTCTTCGAGATCGAGCTGGTCAAGCAGGTCGAGATCAACGTCGACTACATCCTCATGCTCGTTCAGAAGTACCGGGGTGGACGTGGTGACGGGGACGACAAGGAGGTCCGCGCCGAGATCTCTCGCGCAGTCGATTCCAGCCCGACGCTCCGCAACAAGAAGGACCTCATCGAGGACTTCGTCGATTCGCTCTCGGTCGATGGCGAAGTCGACGAGGAGTGGCGCGCGTACATCGCCGGGCGCCGAGAAGTTGAGCTTCAAACCATCATTCTCGAAGAAGGCCTGAGGCCGGACGAGACTCGGACCTTCATCGAGACTGCATTTCGCGATGGTCAGGTGCGTACCAGCGGCACCGCTATCACAACCGTGCTGCAGCCGGTGTCGCGGTTCTCCGCGAACGGCGGTCACGGCGAGAAGAAGCAGCGTGTGATCGGCCTGCTCGAGGCGTTCTTCGACCGCTTCTTCGGACTCAGTTTGATGAACGGAGAAGGGGAAGCGTGAAACGGTGGGCGTTCAGCGCATGCCGGCCCACAAGCCCGTCTCCTGCTCGCGTCATTCTGACGTAGAGCTCCCGCCGATACCGCTCGGCGGAGCTCAGCCATGCAGGAGTGTCAGCGGGCAACCGCCCCGGTACGTGCGCGAGCAGCACCTGTTTGAACTCGAGCCGCGTTGCGCGCTTGACTGTCTCGACGTTCACTGCTCAACAGGCATGCAGCCGTAGTCCTTTAGCAAGACGACGGGCACGTCCGAATTCCGGAGCATGCCCATGGCGCCGTTTGCCTGTCGTTTCGTCGCAACCAGGATCCCACGTCGGCGAGAGGTCCCGACGAGTCGCACCACTTCGGACAGACGTGCGGGCATCGCCGTGTTGAGCAACCGCGCGGTGTTGGGGAGCATCGGCGACGACCGACAGCCCCGAAGACGCAGCAGCCGACACGATCGCGGTCGCAGCGGCTCGGGCACCCGAAGGGGAATCCTCCGGAATGTGCAACGAGGTGAACGCGAGCGTCGGACCCGCGGCCGCGGCGGCCTCGAACGTCGGACCAGCCAGCGGACCGTGCGCCAGGTACGGGCTCGCGTCCAACCGCATCAGCGTGCAGCCCCCACGGAGTTAGCCGGCGTGACCTGCACGTCGAGCGGGCCGTCCGGAGCGACGGGGTCGCCGGACGGCGCAGACGACTGCGCCTCGAGGTCAGCCCGCACCGACTCCGACACCCCGAACAACAACGTCGCCACGAACCCCACGACGTACGCCACCACGAGCCCCGACCCGTACCCGAGCAACGCCCACCCGTACCCGGACGACCCGTTCAGCAGCGGGATGAGCGACAGGTCCGACGCCCCGATGGCGATCGCCCCGACGGAGTGCCCGAGCTGGTCGAAGAGCCCGACGACGCCGCCGCCGAACGCCCCACCGATGCACGCGGTGATGAACGGCCGCCCCAGGGGGAGCGTCACGCCGTAGATCAGGGGCTCGCCGACACCGAGGAACCCGGCCGGCAGTGCACCACGGATGGTCCGCACCAGCGAGGCGTTCGACCGGAACCGCACCCACAGCGCGATGCACGCACCGATCTGCCCGGCGCCACCCATCGCCAGGACGGGCAGCAGCACGGTCCACCCGGTCTGGTCGATCAGCGTGGTGTGGATCGGGATGAGTCCCTGGTGCATCCCGGTCATGACGAGGGGCAGGAAGAGCCCTCCGAGCACGAAGCCGGCGAAGGCCCCACCGTTGGCGAGCAGCCAGGTCGCAGCGGTCCCGATCGCGACGGAGACGACTCCGGCGACGGACATGAGGATCCCCAGCGTCACAGACCCTGCGACGAGGACGGTCACGGTCGGCACGACGATGAGCGCGATGACGTCCGGAGTCACGCGCCGCATGAAGCGCTCGACGTAGGCGGCGAGGATGCCGCCGGCCAGCGCGCCGAGTACACCGCCCTGGCCGGGTGCCAGGGTCTCGCCGAACATGGTGACGTTCGCGATGCCGGCCGCGACGATGATGCCGCCGACCGCACCGCCGAGGATGGGCGTGCCGCCGAACTCCTTCGCGGCGTTCATCCCGACGAACACGGCGAGCAGGGACAGGAACCCGGACGACAGAACCCCGAGGAACGGCGTCAGCGCAGGCACCCACCCCAGGTTCGTCAGGATGCCGTTGATCCCGGCGATCAGCCCGCAGGCGATCAGTGCGGGGATGAGCGGGATGAAGATCGCGGAGATCTTCCGGATCGCGCGCATGGTGCGGCCGTCGGCACGGGACCGTGCGGTCGCCTTGATGGACGCACCGCGAGCAGCGAGCTCCTCAGGCGACGCACCAGGCCCACCAGCCGCAGCCGGCGGAGCGGCCGCGCGCAGGGCCTCCAGGCCGTCGGCCACGCGGTCGACGAGACCCGGGCCGAGCACGATCTGCAGGTTCGAGCCGGCCGCGATGGCGGCCATGACGCCGTCGGTGGCCTTCAGGTCGTCGAGCGCGACGGACGAGTCGGAGACGACCTCGACCCGCAGGCGGGTCATGCAGTTCTCGACGTCGGCGATGTTCGCGGAACCGCCGACGGCGTCGAGGATCTGCTGGGCGAGTTGCTGGGCATCGGGCATGGCGTGCTCCTCGGGGGAAAGGAAACGGAAACGGGAACGGGGTCTACAGCACGGCGCGCAATGAGCCGGCAGCAGCATCGAGGCGCTCACGGGCCGAAGCAGCCGAGGCGCCGGTCAGGATCACGGCGATGGCGGTCTTGACCTCACCGTCCGAGGCGTCGAGCGCCGCCTGGACCTCGGCGGGGGGAGCGCCCGTGACGTCCTGCACGAGCGAGAACGCCCGGGCGACGAGCTTCGCGTTCGTCGCCCGCACGTCGACCATGCGGTTGCCGTACGTCTTGTGGCTGCGCACCATCGCGAGCGTGGTGAGCATATTGAGCACGAGCTTCTGCGCGGTGCCCGCCTTCAGGCGGGTCGACCCGGCGATGAACTCGGGGCCGACGACGACGTCGATGGCGATGTCCGCCTCCCGCCCCGCGGCCGAGTCGGGGTTGCACGCGACGGAGACCGACAGGGTGGAGCGGCGCCGGGCCTCCAGGATGGCTGCGATGACGTAGGGCGTCCTGCCGGACGCGCTGATCCCGACGACCACGTCGTCGGCCGTCAGGCCGAGCGCGTCGAGGTCGCGGACGGCGGCTGCTTCGTCGTCCTCCGCGCCCTCGACGGCGGTGGTCAGGGCGGGGTCGCCGCCGGCGATCACGCCGACCACCTGGCTCGGGTCGGTGCCGAAGGTGGGCGGGCACTCGCTGGCGTCGAGGACGCCGAGCCGGCCCGGCGTGCCGGCGCCGACGTAGACGAGTCGGCCGCCACGCGCGAACGCTGCGGCGATCGAGTCTGCCGCCAGGGCGATGGCCGGGAGGCACGGCTCCAGTGCCGCAGGCACGCTGCGGTCTCCGGCGTTCATGCGCTGGGCAGCTTCCAGCGTGGAGATCGTGTCGATGTCGTCCAGCGAGTGGTCGGTCGCCTCGGTGGTGAGGGCCGCGAGTTCGCCGCGGAGGGCGTCGTGGGCCTCGGTGGCGTGGGGTTCGTGCGTCTGGTTCATGGTGGTGCTCAGTTCCGGTGGTGGGTACGGACGGCGTCGCGGCTGCGGGCGAGGAGCGGCTGGGAGCGCTCGTCGGTGCGCTGCGCGACGACGATGAACAGGGTGTCGACGATGGCGAGCTGGCTCATCCGGCTGCCCATGGCCGCGGGGCGCAGGGCGCTCTCGGCACCGGCGACACCGAGCAGGACGTGGTCGGCGGTGGTGGCGAGCGGGGCGGCGGCGTGGCCGGTGATCGCGATGATCGTGGCGTGTTGGGCTCGGGCGGCGTGGGCGACCTCGAGGGTCTCGACGGTGGAGCCCGAGTGGCTGACGAGCACCAGGACGTCGTGCTCGCCGATGACGCTCGCCAGGGTCAGGGCGTTGTGCGGGTCGTCGGCGATCGAGCTCACGATGCCGATGCGTTCGAGCTTGAGGTGCAGGTCTCGGGCGACGATGCCGCTCGCTCCCACGCCGTACAGGACGACGCGGCGGGCGTCGCTCACGGCTGCTGCCGCTGCCTCGAGCGCGTGCGGGTCGAGTGCGGCGCGGGTGTCGGACATCACCGCTCGGACGTCCTCGGTGACCTTCGCGATGACGGTGGCGACGTCGTCGTCGACCGCGACACCGGCGTGGATCTCGGTGGACTCACGTTCGTGGATCCCGCGTTCGACGGCCCGCGTCATGCTGCGCTGCAGGGCGGCGAAGTTTGCGAAGCCGAGGTGCTGGGCGAAGCGGGAGACCGTGGCGGGGGAGACCCCGGCTCGGCCGGCGAGGTCGGTGGCGTTGGTGGTGGCCGCGGCTGCCGGGTCCTCGAGGACGGCGTCGGCGATGGCGCGCATGCTCGACGGCATGCTCGCTGACTGGGTGCGGACGAGGGCGAAGGCGTCGGCGCGCTCGGACCGCTCGGATCGCTCGGTGATCGTCATCCCGCCATGAAAGCGTCTTTCGTATGCGAGCGCCAGTGCTGAAAGTAAATTGCGTGTTACGGGTGGCGGGGTGGCTGCGCGGCGGGGGCTCGTGCGTTCAGTGAGCAGAAGGTGTCGAGTCGCCGCGGCGGATTCGACGTTTTCTGCTCACTCGATGAGCGGCGGACGCGAACCCGGGCGGTCCTGCTCGTCAGGACTGCGGGGCCGGGGATGCCACGACGGTCGCCGCCCGCAGGTACCGCCACGACCGACGTACTGCTCGCAGCAGGATCGGCGTCATGATCAGTGCGGTGATGAGCAGTGCTGCGCAGAGGAACCGGGGGAACGCCGAGCCGGAGACGTCCTCGTCCGCGAACATCGGGAACTGGGCGCCAGCGATGCCGAGGTAGAGCAGGAGGAACTGCGCGAGGGCGAGCGGCTGGTAGGTGGAGAGCAGTCGTGCATGCTCGCGTGCCCGGAGGGCGAGGTCGGACTCGGGCGGCTGGATCGGGCTGCCGGTCTTGATCGCTTGCGTCACCATGCGCTTGCCGGCAGGGGAGAGCCCCGCCGTGGTGGCCTGCATCGCGGTCGACATCCCGATCGTCGTTGCGAGGATCGAGAAGGTACCGGTCAGGCCACCGACGGACGCGCCGAAGCCGACGACGGTGAGGACTGCGACGGCGCCCGACTCGGTGGTCGCCAGCAACCAGCCGATGACGGCGCCGACGACGGCCCCGATCAGTGCGAGCAGGGTCGCCCGTCGCCAGGCGCGACGTGCTGTCAGTTCGAGTTCCCCCATGCCTCCACCCTACGAGTGGATCGCCCGACGGCGACGACGGCTGCGACGAGGACGATCGGTGCGACGAACAGCCAGTAGATGAGTTCGGTGTTCGTGGTGACGACCCCTGCCCAGACCGCCGGGTGATCCGGCGTTCCGCGTCCGAACAGTCCTGCGACGAGCAAGTACAGGACGCCCGGCACCGACTGGTAGCGATCACCGAGCACCGCACGGCTGGCCATCGCGAGCGCACAGAACGCGATGGTGTTCCGGATCATTGCGAGCGAGACAGCGGGGTCCGCGCCGACCGCGAGGCCGACGGTACTGATCGCGCACACCAGTCCGATCACTACCAAGACGGTGCTCGCCTCGAGCAGGTCGGTCCGTCGGGCAGGAGCGGGGAACAGCCCGCGGCTGATCGATGCACCCGCCGCGATCGCGAGCACCAGCGGACCGACCGCAGCGACGGGGATCATCGCGAAGGGTGCGCCACCGCCGAACGACGGGAACAGCATGCCGATCGGTCCCAGCCCGATCGAGAGCACCGTGACGGTGGTTGTGAGCCCGAGGAGCGCTGTCGTGCGGTGCACGCGCAACCACCAGATCACGAGGACGGCAGCGCGATGTGGCCGACCGAGCAATCCGTCAGCCGGTCGATCGTCGCGGTGACCCACGCGGCCTGAGCCGACGCCGGGGCCTTCCGCAGTTCTTGCAGCAACGAGTGGTCGTCCATCTCGAGCGCGGGTTCCACGCGACCCGCATCGACGATCCCATGGGCAGCCACGTCGATGAGCCAGCGGTTCGCGACGGCGGCGTCGTTGAGTCGCTCGATGTCGTCAGGCTCGGACTCGCAGTACGCGACCTCTGCGTCGCCCAGGACCGAGGTGGTGAGGCTGTGCACCAGGTCGGCGTCCGTCATCCACACCTGCACGATCATGTTCAGGTCGTCCGGAGACGAGGGCGCGTTGCTCGCCCGGATCGTCGGCTGGATCGTGATGCCCGAGCGGCTGAGGTTCTCGGCGGCCTTCCGGATCACGGCCTCTGAGTCGCCGTCGGCGCGCTGCTCCGGGAACAAGCAGATCGTCCGACGGTGACCGTTGCAGACCGACTGCGACTGCGGGCGCTCGGTGATCGGCGCGGCTCCGAGACTCGAACCGGACACGAGTGCGATCGCTGTGACGACTGCGAACGAGGTTGCGCCGATCTGGACGCCGAATCGATGGACTCGATCGCCACTTGTGCGCCGCGCAGCCGCGATGAGGAGCAGGCCGACTCCCGCGAGTGTGCTGAACGTGGTCGCGATGATCGGCGCTCGCAGGTCGAGTGACGTCTCGACCGAGCAGCAGTCGGCCATGACGAGGCCGGCGAGGTAGCGGAGCGGGAAGTAGTCGACGGCCCATGAGAAGCCGAGCCAGCTGTACGACGCGAGCAGGCTCAGTGGCAGCGACGCGACCGGCGGGAGCCAGCGACCGAGGGCGAACCCGACGCACGTGTGGAAGAACAGGATGCTCGCGAACGCCAGGCCGACGAGCACTGGCGGGCCGCCTGGAGCCCCCCAGGTGTCGCGGCTCATGAGCACGACGGCGACGACCTGAAGCAGGACGCCGGCGGTGAGCGGCGTCCACAGATGATCGGCGAGGACTACTGCACTCGATCTGCTGCTGCTCTGGATGGCGGATGCGTTGGACCGGTACCGCCGTCCTTCCCAGGCGCCAGCGGTGGCAGCGACGCCGCACGAGAAGACCAGGTAGATCGCGGAGCCGGCGATCGCAGCAGGCCAGTACCCGGCAACGGACGTCTCGGACGAGAACTGCACGCTGTACGCGACCACGCCGAGCAACCCTGGCGGGAGGAGCCACACTGCTGCGCGACTGCGCCACGGGATGATCGGGCGCATCAGTCGTCCTCGTTCGTGAAGCGCGCGTACGACGCGGTGATCGCGTCAGCGGGGGAGAGTCCCTTGAACGGTTCCGTGAAGGCGTCGACGGACCCGGAGAACGGGACGTGTCCATCCACGAGCACGGTCACGTGGTCGTACGTCGCAGCGACATCCTCGGTCTGGTGGGTCGAGACGATCACGGAGACATCGTTCGGCAGGTTCTGGATGACTTGAGCGAAGCGTGCCCGTTGTGCCGGGTCGAGTCCGGCCGTCGGTTCGTCGAGCAGGATCCACTGCGCTCCCGAGACCAGCGCACCGGCAACGCCGAGACGCCGGATCTGCCCGCCCGACAGGGTCGTGGCCCGCACATCGGCCCGTGCGGAGAGATCAACTGCTGTGAGCGCTGCCGCGGAGCTGTCCCAGGCATCACTGCGCGAGAGTCCCTTCAACCAGCCGCAGTAGGCGACGTGCTCCCGAGCGGAGAGCCCTGGGAAGGCGCCACTCCGTTGCGGAAGCCACCCGACCCCTCGGCGGTACCGCCGTCGGTTCCCATGATCGCTCGGGCTGCCCAGACCGTCGACACGGATCGTCCCCGAACTCGGTCGAAGGGCGTCCGCGACGATCCCGAGCAGCGTTGACTTGCCGGCCCCGTTCGGCCCCAGAAGGACGCTGCCCCCGCTCGGGAACACCGCCGAAAGGGACACGATGACCTGGTGGTCTCGTCGGTACCCGAACGTGAGCTCGTCGATCTGTACGGCCAAGACAACCCCCTGGAACCTTGCATTGATGTTTCACCGTACATTAGCGTGCTCACGGCTCGGATTTCCCGGGCCGTCACCTCGAGGGGGAATCACGATGATCAATCTCAGTCGGCGAGCGGCGGCAGCAGTCTCAGGAGGAGTCATCCTCGCCACGGTGTTCGCGGCGTCGCCAGCATTCGCTGAGGGCTCGTGGTCGTCGAAACTAACCGGCGTCGCCATCGGCAAGAACTCGCGGAGCTGGCAGGACTCGCACAAGGACAAAGTCCGGACGGCCACGACCTTCGCGGGCTGCCGTATTTCGGGGAACCTCAACGGGTTCAAGTCCGCATCCGTGCGGCTCATCGATGAGCGCGGATGGCTTCCGGACAAGAGCATGGGCACGAAGGTCAACAAGTGCGGCAGGAGCGACTGGGGTGTGATGACCAGGCCTGACCGGTACCACTGGACGATCTGGGCACTCAACGGAGCGTCCCGCGAGCAGACGCTGCGTCTTTCGGTCTCGACGGTTCGCCAGGCCTACTGAGCGGGCGTCGCCGGTCGGTCGCGCTGGCGACCGGCCGGCGCCGTCACCCCCGCCGGTACCGCGTCGCCGGCTTCCCTGGCCGGTCCGCCTGCTTCGTGTCCGTCGCGGTCGGCTTCGGCAGCATGGCTCGCTGGAACGAGTCCGGTAGCAAGCGCTCGCCGAGGACCGCCTCGTCCAGTTGCCCCAACTCCGACATTGCGGACGGCTTGCTGTGGGGGAGCCGCCGCCGCCGCGACGCCAACGTCACCTCGAACCGCGGAGTCGCGCGGCGCGAGGTGATTTTGGTTGTACACCGGCCGGTGGGCGCGACCGAACTCGCGGCGCGGGAGGCGGGGCGGAGGCGAGGCGGGCCTCCAGGCCGGACGCCGTCAGGCGACGCCGCGCCGCGGACGGAAGACGCCCGCCCGGACCAGCCACACGTAGAGCAGGCAGCCGATGCAGACGTCGAAGACGGCGTTGAGGAATGAGGCGACCAGGGCGACCGCGGCACCGATCGGGGCGGCGTACGGCACGCCGAGCAGCGCGAGGAGCAGGGCGACCGCGGTCACGAACAGGCCGACCTGTTGGGCGAAGGTCGGGGGTTCCGGGGCCTCGAGTTCGGCGGGTGGGGCCAGGCGTGGGCGGACGACCCGTCGGAAGAGTGCGCCGTAGGGATGGCGGCGGATGCCGGCGATGCCTCCGACGGCGAACAGCGCGACGATGACGGCGAGCAGCACGATGCCGGCGACCCACGTCTCGGGGATCAGCGTGAGGACGATCGTCGCGGCGAGGAGCACCGTGGTGATGGCGGCGCCGAAGCGTGGGGAGCGCGGGTCGATGCCGCGTGTGGGGTCGGTCGTGGTGGTCATCGGGACTCCTGGGTGCCGGTCGTGTCTGCGGTGCCTGCGGTTCCTGCGGTCAGGACGGCGTCGAGGGCTGCGGCGAGCTCCGGTGGGCGGGGTGGGCCTCCGAAGCGGGTGCGAACGGTCCGGGAGCCGTCGACGAGGAAGACCGTGGGGGTCTGCAGGACGTTGAAGCGGCTCGCCAGTCCGGGGTGCTCGGCGAGGTCGATCTCCAGTCGGGTGACGCCGTCGTGTCGGGCGGCGACGGAGTCCAGGTGCCGGGCGGTCGCGGGGCAGCGGGCACAGGTCGGGGTGGAGAACTGGACGAGGGTGGCGCGCGTGCCGAAGGCTGTCGGCGGGGCGAGGTCGGCGACGGTGCTGGCGGTGTCATCGGCTGAGGTCGGGCTGGGCTTCGCGCGGCCGGTCCTGGAGCGGAGGAGCAGCCCGAGGACGGTGGCGAGGGCAAGAACCCCCGCCAGCACGGCGACGGCCACGATGACGGTCATGGTGCGACCGTACGTCGTGGTGCTGTCCGCACGGAAGCACGTGTCCGTTCGTGACGGGGCCGGGCGGTCAGGCGGCCCGGCGCAGCCGTCGCATCGTTCCGGCGGCAGGCGAGCACCCCGCCAGTGTGGGGACACCTTCGCCTTGAACAGGCATACGTTTCCAGCGTCGGCAGCGGACGGCTCGCCTGCCTACGATCGAGAGTGTGAGCTTCGACGTGACACCTGGGCGGTACCGGCACTTCAAGGGGAACGACTACGAGGTGCTGCTCGTCGCCCGGGATGTGGAGACCGAGGAGCCCGTGGTCGTGTACCAGGCGCTCTACGGCGAACGCGGGCACTGGGTCCGCTCGCTCGCCGACTTCACCGCGCACATCACGCGCGACGGGTACGACGGGCCGCGGTTCGTGCCGGTCGGCTGACCGCCCGGCGACCCGACGGGGTCGGTGTCGGCGCTCGCCCCTAGGCTTTCAGCGCACCGGAGAGCAAGGGGGAGCGCATGCAGATCGGCGTCGACGGGCACGTGCTGCTCAGCCCGAGTGACCTGAGCACGTGGTCGGCCTGCGAGTGGGCGTTCCTCCGCCGCCTCGACGCCAAGCTCGGCCGCGGGGACGCCCTGCCCGAAGTGCACGACGACATGCTCGAACGCACGGCTCGGCTCGGGGACCAGCACGAGCTCGACTACCTCGACATCCTCAAGCAAACCCGCAAGGTCGTCGAGTTCGACCGTCCCGCACCGCCGGACTACGCCCGCGCCGCAGCCGAAGCGCGACAGGCCTTCGCCGACGGTGCCGACGTGCTGTACCAGCCGACGTTCCATGCAGCACCGACCGCCGACGCCCCCGGGTTCATCGGCTTCGCGGACTTCATCATCCGCAACGACCGCGGCGAGTACGAGGTCTACGACACCAAGCTCGCACGCCACGCCAAGATCAGCGCCCTGCTGCAGCTCGCCGCGTACGCCGAGCAGATGCAGGCGCACGGCATCCCCACCGGTGAACAGGTGCACCTGGTGCTCGGAGACCGGACGACCACGACGCACGACCTCGCCGACATCGCGCCGGTGTATCGCACACAGCGCGCCGAACTGCAGCGAGTCATCGCCGAGCGCATCGCCGCCGACGAGCCGCTGCAGTGGGGTGACCCGCGGTACTCCAGCTGCGGGCGCTGTGCGATCTGCTCGACCCAGGTCGCCGAGCACCGCGACCTCATCCTCGTCGCGGGCATGCGCCTCGACCAACGGGCGAAGCTGATCAAGCACGAGGTGCGGACGATCGACGACCTGGCGGTCCGAACCCGGTCAGTGCCGGGCTTGTCCCGCGCGACGCAGGATCGGCTGGTACGGCAGGCGAGCCTCCAGATCGAGTCGGAAGACGCCCGACGGAAGGGCGCCGACGGGCCGGGCAAGCCCGTGAAGCCGCGCTTCGAGGTCCTCGATGCCCGTGCGCTCGACGCGATCCCGGCACCCGACCCGGGCGACGTGTTCTTCGACTTCGAGGGCGACCCGCTGCACACCGAGGACGGCGTGCACTGGGGCCTCGACTACCTGTTCGGCCTGGTCGACGACCGCGCCGAGTTCACCGCGTTCTGGGCGCACACCATCCGCGACGAGCGAGTTGCGCTGGAGCAGTTCCTCGCGTTCATCGAGGCCCGGCGGCAGCAGTACCCGGGCATGCACATCTACCACTACGCGGCCTACGAGCGGACGCACCTGCTGTCGCTCGCCGCCCGGCACGGCGTGGGTGAAGAGGCCGTCGACGACCTGCTGCGCGCCGGGGCCCTGGTCGACCTGTACCCGATCGTCCGGAAGGCCCTGGTCGTCGGCAGCCACAGCTACTCCATCAAGAAGCTCGAACCGCTGTACATGGGGTCGGACCTGCGCGAGAGCGACGTCACGAACGCCGCGGACAGCATCAGCGCCTACGTCGACGCGATCGAGGAGCTCCGCAACGGTGACGCCGTCGAGGGACAGCGGATGCTCGACCAGGTCGCCGACTACAACGCCTACGACTGCCGCTCGACCCTGCGCCTGCGCGACTGGCTCCGCTCGCTGCGTACCGACGACCCCGATGCGGCCGACCCCGTGCTCGAGCTCGAGGTCCCGCCGATCCCCGTCGAGCGCGAGCCCAATCCGGTGTACGTCGCGCTCGCCGCGCAACTCGAGGACGTCGACGCCCTCGACCGCACCCCTGACCAGACCGCGTTGGCGCTCGCCGCAGCCGCGATCGACTACCACCGCCGCGAGGCCAAGACCTTCTGGCAGGACCACTTCGACCGCCTGCGGAACCCGGTCGACGACTGGGCCGACACCCGCGACGTCCTGGTCGTGGAGCGGGCGTCCGTCGAGCGCGACTGGGACACGCTGCCGCGTGCCCGCTCACAGTCGCGGGAACTCCGGTTGTCGGGGACGCTCGCGCCCGGCTCGCGGCTCCGGCCTGGAGGCACGCCCCACCTCGTCTACGACGACCCGCTTCCGCCGTCGGTCGCCTCTCCGGGCCCCGGATCGAAGGGCGCGTCGTCGCGCGCCGTGATCGTGGACGTGTGGGACAACGGCGATGCCGTCGAGGTGCTCGTGAAAGAGGGCCTGCCCGTCGGTGGCGAACCGCACCACGAGTTCCCGGTGGCCCTCGCACCGTCGGCACCGCCCCGCGCGAAGCCCCAGCCCGAGGCGATCGGCTGGTGGGGTCAGGCCGTGCTCGACGAGCTGCCGGCGATGCTGCCGGACCCTGCGCTCGACCTGCTGCGACGGGTGCCCCCGCGTGGCCCGATCGTCCCCGTGCAGGGCGACGACACGGTGTCCGCCGTCGTGTCGACCCTGCTCGGCCTCGACCGGTCGTACCTGGCGATCCAGGGCCCTCCCGGCACGGGCAAGACCTACGTCGGCTCGAACGTCGTCGCCCGACTCGTCCGCGAGTACGGCTGGCGCGTCGGGGTCGTCGGGCAGTCCCACGCGACGTCGGAGAACTTCCTGACCTCGGTCGTGAACGCCGGCGTCCCCGCGGACCGGGTCGTGAAGGTGCCGAAGTCCGGCGCAACCGAGGACGAGCTCGACGCCGCAGCCTGGACCCCCGTGAAGAACGGTGCCGCGGTCGCCGCGTTCCTGTCCTCGTGCGAGGCCTCGGGCACCGGCGGTGTCGTCGGTGGCACGGCGTGGACGTTCGCGAACGAGTCGACGATCGAGCGCCGTTCCCTCGACCTGCTCGTGGTCGACGAGGCCGGACAGTTCTCCCTCGCCCCGACCATCGCGTCGTCGGTCGCCGCGACCCGGCTCCTGCTGCTCGGGGATCCCCAGCAGCTGCCCCAGGTGTCGCAGGGCTCGCATCCGGAGCCCGTCGACGAGTCCGCGCTCGGCTGGCTCGCCGACGGACAGCACGTCCTGCCGCCCGAGTTCGGGTACTTCCTGGCCCGCACCCGCCGCATGGAGCCCGCCCTGACCGAGTCCGTCTCCGCCCTGTCGTACGACGGAAAGCTCGCCTCGATGGTCTCCGGACGGCACCTCGACGGCATCGACGCGGGTGTGCACCCCGTGCCGGTCGTCCACGCGGGCAACACGACGTCCTCTGCCGAAGAGGCCGCCCGGGTCGTCGCACTCGTCGGTGACGCCGTCGGCCGCACCTGGGCCGACGGTTCCGACACCCGTGCCCTGACCGACGAGGACGTCATCGTGGTGGCGCCGTACAACGCGCAGGGGGCACTGATCCGGCAGGAGCTCGACCGCGCTGGCTTCACCGGCACCCAGGTCGGCACCGTCGACCTGTTCCAGGGCCGAGAGGCCGTCGTGTCGATCGTGTCCCTGGCAGCGTCGAGCGCAGCGGACATCCCCCGCGGCCTCGACTTCCTGCTCATGCCGAACCGGTTGAACGTGGCGATCTCGCGGGCGAAGTGGGCGGCCTACCTCGTGCACTCACCGGCGCTGACCACCGGGTTGCCCCCGTCGATCACGGGACTCTCGCTGTTGTCCCGCTTCATCGAGCTCGTCGAACCGCGCCGCTGACCAGCGGGAAGTCAGCCCGACTCGACGGTGCCGATGGTCGAGCTGTAGGTCGCCACCGCCCCGAACTGTGCTCCGATGATCGTGACGGTCCACGCGGTGCCGTCCGGGGCGACGGAGTACAGGACGCGTGCGCCATCAGGAACGGCAACGAGCCCGGTGCCGTCGGGCAGGAGGATCCGCTCCGGCGCGGTCATCCCGACGGACAGAGTCGACGGGTACGGACCGGTGCCGAACCTCTGCTCCATGACGAAGGCGAGCGTGCCGGCGCTCTGTACGACGGCCGACCGCTCGGTCTCGACAGCCGCCGGAGCTGGCGGCGCGGCAGGTTCCGGCGTAGCTGCCGGAACAGCAGACTCCACCGGAACAGCGACGGCCGGGCGTTGCGGGATCGCAACCGGTCCGACTGCAGCGCTCCGGCCATCGAGGGGGAGCGAGAGTGCTGGCAGGTGGACACCGGAACCGGCCAGAGCAGACCCGATGACCGCGTACGCCATGAGCGCCGTCCCGACGCTGCCGAGGATCGCACCTCCGCGACCGAACGCCCGCGCAGTGGCCGAGCCCCATCGTGCTGTCTTGATCGCCTGCACGCCGAAGACGATCGCCGAGATGCCGATCGTCGAGACGATGAAGCCCGTCTGGATCCCGGACTGTTGCGGCTCGACGAGTGCGATGACCACGCTGCCGAAGCCGAGCAGCATCGCAAGGGTCGCGAACGCCCAGGGCCTCGTGCGCCGGCGTGGCTTCGCGTTCAGCAGCGGTGAGGGTGCGTGGAGTGTCGGCAGCCGGCGAGCACCGCTTCGCGAGGGTCCTGATGAGTACTCCGGAGGGGACCAATCTCGTGGTCCTGGCCCGCCCAACGGCATCGTCGTTCCCCCGTCTGCTCAGTACGACGGACCCATCTTGATCGGCGACGCCGACGTGAGCGATCCCCAGAACTGGGTTGATGGGCTGGCCAGGAGTGCAGGTGGCAGACCGCTACGATCACGCGGACATCGGCACCGGATGCCCTCGGCCTCGGGCAGGTCATCCGACGGACGAGGTCGCAGGGTTGGGCGGTCGCTGTGGGCACCGCGACCGTCATGGCGATCGTGGTGTCCGTGCCCTGTGTGGTCGTCGCGGAGCACGCTGGGTGAGTCAGCGCTGCGTGACGGTTCTGGTTCACGAACCCCGGGGATCGTGAACCAGAACCGTCACGCAGCGGAAAACGCCCCGCACTCGCCCGGAGCGGACGGTGAGACGGAGCGGGTCAGTCGTCGCTGGTCGGGACGCCGCTCTGCATCTGCACCCGCATCTGGGCGAGGACATCGGCGTGCAGGAAGTTCGCTTCGGCCGCACTCGTGGGGTCGACCACGATGCCGAACTCCTCGGGGAGCGCGGACACGAGCTCGGACATCGGCACCGGACGCCCCTCGGCGTCGGGCAGACCGGCGGCGAGTTCGCCCGGGTCGGTGAAGACCGGCACGAACGGCTTGTCCCGGATCATGACGTGGGCGACGCTGCCGGCCTCCGGAGCGCCCGCCGGCTTCCAGGGGACCCACGCCGCGCTGCGCAGGAAGCCCGCGGGCGAGGCCGCCATCCGGCGGCGGAGTTCGGCGGCCGCGGTCGGCGGGGCCTTGTCGACGCCTCGGCCGAAGGCTGACCCGTTGGTCTGATCGGTACTCACACCAGCCATGCTGTCACGGTCGGCGCACACGGCCGGGTCGAGCCGCGCCTCCAGGCCGAAGCCCGGCGCACGCGGACGCGCGCCGGGCGTCGGAGGTGACGGTCTCAGTACGCGGCCGACTGCCCGCCGTCGATCGGGACGACCGTCGCGTTGACGTAGGACGCGTCGTCCGACAGCAGGAAGGCGACGACGGCGGCGATCTCGGGGGCCTCGCCGTAGCGCTTGGTCGGGTTGACCTGGATGAACTCCTCGGCGGCCTTGCGGGGGTTCTCCGCGTCGAGCTGCTTCATCGAGTTCTCGACCATGGGCGTCCAGATGGCACCGGGGGCGATGGCGTTGATGCGGATGCCGTAGCGGCCGTACTCGACGGCCGAGTTGCGGGTGAGGCCGACGACGCCGTGCTTGGCGGCGGCGTACCCGGACTGGTTGCCGATGCCGCGGATGCCGCCGACGCTCGCGGTGTTCACGACCATGCCGGAGCCCTGCTCGCGCATGACCTTGAGCACCTTCTCGAGACCGAGGAACACGCCGCGCAGGTTGATCGACACGACGCGGTCGAACTCGGCGGCGGTGAAGGACTCAGTGGGGTTCTGCTTGCCCTCGATGCCGGCGTTGTTGAAGAAGCCGTCGATGCGGCCGAAGCGCTCGGTCGTGGCGGTGACGTAGGCGTCGACCTGGGCCTCGTCGGACACGTCGGCGACGGTCGTCAGGACCTGCGCGTCCGGGGTGGCCTCGAGCACGGCGGTCTTCGTCGCCTCGAGCCCCTGCTCGGAGACGTCGACGAGGGAGAGCGCAGCGCCCTCGGCTGCCAGGCGGACGGCCGTCGCGCGGCCGAGGCCGGAGCCGCCGCCGGTGATGAGGACGACGCGGTCGGTGAAGCGGGTGGTGCCGGTGGTGGTTTCGGGCATGGTGGGAGGCCTCCTGAGGTCTTCGACGGTGAAGGGCTCGGGGTCCGCGGTGGGGCAGCGAGTCCGATCGATGCATCTGCATCGAGATGCCTAGACTACACCTGTCGTTTAAGAGTGGAAACAGCAGGCGTCCGGGCGCCCCATCACGCTGCCGGCCTCAGCTCGTCACGATCGACGTCGTCGTTGCCATGGTCGCAGCCATGATCACGACGATCGTCGCGGCCTCGATCTCCTCGAGCACGGCCTGCACCGCCGGGCTCGCCCAGGTGCCCGAGGTGATCTCCTTCACCAGGTCCTTGTCGACGGCGCCGAACTGCTTGCGCAGGGTGTTCGTCGCGTCGAGCAGGCCGATGACCGCGGCGGAGAACGGCGTGGGTCCTGCCCGGCCAGCCAGCACGTCCCCGATGCCGGAACGCAGCAGTGCCTCCGGGGCTCCGTCCCGCTCCGGGTGCTTCGTGGTGGGGAAGAGGCCGAGCACCTTGCCCTGCTCGACGCTGATGATGCCCCTGGCGACGAGGCCGGCGAACACGTCGTCGCGCAGCCGCTGCTTGCCGAGTCGGCTCACCCACCACTTCGCCTTGCGCGGTGCACCGGATGCCGCGATCGACCCGACGACGCCGTCGAGCACCGGGTCGCCCGTGGCGGCGCCGTTGACGACGGTGACCAGCCCGCCCTGCAGCGAGAGGACACCGCGGAGTGCGAGGTCGGCGAGGACCGCGCCCGCGAGACCGGTGTCCAGCGTCTGCCCGTCGAGGGACTTGCGGCCGTCGGGCTCGACCTGCAGGAGCGCGAATGCCTGTGGGACCGTGAGTTGCTCAGCCATGCCCGCAGCCTGCCACGCGGGGCGGAGGTGCGCCGGGCCTCCGAGCCGACACCCAGCGGCGCCGGACCCGCCCGACGTCAGCAGGCGTCCAGCACCCGCACCATCGCGTCCCGCTCCGCCGGAGCCACCCACAGGCGGTACTTCGCCTTCACCGTGACCTGGTGCTCGACGTAGGTGCAGCGGAACGCCTTGTTGGCGGGGAGCCAGGTCGCCGCGTCGCCGGAACCCTTCTGCGAGTTGGACCGGCCGTCGACGGCGAACAGGTTCACCGGGTCGTTCGCCAGCGCCTGCCGCTCGGCCTCGGTGAGCCGCTGGGCCCCGGTGCGCCAGGCGTTCTCGAGCGCGACGATGTGGTCGATCTGCACGAGGGTCGAGGTCGTGTTGCCGCGCACGAAGTCCACCGTCGCACCGGTGTACGGCGAGACGAGGGTGCCGGTGAGCACCTTGCAGCGGCCCTCGCGGGTGATGTCGGCGAGGTCGCGGGCGAGGACGTCGTTCCGGGTGTCGCACCCGTTGTGGTCGACGTCGAGCCAGGCGCTGCCGAAGTCGCCGGTGCGGTCGTAGCCGGTGCCGGCTGCCTTGCCCTTGACGGGCAGGTCGGCGAGCTGGGTGCGTGCGCGGACCGCGTCGGCGTCGGTTCCGCGGCTGACGGTCGGACTGGAGGCGGGGGTCGCCCCCGACGACGCCTGCTGCGGTCCGATGGTGGTCGTCTCCCCGGCCGTGGGACCGCCCGCCTCGGTCGTGCCCGCCGCGTCGGCGTCCGGCCCGAGGACGCCGGTCGCATCGAGCGCGTACCCGCCGACGGCGAGGGCCAGGACGACGAGGACGGAGGTCAGGGTGATGCGGCTGCGGCGTCGGCGGGACGTCATGCGGTGGGACTCCAGGTGGTGCGGGGCGGAACGTGGTGCGGGTCGAACGGGGGCGCGGGCGGCGGGTCAGGTCAGCAGGGAGCGGATGTCGTCGGCGGTCAGGTCGTCGGCGAACAGGGCGTCGTCGTCGATCATCGTGGCGAACAGCTCGGCCTTGCGAGCGGCGAGGGCGAGGACCTTCTCCTCGATGGTGTCCTCGGCGATGAACCGTTGGACGCTGACCGACCGGGTCTGCCCGATGCGGTGCGTGCGGTCGACGGCCTGGGACTCGGCGGCGGGGTTCCACCACGGGTCGAGCACGAACACGGTGTCCGCCTCGGTCAGGGTGAGCCCGAACCCGCCGGCCTTCAACGAGATGAGGAACGCCGGAGCGGTGCCCTGCCGGAAGCGCTCGATGACCTCCGGGCGCTTGCGGGTGGAGCCGTCGAGGTACTCGTAGCCGATCCCTCGGGCGTCGAGGGCGTCCGAGACCATCCGCAGGAACGAGGTGAACTGGCTGAACACCAGGGCGCGACGGCCCTCTGCCGCGAGCTGTTCGAGTTCGTCGAGCAGCAGGTCGAGCTTGGCGGAGGGGATCGGGGTCGAGCCCGACGTGACGTCCGAGTCGGACGACGCTGACCCGGACGACCCCGCCGACACCAGCGCCGGCGACAGCGCGAGCATCCGCAGCAGCGTCAGCGACCGGAACACGATCATCCGGTTCTTCGACAGGTCGTCGATCAGGTTGAGGACCTTCAGACGCTCCCGGTTCAGCGTGCGCTCGTACAGCTCCCGGTGCGCGGGGTCGAGCGTGACCCGGACGACCTGCTCCTGCTTCGGGGGCAGGTCGGCCGCGACGGCTTCCTTCGTGCGGCGGAGCATGAGCGGCCGGATCCGTCGGCGCAGCCGCCCGGTGAGTTCTTGCCGGGCCTCGCCGCGGAGCTCGGGCGAGGCGAGGGGCTTCACGTAGTCGTCGCCGAACCGGGTCCAGGTGGACAGCAGCCCCGGCGCGACGATGTGGAACAGTGCCCACAGGTCGGTCAGGCCGTTCTCGAGCGGCGTGCCGGTGATCGCGAACTTCACCGGTGCCTGCAGCTCCGAGGCCACACGGTGGGTCTGGGACTGCGGGTTCTTCACGAACTGGGCTTCGTCGAGCACCAGCGCCGACCACGGCAGGTCGGTCCAGGCGCGGGCGTCGAGCCGGAGCAGCGCGTACGAGGTGACGACGATGTCCGACGCGGCAGCGGAGCGCGCGACGAGCCCGGGGTCCTTCAGCGACGTCGAGGTCACGGTCGCAACCCGCAGCGACGGCACGAACTTGGCGGCCTCGGCGGCCCAGTTGCCGACGACCGAGGTCGGTGCGACGACCAGGAACGGGGGCGCGTCGGGCTCCGCGGCACGACGGGCAGCGACCATCGCGAGCACCTGCAGGGTCTTGCCGAGGCCCATGTCGTCGGCGAGCACCCCGCCGATGCCGTGCGTCACCAGGAACGACAGCCACGCGTACCCGGCGTGCTGGTACGGCCGCAGGTCGGCGTGCACGGTGTCCGGCACGGGGACGTCACCCGGGGGAGTCGCCCCAAGCAGCCCCGAGGTGATCGCCTGCCACCGCTCGTCGTGCGAGGTCTCGTCGGCCAGCAGGTCGAACTCCGACCACAGCCCGGCGTGCAGCGGCGTGACGGCGATCGGCTGGTCGGGTTCCCACTCGTCCAGGTCGCGGGCCTCGTCGATGAGCTCCTTGAGCCGGTCGAACGCGGGGTCGGCCAGCGACAGGTACGAGTTGTCGACGAGCTTGAGCCGTCGCTGCCGACCCGCGAGCGCGGTGAGCAGCGGCGTGAAGGGGATCTGCTTCCCGTTGACGCTGACGATGATGCCGAGGTCGAACCAGTCGTGCTTGTCCGACGGCATCGTCGTGACGCGGATGTGCGGCCGCCCGCTCAACCGCTCGTAGTCGAGTCGCTCGCCCTGCACGACCGTGCGGACGCCGAGCGACGGCAGCTCGGGCAGGAACTCGTTCGCGAACACCGCGACGTCGGCCCCGTCGATGGTGCCGTCCTGGAACCAGTCCAGTCCGCCACCGGGTCCGGCAGGGCGGACGGGAGGCCCGGCCTGCGTCGCGCCGTCGGCCGGCGTCGTCGCCGTGGTCGGTTCCACCGCCGCGGCCGGGTCCGCGACGGGAGCGCCGTCGGTGCCCGTCGGATCGTCGGCGGCACGGAGCCCGGACAGGTCGGGGAGCGGGCCGTGCAGGGACACCGGGTCCTTCCGGCCGTCGACGTGCCAACGCCAGTGCAGGTGCACGCGGTCGTCGGTGCGCGGGGCGCGGGCCGGCTCGAAGGTCGCGGTGAGCACGAGCTCCGGCGGGGTGCGCTCCGGCAGCTCCACCGAGCCGTCGGAGCTGACCAGGCCGAGGGCACCGCGCAGCCGGGGCGACCAGTCGGCCAGGAACTCGTCGACCTCGGCGGTCGGCACGGTGATGCGGCTGCCTTCGACGAGCATGCGGCGCTGGTCCTCGGGCACCGGCGCCGGGGTCGGTGCGACGGCGACCGTGAACTCGGGGCTCTCGCGGAACACGTAGACGCCGTGGTCGCCGATCATCCGCGCTGCACCGTGCACCACGGGGCGGCCGTCGAGCACCGCACTCGCGCCGATCACCACGGCGTCGTCGTGCCGGCCGACGTCGAGCAGCACCTGGGCCTGCGTGCCGAGGACCGCACCGCCCTCGCGCTTGCCGGTGACGAACGCGATGTCGAGCGCCGCGGCCTGCTGCAGGAGCGGCCAGAGCAGGGGGCTCCGGAAGTCGTCGAGGTGCAGCCAGTCGCTCTCACCCGGCAGGCCCGCGAGCTGCCCTGCGCGGTGCAGGGCGGCGAGCTGCAGGAACCAGGCGTGCTGCTCGGCACCGACGCCGAGCCGGTTCTGCGAGTAGGGGAGCGTGCCCCACGTCAGCTGCCCGCGCACCCAGTTGCCGGCGTCGCTGCGGGTCACCGGCCGGACGCCGAGCCGCACGCTGCGGGACGGCGCCGGCAGGGCGCGGCCGGTGGCACGGGCGCGCGAGGCGAGCTTGGCGGGGACCGCGTCACGCAACTCGAACTGCAGTCCCATCCGGGTGCCCTGCGGGGTGGGCGCCCGCTCGTCGTCACCGGCGAGGCGGGCGAGGTCGTGCCTCCAGTCCGAGGGCGGCGGAGCCGGCGTTTCCGGGCGTGGGCCGGCGTTCGCGGCGAGGGCGCGGGCGTTGATGGTGAGGAGCGCGGCCGCGACGTGCTTGCAGTCGCCGCCGAGCGGGCAGCTGCAGGTGCTGCGGACCGGGCGGACGAAGTCGCCGCGCGCCGGGGTGGTGTCGACGCGGAGTTCGTACGGGTCGTCGGCGGTGCCGGACACGACCGCGGTGACCGTGCCGTCGTCGTCGTGCCAGGTGGCGTCGTCGACCAGGCCGGCGCGGACGACGTCGCGTGCGCGGCCGAAGGTCTGCGGCCCGACGAAGCGGATGACGTCGACGGCGTCGATCATCGGGGCAGCAGGCACGGGACCATCGTGCCAGTCACCACCGACGATCCGGGCCGCCACCCTGTGCGACGAACATCTGACAGGACTACCGTCCAACTCGGAGCGCGACGACAGCGGTCCACGGAATCGATTGGAACCTCATGCCGGACCGACTGCGGTGGGTACGCGACTCAGCCGACCACTGGAACGGGTTGCTCGACTCCGAGGTCGTGTGCGACATCACCCGCACTGATTCGTACACCGTCGATTCCCCGGACCACTCGTTGACCGGCGGGCACTCGTCCTTCGAGAGCGCGGCGGCACAGGTGCACGGCTGGGTTCGCTGGACCGGCCGTTAGGCCGCAGAGCGCAACCTGGTTGTACGACCACCCGCTGCTCCCTAGCGTGAGAGGGCAGGTCGGCAACACAACGCACGTGATCACACCGCTCTGCTCCAGGAGAGAGAGGTGTTCCCGTGACCGACACGACCGAGTCGCAGACGCCCGCTCCGGGGTCCGATCCTGCTGCACGCCCCGCCCGGCCACGTTCGCTCGTCGCCGTGGCCGGCCAGGACACCGACGAGGCCATCAGCTCGCTCGCCGGCATGTACGCGGGCAAGGCCTGGTACTCCCGAGCCCTCGACCAGGACTACTGGTTCAAGTACGTCGGTGTCGGTGACGAACGGCTGAGTGTCCGCCGTTCCCAGATGCACGGGTACCTGCGCGGTGACGTCGCCACCGAGGGCGAGGTCGTCGTCCAGTGGCTCGAACGCGGCGAGGCCCGCGTCGACGTCGGCCGCGACGAGGTGCGCATGCAGCCCGGCGTCCCGACGCTGTTCCCAGTCGAGCGCCGGTTCGAGATGGAGTACCAGGACTGGGACCAGCGCCTGGTGCACCTGCGCCGTGACCTGGTGCTCGACGTCGCCGCCGAGGACCACCTGGTCGACGGCACCATGGCGTTCGACACCACGACGACGCCTGACTCCGCAGCTCTGGGCCAGTGGCGGACCGCCGTGTCCGGCGCGCTCCGTGCGCTGCGCGAGGAGGGCGACGAGTCCCTCGCCTGGCACGAGGCGCAGCGCGACGTCGCCCGGGCCCTGTTCCGCATGTACCCGCTGCAGGCCGAACGGTTCCCCGCGGGCTACGGCACCCGCAGCGACGGGCGGCTCCGGGCCGCGGTCGAGTTCATCCAGGCGCACGCCCACCAACCGCTCACCGTCGCCGACATCGCGCAGGCGGCCGGGCTGAGCATCCGTGGGATCCAGGAGTCGTTCCAGCGGGCGTTCGAGCGCTCGCCGATGACGTACCTGCGCGAGGTGCGGCTCGGACGCGTGCACGAGGAACTGCGGATCCTCGACCCGCAGGCCACTTCAGTGGCGGACGTCGCCCGGCGGTGGGGCTTCGCGCACATGGGGCGGTTCGCCTCGGTGTACGCGAACCGGTTCGGGGAGTACCCGCGGGAGACGTTGCGGCGCTGAGGGGGCGCGGGCGTGGGCGCTGCCGACGTCGGCTGTGCTCTGCGCTTCGTCGGCTGTGCTCAGCGCTTTTCCGGCTCGGCCAGCTTGCTGTGCTTCCGCGAGTACCCGAAGTAGACGCCGAGCCCGATCGCGAACCAGATCGCGAACCGCACCCACGTCTCCCACTGCAGGAACGTGACGAGCCACAGCGACGCGATGACGCCGATGATCGGGATGACCGGCATGAACGGCAGCCGGAACTGGCGGTCCAGGTCGGGCTGCCGGTAGCGCAGCACCACCACGGCCGAGCACACCACGACGAACGCGAGCAGGATGCCGATGTTCGTGAGCTCGGCGACGACACCGATCGGCAGCACCCCGGCCAGGATCGCCGACGCGATGCCGAGGATCCACGTCACCCGGGTCGGCACGTGCCGCTTCGGGTCGGTCTTCGCGAACCACTTCGGCATCAGGCCGTCGCGGCTCATCGAGAACCAGACGCGCGAGGCACCGAGCATGAACGTCACCAGCACCGTGACGATGCCGACGATGGCACCGATCGCGATGACGTTGGCGACACCGCCGAGCCCGACCGACGCGAACGCCGACGAGAAGCCCGAGGCAGGGTCGATGTCGGTGTACTTCTGCATCCCGGTGAGCACGAGGGTCGCCAGGACGTACAGCACCATCGAGATGCCGAGGGACAGCAGGATCGCCTTCGGCATGTGCTTGCGGGCGTCGGTGGACTCCTCGGCCGCGGTGGACATGGCGTCGTAGCCGAACACGGCGAAGAACACGGTGGCGGCGCCGGTCATCACGCCGCCGAAGCCGAACGGGAAGTACGGGGAGTAGTTCGCGCTGTTGATGTGGAACACGCCGAGCACGACGATGAGCACGACGAGCGCCACCTTGATGCCGACGGCGACGAACTCGAACCGGGCGGCGCTCCGGATGCCGCGCGTGAGGACGAAGGCGGTGAGCAGGCACAGCGCGATCGCGAAGACGTCGATGACGTGCCCGTCACCGGTGCCCGGGGCGCCGAGCATCCACGCGGGCAGGTCGATGCCGAACTGGCCGACCAGGAACCCCACGTAGCCGGAGATGCCGATCGCGACCACCGCCACGATCGCCGTGTACTCGAGCAGCAGGTCCCACCCGATGAACCACCCGACGATCTCGCCCAGCACCGCGTAGCCGTAGGTGTACGCGCTGCCCGCCTTCGGGATGAGTCCGGCGAACTCGGCGTACGACAACGCGGCGGCGGCGCTCGCGACCCCGGCGACCAGGAAGCTGATCAGCACCGCGGGCCCGGCGACGCCGTTCGCGACGGTGCCGGCGAGGGTGAAGATGCCGGCGCCGATGATGCCGCCGATGCCGATCGCGGTGAGCTGCCACAGGCCGAGGTGCCGTTTCAGGCCGCCCTCGCCCCCGGCCTCGTCATCGATCGTGTCGATGGGCTTCCGTCGGAACAGGGTGCGTGTCGTCGTCGTCACCCGCCCATGGTGCACCCGGAGGAGGTCGTGCGCACGGGCGACGTTTCGCGCTGGACGACACTTCTCGCGCCGCCGAGCCCGTGAACTGTCGCTCAGCGCGAAAGAACGGCGCGACCCGCCGGCACCCGCCCATCGTGCACCCGGAGGCGATTCCGCGCACGCACGCGGCTGCACCGCAGGCACCGGGCGTACACCTGGAGCATGCGCCACCCTAAGAGGACCGAGCCCGGCCCCGGCCAGGAGTCCGTCTGGGACTACCCCCGCCCGCCCGCCGTCGAGCGGGTCACCGCACGCGTCGTCGTCCGTCTCGGCGGCACGGTCGTCGCCGACACGACCGATGCCGTCCGCGTGCTCGAGACCTCGCACCCGCCGGTCTACTACCTGCCGATGGCCGACCTGGCCGAGGGTGCGCTGGTCAAGGCGCCGGGTTCGAGCATGTGCGAGTTCAAGGGCCTGGCGCGCTACTTCGACGTCGTCGGCGGTGACGGGACGGTCGCGAGCCGCGCCGCCTGGAACTACCCGACGCCCGTGCCCGGCTACGAGTCGCTGCGGGAACGCGTCGCGATCTACCCGTCGGCGATGGACTCGTGCGAGGTCGGCGGCGAACGGGTCCAGGCGCAGGACGGCGACTTCTACGGCGGCTGGATCACGGCGGACATCGTCGGGCCGTTCAAGGGCGCGCCCGGCACGCTCGGCTGGTGACCCGGCGTCGTCAGGCGGGGCGGCCCTGACCCGGGGTGTCTCGTTTCGTGCGCGACGGGGCGGACCCGACCCGGGCCTCCCGGCCGGACCGCGTCAGCGGTTGGCGTACGGCGACCAGAACGGCGGCGGGAACGCACCCCCGGTCACGATCACGAGCACCTGCCAGACGAGCATGACGAGCCCGGCGCTCCCGATCACGATGCCGATCCACGACCACACCTGCACGGCCCGGCGACGACCGGCGATCCGGATCGCCCGCCAGCCACTGAGCACGCACACCAGCCCGAACACCGCACCGAGCAACACGTGCTGCACGGTCGACTGTGCGGGCACGATGATGCCGAGGTAGAACGCGACCGGTCCGAGCGCCACCGCGAAGGTCGCCGGAGCTGCCGGCGGTTCGTGGTCTCGAGCGACTGCTCCCATGGACCGCATGTTAGCGAGTGAACCTCGCTTCGAACACGTCCGAGTCGCGCAGCGCGGGCACCCGGTCGCGGGAACGGGCACCATGGAGGCATGCGTTCCTTCTTCCGCGTCCTGCTCGGCCTGGCCCTCGTCGTCGCGGGCACGAGTCACCTCACCTTCGCGCGCAAGGAGTTCACGGCGCAGGTCCCCGAGTTCGTCCCGCTGGACGACGACGCGACGGTGCTCGCATCGGGGGTCGCGGAGATCACGCTCGGCTCGGCACTCGTGCTCGCTCCGAAGCCGGCTCGCCGATTCGTCGGCTCGGTCGCGGCGCTGTTCTTCACGGTGATCTTCCCCGGCAACCTGTCGCAGTGGGTCAACCGGCGCGACGCCTTCGGTCTGGACAGCGACGAGAAGCGCTTCGTCCGGCTGTTCGGTCAGCCCGTCCTCATCGCGCTCGCCCTCTGGTCGACGCGCGGCCGGCGCTCCTGATGGGCGCGCCCGCGCGGCAGACCGGCCCGGCCTCCGGGACGGGTCCTGGGGCGGGTCCTGCGTCGGGTCCCGATCCGCTCGGGTCCGGCCCGGCGCGCTTCGGTCGGGAGGCCCGGCACCCCCTGGCAGGACGCGCTCGCGTCGCGGACGTGGTCGCGTCCACCGCGCTGCTCGTCGTGCTCACGGTCGGTGCGTTGGCAGCGGGGTGGGGGATCAGGCTCATGTCGCTGGCGTTCGTGTCGTGCGCGGCGCCGGGCAACACCTGCAACGAGACGCTGGGTGACTCGGTCGTCGTCGTGGGACCGATCATCGTGGCGGCGGTGCTGGTCGCGACGATCGCGGTCTGCGTCCTGCGGCTCGTGCGACGTCGGCTGACCTGGCCGGTGGTGCTCGTCGGCATGGCGGCGATCGTCGCGGTGTTCTTCGCCTCGCTGCTGCTCGTCGACAGCTCGGTCACGCACGGCATCTGAGGGACTCTTCCCTCACAGGCTGGGTTCGTGGAGCGGCTCTCCACAGACCCCGGACCGCGCCTCGGGTGGGGGCTTCCGGTTCGCCACGCTGGAGTCATGCCTGACACCGAGATGCTCGACCGCCTGATCCGTGAACCCGTCCGCACCGACGACGACGTCGTCCGACTCGTCGAAGCCGTCGTCGAACGGCCGCTGCGCCGGCAGTGCTGGGTGCTGTTCCTCGACGACCGCGGGATGTCGATCCCGTTCCTGTTGCCGATCGCCGACCTGCCGTACTCCCCGGACGAACACGTCGACGACTTCGCGGCCCTGATCGCCGACATCGTGGCGCAGCTCGGGGCCGTCGACGTCGTGCTCGTGTGGGAACGCCCCGACGCCGACCGGCTCTACCCGGTGGACTGGGAGTGGGTCGACGCCTGCGCCTGTGCCCTCGACGAGCAGTCGGTCCGGCTCCGCGCCCAGGTCGTCGTGCACTCCGGCGGAGCCGCGATCGTCGAGTTCGACGAGGAGACGCAGGCGGTGGCCTCGTGAGCGATCAGCCCTGGGGAGCGGCGTCCGGCACGTCCTGGCCGGTGAGCTCCTCGACGATCGCCTTCGCCTGCGGCCACGACTTCGCGTAGTGGTCCGGATCGGAGTTGATCTGCACCGCGTGCGCCATCTGCGTCGGGCTCATCGTCTTCCAGCCGGGGACCTTCACGAGCTTCGTGTAGAACATCGTCGCGGCCGTGTACGGGTCCATCCGCTGCTCGTACGTGCCCCACGCGCCGTTGTCGCGCTGCTGGAACAGGCCGCGGCTGTCCGGGCCCGCGGCGTCGCCGTGGTCCAGGTTCACCAGGCTCGACTCGCCGATCGCGGTCATCACCCCGACGGCCTGCGTGTGGGGGCCGATGCCGAGCGCCTGGGCGGCTTCGATCACGTGTGCGGCGTTCACCAGGCGGTCCTGGCAGAAGCCGCCGACGGGTCCGGCCGGCACGACCATCCCGCCGATCGTCTTCGAGGCGACGGCCGGGCACGCGGGCGTCGGGGTGGCGGCGCTCGACTTCGCGATGCCGGCGAGCGAGTTGACCGCGATCACCACGAGGACGACCACGCCGATGCCGACCGCCACGATTCCGGCGCCGAACACCGAGGCGAGGGTGATGCCGACACGGCGCATGACGGGACCTCTCGAGGGGCTGGGCGGGTGC